>JAHEGS010000001.1 GCA_024645005.1 Bacteroidota bacterium
AAAGATTGACAAAATCACCGTAGATTTACATCCAGAAGGTGGATCTGGAGATGACATTGAGGCTGAGTATACTGATTATTCAGGTCTTTTAAATGCTGATTTCCATAAAGATTTAGAGATTCCATCTACTGCTGAACATGGTGATTATCATTTCCATCTGACAGTGACTGATCAAACAGGTAAATCAACTAGCGTTGAAGCAGACGTTCACGTTCACTAATTCGTTTAACCAGAAAACAACAATTAGTTGAAATTTTAATAATAAGTTCACTGTGGCAATTGCCGTGGTGAACTTATTATTTTTATCATAATATAAACAATGAATACATCAAAAATTATAATATTATTAGTTGTTTTATCAATCTTATTAAATGCCTGTCAAGATGACGAGAAACCTACGATTGATACTGAAAAACCACTAATTGATTTGACTATTTTAGACGCTTTTCCTACAAGCTGTGATACACTTTATTTTGATGAGCCTTTTATCGTTAAGGCATTATTGACTGATAATGTTGAGTTGGGTGCATTTAATATTGATATCCATAACAACTTCGATCACCATACACATTCTACAGAGTTTGAGCAATGTACCTTAGGTGCAGTTAAAACGGCTGAGAATCCTTATGTATATATCCAAGATTACACCCTTCCTGTCACCAATGAATTTACCACTGATGTATCGATGACTATTCCGTCAAGTGATGGAACAGATTTATATGATGAGGGAGATTATCATTTTCAAATTAGGTTGACAGATAAAGAAGGTTGGTCTACAATGAAAGGATTGAATGTGAAGCTGCTTCGGAGGTAGGGACTTGTATTAGTCATATTTAACTCTATTTTTTACCCCCCCTATAAAAACAAAGCACATTCAACAGTTTGTCAAATGTGCTTTTTAAAATGGTGACCTCGTCAGGAATGCTTTGCGATCCTTGGTCGTTCCATTTTGAAAGAGCAAAGCTCAAATCAGGCACTGATTTGTGGCTTTCTTATTTTAAACTTCTCGATTAAATGAATTCAACTCGAGTATAAAACAAGAGAGCCCGACACCAAAAGTGTCGAGCTTTGCTATTATTTGTGACCTCGTCAGGATTCAAACCTGAGACCTCTTGAGCCGTAATCAAGTGCTCTATTCAGCTGAGCTACGAGGCCAGTTTATTTTATGGTTGCAAATATAATTGGCTGAATCATTTACCAACCATAATTTTTTTGTTCCTTAATGACTGCTGACTTATTCTTCTTCAGGAGCATCAACATCCATTTCCAAATTTTCTAGTTGTTCAATGGTTGCTATCTTAGCCTTGCAAATGGCGAGTAACCCATCCTCTTCATTGAAGTAATTGTCAATGATGCTTTGTAATGTGGCTTTTGCTTGAAAAAGATCGTCTTCTAGCATGTAGATATTGCTTAGTATAATGAATCCCTTAACGACCCAGTATTCATAGGCAGAAAAATCGTCATTGAGTCGATATACATCTGCTCGTGATAATGCTATTTTTTTATCCATTAAATGAATGTAAGCCCGATTATATAAAGCTTCGGCAGTCATTTTATTTCTGCTTTCATCAATGACGTAATCAAAGTGAAACTTGGCACTACGATAATTACTATCGAGCATTTGTACTCTACCTAATAGCATATTTGCTTCTACTAGATTCTCAATGGGGACATTTTCAATAGGTAATAGTTGTATGGCTTTGTCCTTTGCTTGTTCGAAATTGGATAAGTATTCATGGCTTCTCATTTGTCCAAGTATGGCATTTAAATAGGTGCTTTTGGAAGCAGCAATCGGTTCTAATTTTTGGAAATAAGAAATGGCTTTTAAGTATTCTTTTCGATTGTAGTAGGTATTAGAAAGTTTGATTAGTGACTTTTCAGTAAATTCATTTCTACTTTGATCAACTACATATTGGTAGTGAATTAATGCTTGGTCTTCATTGTCAGTGTAATAGTCACACTCTGCTTTGTAGTAATTAGCTTGTAAAATAAAGAAGCCCTTGTCATCGAATCGTTTGATGTAATTGTTTAATTCTCGAGATGCTCCAGTATAATCTTCAGCATTATATACTCGCATAGCATTTTGATAAATTGCACTATCCTGAGCAGTAAGCCTAACTTCAGCACCTGGGATGTCTTTTACATAATCGAAATATGCTTGTGGCTTTCCTTGGTTATTGTAAATAATCTCGATAAAAGACAATGCTTCACGACTTGGTGATGTTTTTGGAAATCGTTCAACTACCGTTTTATAATACCTCAATGCAATTTCATCCTTATTCTGATTGTAGTTGATTAAGCCTAGCTTCAAATAGCTAGTCGGTAGAAAAGGAGAGTAGTCGTGTTGGGAAATAATGAGATTAAAGATTCGATCGGCAGTTTTATAATCTTCAATAGTCAAATGCTCCATTGCCATTTGATAAAGTGCATCATCTACATATATACTCGATGAAAAATCTTTTTGAATTTTACGAAGTGTACTGATTTTGTCTAGATGTCTTTCTTTAAGACCATATAGCATACCTTGTTGAAATAGAGCATAATCACTATTGCGATAGTTATTCTTAATGATATAACTATATTCAGTGATGGCCTTGTCATACTCACCATTAATAAAATAACAGTCGGCTAATCGTTGCGTATTATCGAGATATAGTTTCTTGTTCTCATTGTTATAGGATTCTTTGTCTTTGAATTTGGAGAAGAATATTTGAGCCTTTGGGTAATCCTTCATTTTAAAGTAGCTGTAGCCTATACTGTAATACCCGTGATTTTTATAAAGTGTGATTTCATCATAGCTCATAAAGCGATTCATCAGATTAATGCTGGTATTATAATCGCCTGATTTGGCAGCTATTTCAGCTCTCCAAAAGTAAGCATGACCTTCCTGTGTTTTGTTGATGGGGTATTTGAGTGATTTTCTAAAGAATGTCTCAGCCTTATCGTATTCATGGTTGAGATATAGTTCCTCTGCACGATGAAAGGTAAGTTTTTGGTAGGCTTCTTTTGATCGTGTATTGAGGTTAGGGATATCTTCTAGTAACTCAATAGCTGCCTTGTAATTCTTTGTATTCAGAAAAACGTCTGCAAGTAAGGATTTCACCTCATCAGCATAAGAAGATTCTGGATACGATTTTATGAATAGGTTGATAGAGTTGATAGCGATGTTGTTTTTATTCAACTCAGCAGCTAGTTTGGCATAATTAAAAGCCGAAACCTCACTAATAGTTGAGTTGAATTTTTTCCTACTCGCTTCTGAAAAAGCATTTAAGGCACGTTCTTTATGATTGGTATTTACATCAATTAGTCCGATATGGTAATTGGATAATTGGCCAATTTCAGTTTCCTCATTTGCTAACAAAATATAGTAAGGTAGAGCTTCATCAAATCGATTGGCTAAATAATAAGCGTCTGCAAATTGGTATAACTCATCTGATTTTAAAACAAGTACATCTCCTTTATATTTTTCAAAATGTCCTAAAGCTATATTCTTATTACCCAATTGGTATTGAATTTTACCCTTAAGTAATTCAATCTCATTTTGTTTTTTTGAGAGGTTAATGTTCTGGACAATGTCAAATGCTTTTTCATAAGATTGGTTTTCGTAGTGAATTTGAGCCATGTATAGCTGCATGGTTTTTGGTCCTTTGTCACCAATTTTGGTAAAAGTTGCCAAAGCACAAGTATAATCTTTAAGAATATAGCATTGGTAACCGTAGTAATAATTGGCTTCGATGGCGTAGATACCATCGGAGTTCATAATCTTTTTGAATTGGTTTTTAGCTAGTTCATATTCTTTGATTTTGAATAAACTATATCCCTTTTTAAAGGTATATTCCTCTCGTTTTTCTTTTGGAAGATCTATTTCATCAATTTTATCAAAGTAGTCTATACTCCTTTTGAATCGTTCTTTTTTAAAGTAATATAAACCAAGCTCTAAGTGTACTTCGTCACTTAAATGGTGATCAAGATTTGACCGTATTAAGCTAGCTAAACGCGTACTTGCTAGTTGTTTCTGTAATTTTAATCGAGATAATGCAATGTATAAGTCGCATTCGAAATTTAAATTTGGATGACTGTCACCATCCTTGAACGATTCAAATAATCTGATGCATGGATTAAACTGTTCTTTGATATAAAGCATTTTAGCTTTTTCAAAAGTTTGTAGGTTGTTAGTGTAAACTTCTGTTTTCTGGGCAAATACAGCACTAGTGTACAAAGTAATTAACGAATAAAAAATAACGTGTTTAATCGATTTGTTCATTGATCAATTTTTACACTTCAATATTACGATGTTGTGGTGCTACATTCCTAAATGATTTGCCCACATGATATACAACATCAAAGAATCAATTATTTTTATTTTCATTTCTATTTAAAATGATAATGGGAATAATATATTTGCAGCCGCATAATTGAATTTCAATTAACGCAAAAATGGTGGTTGTAGCTCAGTTGGTTAGAGCATCGGTTTGTGGTACCGAGGGTCGCCGGTTCGAGCCCGGTCTTCCACCCAATCTAAAAGACTCACTAGACAACAGTGAGTCTTTTTGTTTTATGTTAATTTGATCGTATTAATTCAAATCGTATTACATTAATAAACGTAACTTTGTAACCATGAATAAATTTTTCTACGTTATGTCTATTCTGTTCTTAATAAGCTGTGCAAATAGCAAGACAGAAAAGACCCAAGGAGTGTCATTTTTAAACATTCAAGATGGCGATACAATTCAATCTCCATTTCTTCTTCAGATGGGAGTAGAGGGGATGGTTTTAGAGCCCAAAGGTGCACCAAATCCAGGTCATGGTCATCATCATCTGATTGTGAATGATGGACCTATCGATGCTGGTCTGGTCATTATTGCTGACGAACAACATATTCATTATGGAGGGGGGCAAAGTGAGGATTCCGTTTCCTTAAGTCCAGGTACTTATGATTTAACACTCCAATTTGCAGATGGTATGCATGTTTCTTACGGAGAAGAATGGGCTGAGACTATTCAAGTAACCATTAAATGATTTTCGTTTAACTCAATTTTTTGTCTATAATAACATCAATTCATCGATATAACTTGTTTTAATTTTTTTATACTCGTTGATTTGAACCTCAATAAATATAATATTTAACAACTCATGAAAAATATCCTAACATTAACTCTTTTGGCTTTTATGTATTCATTTTCAACTGCTCAATCTTCATTTGAGTTAATTGAAAAAGTAACCCCAGAAGAGGGTAAAGTCCTCATACCTTATGAAAAATATAAGCTTCCTGCCAATGATTTAACGCTAATCATACACGAAGATCATTCAGACCCTATAGTTCATGTTCGAGTGGCTTATCATGTGGGAAGTGCAAGAGAAAGTATTCGAAATAGTGGATTTGCTCACTTTTTTGAGCACATGATGTTCCAAGGTTCTAAAAACGTAGCAGATGAGGAGCATTTCAAAATAATTAGTGAATCGGGAGGTACAAACAACGCTTACACCTCTTTTGATAAAACAGTATATCATCAGACTGCTCCAAGTAATATGACAGAAACCTTATTGTGGCTAGAGGCAGATAGAATGGGTACGCATCTAGAAGGATTTACTCAGAAGAAGTTCGAAAATCAACGAAATGCAGTAAAAAACGAAAAAAGACAACGATACGACAATCAACCCTATGGTATGGTTAATGAACTTCTATTTAAGTCTTTATTTGCTAATCATCCATACGAATGGACACCAATCGGGTTTGTTGATGATTTAGATTTGGCTTCATTTGAAGATCTTAGAAACTTTTTCCTTCGTTGGTATGGACCAAATAATGCATCTTTAATCGTTTCAGGTGACGTTAACCCAGAAGAAGTTAAAGTGTGGGCTGAAAAATACTTCAAAGGGATAGCTAAATGTCCTGAGGTAAGAGATATGTATCCCAAGAAGCCGTTCTTGTCTACGGATTATTATGTAAAGGATTACGATAACATTTTTGCTCCATTGACACTCATGGCCTTTCCAACAGTACCAGAATACCATGCAGATGAGGCTGCTCTTGATATTCTTAGTAGAATTATCGGTGGTGGAAATAACTCAATTTTATACAAGAATCTGGAGAAAAAAGAACTTGCCCTTCAAGTGGGTGCATTTCATCAAACGCTTGAACTTGCAGGCATGTTTGGTATCCAAGTTATCACTAAACCAACTATGGCAGGAGGAATGAGCGAGGCTGACGTGGAGAAGAATATCCGTGCCTCTATCGAAGAGTTTGAAACAAGAGGTGTTTCTGATGAGGATATTGAGATTACTAAAACTCAAGCTTTGATTTCTACATACAGTGCATTAAATAGTATTGATGCAAAATCGGAGGTATTGGCAAGCTATGACATGATGAGAGGGAATGGATACAACTTACAAGACGATATTGATAGATATAGTTCAGTGACAAAAGAAGATGTGATTCGAGTTTATCGAAAATATATTAAAAACAAGAAGGCAGTTATTCTTCGTATTGAACGAGATAGGTCTGAAAAGGACGAGGATGATGAATCATCCAAGAGTATAAATCCACATGCTAATGAACCTAAAAAAGTAGATCCACAATACAATGGATTAACCTATAATCCCCCTAAAGATGATTATGATCGAAGTGTTCGACCAACAAAACCCAATGCCAAGGCGTTTACTGTTCCAGACTTTTACACTGAAAAACTAGATAATGGTCTTACAGTTATTGGTAGTCAGTCCACAGAGTCTCCATTAGTATATTTCTATATTGAAATGGAAGGCGGTCATTTGTTAGAGGGTGATAAGAAGATAAACACCGGTACAGCTATGGTAACGGCTTCCATGATGGGAGAGGGAACTCAAAAATTAACTACAGAAGAGTTCTCACGAGAGTTGGAGAAGTTGGGAAGTCGGATTAGTTTTAATAGCGGTGTGACAAGTAGTTCTGTCTTTGTAAGTTGCTTAAAAGCAAATGTTGACCCAACTTTAGCCCTATTGAAAGAAACTCTATTTGAACCACGATTTGATGAGGAAGATTTCAAACGAATTAAAAATCAATTGTTAGAGAATTTGAAGACTCAAAAAAGTAACCCTTCTGTGATGGCAAGAAAAGCATGGGGTTCTATCCTATTTGAAGGAACAATACTTGAGGATTATTATTACGGAAATTACAAGTCTCTATCTAAGATCGGATTAGATGATGTGAAAAATTTTTACAGTCAGTTCTATTCACCTAATGTGAGCACACTTGTCATATCTGGTGACATCAGCCAATCTGAAGCGATGGGTAAACTTGGATTCCTAAAGGAATGGAAAAATACCAACGTGAGTATTCCCAGTATCCCAGAATTGGCAATGCCTGAGTCAACTGCCATTTATTTAGTTGATAAGCCTTATGCAGCTCAATCCACTATTTATATAGGTCATCCTGGACCTAAGTATGATTACAATGGAGAATATTTCAAGGCTGGTGTTATGAATTTCTCTCTTGGAGGGGCTTTCAATAGTCGTATCAATCTCAACTTAAGAGAAGATAAAGGATATACCTATGGTGCTAGTTCTGGATTTTCTGGATCGGATCAATATGGTGTGTTTCGATTTTCATCCGAAATCAAGAAAGAAGCTACTGATAGTGCGATTCGAGAGGTCATGTATGAGTTTAATAACTTTTTAGACAAAGGAATCACACAGGAGGAGTTAGATTTTACCAAATCATCGATTACACTGAGTGAAGCCTTGGACTACGAAACGCCATTCCAAAAGTTGAATTTCCTAAGTAGAATAGCTGAATATAATTTACCAAAGGATTATACTACACAGCAGTCCAATATGATTAACGCCATGACTGTATCTGATGTCAATGCGATTGCAAAACAGATGCTGAAACCAGATAACATGGTAATTATTGTTGTAGGTCATGCTTATAAAATTCGAAAAGGATTGAATAATCTAGGCTATGGAAAAATCAAAGAAATAACAGTAGAATAGCACAAGTCATATTCTCAGTATAATAAAGGGTAGATCTGATGATTTACCCTTTTTTATGCATTAAACTTTTATAAAATATCAGTTGTTTTTTTGCGAGTGCTTTTGTTGAGTAATTATCTTCAATGAGTTTTCTTGCATTTTTTATGATGGAAGTAAACTCAATTTGGTTGTTATTTAATTTCTGAAAGAGAGTTGAAAATTCAGATGGGGTATCAGCTATGAGTAAATGTTCACGATCAACATAGTCAATGCCTTGAGCACCAATCGTCGTAGAGACAACCAGTTTCCCAGCTGCCATAGCTTCTAATATTTTTAATCGTATACCACTTCCACTTTTTAAAGGCACAACGCATACATCACATGATTTAACAAATTGATAGGCATCTTCAACATCTTTAATAACTTCAACCTGATCAATAGAGCTAAACTCTTTTGCATTGATCCCTTTCCCAGCAAGATTTAATGAATAGTTATTCCATTTTTTAGTAATCAATGGATGGATTTCATTTACATACCAATCAACTGCCTCTGCATTTGCATGCCATTCCATTGATCCAATGTGATACCAACGTTGAGTTGATGTTGAAGGAGCAAATTTCCATGTATCCAAGTTTATTCCTGCAGGTATCGTTTTATAAATTCCTTTGGAATGTAGCTGCTTAAATTTATCACTATCTTGATCGGTAACTGGAACTACAGCATCCGCTTGTTTGATGATTTGTGATTCATACCTTTTTAATTGTCTAGATAGAATATTGAGATATAATTTCTTAAATGGATTCTTCTCATTATGAGCGAGACGTTGCCAAATTTCATATTCAACATTATGCATCCTTAAAACAATCAGACCTTTGTATACTTTACGGATACTTGAAATATACGGGCCCACAAAAGTTCCTTCAAGCTGAACAACATCAAATGATTCACTGGATAGAAGTTCGATTAATTCTTGTTCGAAAGTTGAATTGTAAAAACGACTTACGTTATATGACTTATTTCTTAAAAGGTGTTTTGAAGCATCATCAAAATTAACATCCGTATCAATAGGATGGATGTATAGTTTAGCGTATTTGGTTAATTCTGCTGTAGCTTCTTGGATAGGAGTGTTGTGTTTGTGTCCGTCCAAACAATACAAGGTAACATCATGTCCTAATTCGCTAAATGATTTCGTATAATTATATATACCAATAGTCCCTCCCTCGTTTAGAGGCCATGGAACACGATTACTTACTTGAAGTATTTTCATTTTCTCCATTTTTTAGGAATGACGAGCTTGTAAAAATCAATGTTAAAGAGTTGAGAATCACGGCTTGCCTTATAGGTTAAGAAAATAGCTAATGGGAAGAATAGTCCCAAGGCCATCCACATCCCTATAATTGGGGGTAAAACACCTTGTTTGATTAACTTCTCACCAAAAATACTCACGACATAATATAAGATGAAGAGTAGGATAGAAACTACTAGAGGTAACCCAAATCCACCTTTTTTAATAATGGCACCTAGTGGGGCTCCAATAAAGAAGAGTAAAATGCAAGAAACAGCTAATGTGAATTTTCTATGCCATTCAACGGCATATTTTGCTTTAAGCTCTTTTTGACCAGATAGATCATTGATATTGTTGGAGCTAATACGTTTAATGTTGTTTACATTTTGTGCCGCTCTTTCAATGATATCCTCCATTGACATTGCTTTGTATAGTGTTTTCCTTTTCTTGCTTGGAGTTTTATTAAGTGGATTTATTGCTATACTTGATAACGAATCAGTGGTAGGTAATGATTTAGTTATAGTTATCTTTTTTCTTGATAATAGATAGGCTAATCTTTTAGAAACTGAGGTGTCTTGAATATTGATGGTATCTGAAGCCTCAAAGAAATAAGGTTCTATGTAGTCGAAAAGTGAATTATTTTTTTTTGCAATAAAGCGGTTGAGTGAATCAATTCGAATATCAAGTTGTTTAATATTCATCATTCGATGATCCTCAGAAAATCGCTCTTTATCTGTTCTATTAAAGGCCAATTCGCTCAAATCAATGGTTAGGTGATATGATTCAAATGCCATAGTATTGTGTGGCATGGATTTTTTATAATTAGGGTCATTTACCAACTCTTGATATCGTTTGCCATTTTCGAGGTATAGGGTCATGAATCGGTTGTCATCACTGATTGTCATTTTCCCTCGCTCTGCAATCAGGATATTATTATTTCCATCTTTTCTATTGGTATTAACATAGATTAATATGTCTTCGATGGTTTGGTTGTCGTCGTGTTTTTTACCTACTCTGATTTGATAGCCTTCAATATCTTTAAAAAATACATTATCAACGATATTCATTGCTGGTTTTTTCTGCATTACATCATAGAGTAGAGCTCCCCAACTTAAGTTGGCTTTTGGAATTAGATTATTAGATACAAAGAAAGCACTGATCGCCAGGATTATGCTAATGAAAAACATGGGTCTCATTGCCTTTAAAAGGGATACTCCAGCACTTTTTATTGCCACTAGTTCATACCGCTCAGCAAGGTTTCCAAAGACCATGATGGAAGAGAGGAGGATAGCTAAAGGTAAGGCCATAGGAATGAGATGTATGGCAAAATAAAATATGAATTCAAAGATGACAGATACTTCAAGTCCTTTCCCAACAAGATCCTCAAGATATTTCCAGATGGTTTGCATTAGAAATAAAAACAATGCAACAAAAAAAGTTCCTATGAAAGGCCCAGTGAAGGATTTAATAAAAAGCCAGTGTAGTTTCTTCAGCATGCTAGAACTTGATTTCAAAAATAGGTAGTACACCGTTTTAAAAGTGTATTTTCGAGTTAAATTATTTTTCATTGTAGAAATGAACTTAGTTCGATCACTGCTTATCATTGTCTTAACGCTAGTAACGTTATCATCTTCGGCTCAGAGATACAGAGCTAATTATAGAGCGATTAAGAAGATACAGCGATTATCTAAAAAAGGAAAGTATGAAGATGCAGAAATTAGAATGCGATCCATTCTTAATCGATATCCTGTCAGTAAAATACTATGGGATGATTATATCAAAATAACATTCGAAAATTACCTTCAGAAAGTAAATTCTGGTGGATCAGAAAAAGATGTTCAGAATGCACTTTATAGTCATTACAACGCGGTATATTTCGCTAATATGTCAGTTCCATTTAATTCAAAAGCCAGTGGATTATTAAGAGGCCTATATGTCGATAAAATTTATTTTTCTAAAAAAACAGTGGATGATGAATCATTGAAGCTTTATGAGAAAGCTATCATTGAGATGGATGCTGAAAATTATCAATATGCAATTGAACTATTTGAAAAATCGTATTCATTAGATTCAAGCAATTATTCAGCTATAATTGGTTTAGGAAAATCGCATTCAAAATTGGAGTATTATGGAAAGGCAATACAATATTACAAGCAAGCTAAACAGATTCAGCCCTTCATAAATGTATCAAATGTGCTTTTAGTTTCGGCTTTAATTGCGAAAGGAGAATCGTCGAAAGCTTTAGAAGTATGTAAAAAGAGTCTTTTAGTTTATCCAGAAGAATTTGTTTTTAGTATGATGAATTCAATACTAGAAAGTCAAAACAAACAATTGTACCGAAACTGGATTCTGCGTTTATCATCCATTAATAATGTCAGTGATTACTATCAAAGGGGTCAGCTATTTGATGAACATATGCATTTTTCTCACTACATAGATGCACTAGAAAATGGAAAGAAATATTATGATCTTAATGGTCTCCTAAAAGAAGATGTTACGCTTCCAATAAGTCAGTATTTAGAAGTGTATTGTTGGGAAAAAATGCTTGAAGCAACAGAAGGAGAGGACATCCCAGCATTGAGCTATGCACGATACATAAAAGAGAAGGGTTTACTTGAGCCATATGTGCTTATCAATTTATTTAATGTAGACCTTTATGCTCAATTCCAACATTTTATAGAGAATAAGAAAGGTGTTGCTGAAAATTTCATCAATCAGCACTTAATTTCAGGTGGATTATAGATGTATAGAATCAAGACTGGCTTTGCAGTCGCTCAATTTTACGCAATGTATCTTCCTTTTTCTTCTGTTCATTTGCAATAACCTCGGGTTTAGCATTAGCCATGAACTTCTCATTATTCAGTTTTTTCTCTATGCCAATTAAAAATCCTTGTAATCGTTTAATTTCTTTTTGATTAGAAGCGGTATCAATTTCTTTGACAAAATCTTGGAAAGTAATAACAACCTCATCAGTACCAATTAAAACCTTGAAAGGGGTGCTTTCGCTGGCTTTTACTGATATTGATGCATTTGCAAGCTTATGAATGATTCCCTCTGTTGATTCGTAAATGGTATTATTCTTTACATTTAATTGTATAAATGCGGGTATCTTTGGAGATATCCCATTTTCATTTCTTTTAGCTCTAATTTCAGAAACTAGATTAAATATGTTTTGATGGATTGAGACTCCTAATGGTTCTTGGTTAGGCCAATTTTGTTGGTTGATGTATTGTCCGTTTCTTTCACCTAATCCATGCCATAATTCTTCCGTGATAAATGGCATGAATGGATGTAGAAGTTTTAATATTTGATCAAACATTTGAATAACTTTATCCGAATCTTTAGCATATACCGGGTGACCATATGCAGGTTTAATCATTTCTAAATACCAACCACTGAAGTCATCTCGTGTCAATTTGTAGAGTTCCATCAACGCATCGGATATTCTGAAGTCATCAAAATAGGAGTTTATCCTTTCAATGGTTAGACTAAGTTTATGGCTCATCCATTGATGTGCTTGTAAACTGTGATTTTTTGAAAATTCATCTTGAACTTCAGTAACTTCTAATCCCTTAATTAAACGGAATGAATTCCACAATTTATTACAAAAGTTTCGACCTTGCTCACACAAAGCTTCATCAAATAAGATGTCGTTTCCTGCAGGAGCACTTAACATTAGTCCCATTCGAACTCCATCGGTTCCGAATTTTTCCATTAAACGAATAGGGTCTGGGCTATTGCCCAAAGACTTAGACATTTTTCGTCTATCCTTATCTCTAACTATTCCTGTAAAATATACGTTTTTGAATGGAATTTGCTTTTTAAAAGCATGGCCAGCCATGACCATTCTTGCTACCCAAAAGAAAATAATATCTGGGGCTGTTACCAGATCAGAAGTAGGGTAGTAGTAGTCTAATTCTTTTTGACCTTCATTTTTAAAACCATCAAAAACACTGATTGGCCACAACCAACTACTGAACCAAGTGTCCAATACATCTTCGTCTTGTTTTAAATCAGATGCAGTCCATTTTGGATTAGTCGATTTTTTAATTGCTTCTTCAGCAGTCTTTGCGATGATTGGAGAACCGTCAGGGGTGTACCATGCTGGAATTCGATGCCCCCACCATAATTGTCTAGAAATACACCAGTCTTTGATGTTTTCAAGCCAGTGGCGATACGTATTTTTAAATTTAGCAGGATGAAATTGAATTTTATCATTCATCACATCCGAGAGTGACTCTGGATATTCCTCCATGAATTTCTTCATGTCCACAAACCATTGTGCTGAAAGACGAGGTTCGACTATAGCTTTGGTACGTTCACTTTTTCCTACTTTGTTTACGATTTGCTCGGTTTTTATCAATTTTCCTTGTTTCTCAAGCTCATTAATCACTAGTTTTCTTGCTTTAAACCGATCTTCGCCAACAAAAATTTGAGCAGATTTACTTAGAGTTCCATCGTCATTAAAGCAGTCAATGGTGGCTAATTGATGTTTTTTGCCGAGTTCGTAATCATTAAAGTCATGGGCTGGAGTGACTTTCAATGCTCCTGTACCAAATTCAATGTCAATATATTCATCAGCAATGATTGGGATAGACCTCTTAATCAATGGAACTAAACACGACTTTCCGACTAAATGCTTGTATCTTTCATCATTTGGATGCACACATATAGCGGTGTCACCCATAATTGTCTCAGGTCTGGTAGTAGCTATTTGTATTGATTCATCACTTTCAGAAAGCGAATAGTTAATGTAGTAAAGTTGAGCATTTTGTTCTTCATGATTAACTTCCTCATCGCTTAAAGCGGTTTTCCCAACAGGATCCCAATTAATCATTCGAGTTCCATGGTAGATAAAACCCTTAGCGTGCAAATCGATGAAAGAATCAATGACAGCCTCAGATAAATCAGGTTCCATGGTAAATCGTGTTCGTTCCCAATCGCAACTACATCCCAGTTTTTTTAATTGATCAAGAATGATATTTCCGTATTTATTTTTCCAATCAAAAGCATGATCTAGAAATTCTTCTCTGGAGATATTATCTTTTGATATTCCTTGATCTTTTAGTTGTTGAACTACTTTATTTTCAGTCGCAATAGATGCATGATCGGTTCCAGGAACCCAGCAAGCATTAAAACCAAGCATGCGAGAACGTCTAACTAAGATATCTTGAATAGTATTATTTAGCATGTGCCCCATGTGAAGGATTCCAGTCACATTGGGTGGTGGCATAACTACAGTATAGCTTGGTCTCTCATCTGGTATAGATGAAAATATTTTTTTCTCAATCCACTCGTTATACCAACGTTGCTCAATACCTTCTGGGTTATATTTTGCTGAAATCTCCATGATTTGTTCTTGGTTGTAATTTTTTTGTGTGATGTATATTATGCAAATAAAAAAGCCCATCGTGGCATTACCAAGACGGGCTTTGTATAATTTGAATAATCTATTTTGTATTGATTATCTTTTTTCTTTGATTCGAGCACTTTTACCTGAACGACCACGTAGATAGAATATTCTAGCCCTTCTAACTTTACCTCTACGATTGACTTCAATTTTATCGATGTTAGGTGAATTCAAAGGAAATATTCTTTCAACACCAACGCCACTACTGATTTTTCGTACCGTGAATGTTTCATCTAATCCAGAATTTCTGCACTGAAGAACAGTACCTTGGAATACCTGAATACGTTCTTTGTCACCCTCTTTAATTTTATAGTGAACTGAAACGTTGTCGCCTGCTGCAAATTCTGGGATGTCGGTTCTTATTTGTTCTGCTGCTATTTGCTTTACTAAATCCATTTTTTTAATAAGTGGGTGCAAAAGTAATAAAAAGAATGAGGGCTTATTAACATTATTTAAAAAAATGTCGATATTTAAGAAGAAAAAAGAATCGGTATTTAGGTAGATATACAAATAAATTTTACTTTTGCAGCTCTAAAAATAATATGTACGCAATAGTTGATATAGCAGGCAAGCAATTTAAGGTTCAAAAAGATCAAAAATTGTATGTCCATAGATTAGGTGAAGACACCGGCAAATCATTTAGTTTTGACAACGTAATGCTTGTTGAAGATTCGGGTAAAGTAACTGTAGGAACTCCATCAATTAAAGGAGCCACTGTAAAAGCTAAAGTACTTGACCATCTTAAAGGAGACAAGGTTATTGTTTTTAAGAAAAAGAGAAGAAAAGGGTACAAGGTTAAAAATGGTCACAGACAGTATCTAACACAAATTCAAATAGAAAGCATTAAGGCAAAATAAACCATGGCACATAAAAAAGGAGCTGGAAGTAGTAAAAATGGAAGAGAGTCGCACAGTAAACGACTTGGTGTTAAAATATTCGGTGGGCAAGAGTGCATCGCCGGCAACATATTGGTTAGACAACGTGGTACAGTTCACCACCCTGGTAAAAATGTGGGTATGGGTAAAGATCACACTCTATTTGCACTAACTGATGGTAAAGTAGAGTTTAAGAAAAAAGCAAATAATCGTTCGTTTGTGAACGTAGTTTAAAAAAATATTTTTTTTTTATTCGGATTGTTGTTCATCTGAATATTAGTTATAAATTTGTACCAACAAACAAGGCAATCATTAAGCGTCTCAATAAAATAGAGGCAATATAGATTAAAGACCTTGGGCGTTCTAGCCCAAGATTTAGAGTTTTCATAGTCAATTGAAAAGGTCCTCTCGGGGACCTTTTCTTATTTATATCATTTTGTAATTTATTGAAAGATTTTACTCCCTACTCGAATTAGAGAACTACCACATTCGATCGCCTGAATGTAATCACCACTCATACCCATTGAAAGTGTAGTCCAGTTCAGCTGATCTTTCCATTTATTGAAAAAGGATTCAAGTTTTTTGAATTCAGATTTTATAATCGCTGTGTCAGGCGTATTGGTTGCCATACCCATTAAACCTAGGAGCTCAATATTTTTAAATTCTGAAATTTCATTAGATTCGATAATTTGAGTAAGGTCATTCATTGAAAAACCATATTTATGTTCCTCCTCAGCAATATGAACTTGTAAAAGAATAGGAATAACTCGGTGATTCTTTCTTGCTTCTTTATTAATTTCTTTGAGTAACTTAATACGATCAACGGATTGTATAAGATGGATAAACGGAGCTATAAATTTAACCTTGTTGGTTTGTAAATGACCAATCATATGCCAACGGATGTCATTTGGCATCAATTCTTTCTTTTTTGTGAGTTCTTGAACTCTATTCTCAGCAAAATCTCGCTGATTCGCCTCATATACTTGATTTAATTCCTCAATGGTTCTATATTTTGAAACCACAACTAATTCGACATTTCCTATTTCTTGCCGTATTTGTGTGATATTTTCGCGTATAGAATGAGACATATTTTCGTCGCAAAGATATTTTTACTTTATTTAATAGTTATAATTTTTGGATGCAACTCAAATACAGAACAGAAACCTGATGGTGTAATTGAAGAAAAAGTAATGATTGAGATTATAAAAGATCTAAAAATATTAGATGCAGCCCAAAAATCGTTTGTAACGGGAAGTATTGAAGGGAAAATGATGAGAGATACTTCTTACACTATTGTATTTAACAAGTATAACACAAATGCAGAACAATTTGATAGTAGTCTACGATCATATGCCAGAAATCCTAAAATATTGGCTCAATTAATGGATGAAGTCGGTAAGAAGATAAATCGTTACTAGTTGTGCTTTTTCCAAAAAATATTAATAAAAAATTAGGCTTTGATCAATTTCTTGAATTTGCGAAAAATCATTGTGAGACGGAATTAGGAAAATCAATTTACCAAAAAATAAGATTCACCCACCAATCGGAGATTCTTTCTCTGTGGTTAGAACAAACTAAGGAAGCACAAGAAATACTTGAAGAAGCTCAACTAAATGTATCACTTCCACTTGACTTTGATTTACATGAAAAAACTGCCCATATTCAAGGATTTTTCTATGAAACTGAGTCAATACAAGAAATTAGTGATTTTCTTAAATCAAGTAAAAAGGTAGATGATTTTTTTAAAAATAATCTTGAGGAATATCCAAAACTATCACGAGTTTTTAAAGATATAGCAATAGACTACTCACTAATCGATCAGGTAGATCAAATTCTAGATCCAGATGGCAGTATCAAACCATCTGCCACGCCCATGCTTCGTAAAATATATGGTCAAATAAAAAAATTAGAAACCAGCATATTTAAGAGTTCAAATTCTATTTTTTTACATGCCAAAGAAAAAGGATTGCTTGCCGATACAGAGTTAGGTATAAAAAATGGGAGAGTAGTGCTCCCTGTTTTATCGGAATATAAACGAAAGGTGCATGGCGTATTAATTGATCAATCTGGTACGGGTAAAATTTCCTATATAGAACCAATTGAAATTGTAAGTTTAAATAATGACTTGTCAGAGTTACAAATAAAAAAGAGGCAGGAAATCATTACTATTTTGAAGAAAATAACGACCCATATCGTCTCTAATTTAAGAGATATCAAAATAGCAAGACAAAATTTGGCATTTTATGACTTTGTAAGATCAAAAGCTAGGCTTGCATCTGACTGGGAATGTCAGTTACCTAAGTTTGATTCGCATACTTATGTAATCAATAGTAAACACCCACTATTAAAAGAAAGGCTTAAAGATGAAAATAAGCAATTAGTGCCTCTTGATTACTCGTTAGATAAAAATAATCGCATTATTGTAATCTCAGGTCCAAATGCAGGAGGTAAGTCAGTTGCATTAAAAACGGTCGGTTTGCTCCAAATGATGTTACAACACGGTTTTTTGGTCCCATGTACTGCTGAAAGTACTTTCCAACTTTTTGAGCATATTTTTATAGATATTGGAGATGATCAGAGTATTGAATCAGATTTGAGTACGTATTCTTCTCATCTTAAGTCAGTTAAACACATCGTTAATTTTTGTAATAATAAAACATTGATTTTAATGGATGAGATAGGTACTGGAACAGATCCTATGTTTGGAGGGCCAATTGCAGAGGCTGTCTTGGAATCTATCCACGCAAAAAATGCGTATGGTATTATTACGACTCATTTCAGCAATATAAAGGCCAAAGCTGATCAGCTCAATGGAATTCAAAATGCTGCTATGCTGTTTGATGTTGAAAATTTAATTCCGTTATACAAATTGCAAGTTGGAAAGCCTGGAAGTTCTTTCTCATTTGAAGTAGCCAGTAATATTGGTCTTAATAAAAAAATAATAAAAAGAGCAAAAGCACTGACAGATACGAAACAATATGATTTAGATGAATTACTCTCTGATGTTCAGTCACAACAAGAAAAACTCAAGGAAAAAGAACGAGTGTTGAATAAAAAACTAGCTAATGCAAAAGACTATGAACGTGAATATAGATTGCTTAAAGAGCAAATAGAGAATCATAAATCCCAGATTATCCAGCAAGCGAATACACAAGCTAGCTCTATTATAAAGTCGGCAAACAAAGAGATTGAAAAAACAATTAGACTTATCAAAGAGAGTGCTGCTGATAAGAAAAAAACAAATAAGGTAAGAAATTCATTGAGCCAAAAAGTATCAAAATTGGGTAAAAAACACCCTGAATATTCATCTGATATAGTCTATGAAATTGGAGATCAAGTGCAAGTGAAAGGTTCGGATACTGCTGGAGAAATAACGGAAATCAAAAAAAATAGAATTACTATAAATTTTGGTGGTTTGACAACCAAAACGAGCATAGAAAATATTGAGAAGGTAGGAGAAAAAAATGCTAAAAAAGTAAAAAAGTATATAAGTGAATCTTCCTATCTTCAAAAGCAGAAGAATTTTAAATCAGAAATTGATGTTCGAGGAATGAGGACGCATGAAGCCCTTATTGAAGTAGATAATTTAATTGATACAGCATTGATTATGGGTGTTTCCAAACTGAGAATTTTACATGGTAAAGGAAATGGCATTTTAAGAACAGAAATTAGAAAGCATTTAAAACTAAATCCAATAATAGCTGACATGTCATATGAACGGGTTGATTTAGGTGGCGAGGGAATTAGTATCATAGAATTAAGTTAACTTCGCTATTGAAGTATTCATATTTACATGAAGCAATTATTTAAATACGGAGATACGAAAGAATTTTATAAGATAGTATCCAAAAAAGATACGGCAAAGTTTAATGGAGTGGAAGTACACCCTTACTACAGCACTTTCGCACTTGCTCGTGATGCTGAGTGGTCTAGTAGATTATTTGTATTGGATATGAAAGAAGTGGATGAGGAGGGAATTGGTACCTTCGTCAATGTTAAACATGTTTCCCCAGCACTAATTGGAGATGAAGTTAGGTTCATTGCAACAATTAAAAGCGTGATACATAATGAGGTTATATGCACGATAACTGCTAAGGTTAGAGGGAAGCTAATTGCACAAATTGAGACGGGACAGAAGATATTGAATTCTGATGAGCTTGAAGCATTAAAAAGAAAGGTAAAAAGTGGCTAAAAAGAAACAAAGAGAAAACAGTATTACTCGAAACCGAAAAGCCTATTTTGAATATTCTATTGGTGATACTTTTGAGGCAGGAATCGTTTTGACTGGAGCCGAAATTAAGTCTATTCGAGATAAAAAAGTTAGCATTTCTGAAGGGTATTGTTTTTTTGATGATAGTGGGGTCTTTAAAATTAAAGGCATGCGAATTTCTGAATTTAAAAATGCCGGTTATGTCCAACAAGATCCAGATCGAGACAAATGCTTACTACTTACCAAAACAGAACTAAAAAATATTAAGAATAAATTAAAAGATCAAGGGATTACAATTGTTCCAATTGAATTGTTTATATCTGTCAAAGGATTTGCAAAGATTGAGATTGGAATAGCAAAAGGTAAAAAAATACATGATAAACGCGATAGTCTTAAGGATAAAGCGATTAATCGTGAGATAAATAAATACACCTAATTATCGATATTTATATTCGACTAAAAAATCTGAACTTATTCTTAAATAATGCCATAAATTCGCAACTTCATTGCTCACGTGGTGAAATTGGTAGACACGCCAGCTTGAGGGGCTGGTGTCCGCTTTAGGACGTGCTGGTTCGAATCCAGTCGTGAGCACATACTCGTCCATATTAATAACCCATTATAAAATGAAATTCGGAACCAAAGCTATTCATGCAGGACTAGAACCTGACAGTGCCACAGGAGCTATTATGACTCCAATATATCAAACAAGTACTTATGTTCAAGACGGAATAGGAAATCATAAGGGGTTTGAGTATAGTCGAACAGGAAACCCTACAAGACATGCTCTAGAGTCAAATCTGGCAGCCATTGAAAATGGTAAATACGGAGCTTGTTTTGGAAGTGGGTTGGCAGCTATTGATTGTGTAATTAAAATGCTTAATCCTGGAGATGAAGTAATTTCAACCAATGATCTCTATGGTGGCTCATATCGAATTTTTAAAACCATTTTTGAAAAATACGGTATCAAATTTCACTTTGTTGATATGCTTGACATAGAAAACATTTCCAATGTGATTAATGATAAAACTAAGTTGATTTGGGTGGAAACACCAACAAACCCCATGATGAATATCATTGATATTGAAGCGGTATCAAAAATTGCAAAATCCAATCATACTTTATTGGCAGTTGATAACACATTTGCAACACCTTATTTACAAACTCCGCTAGATTTAGGTGCAGATATCGTTATGCATTCAGTTACAAAGTATTTAGGTGGACATAGTGATGTTGTTATGGGTGCTTTAGTATGTAATGATGATAAGATTGCAGAGGAGATGTATCGGATTCAAAATAGTAGTGGTGCAGTTACAGCTCCAATGGATTCATTCCTTGTTTTGAGAGGCATTAAAACACTCCATGTTCGATTGCAACGTCATTGTGAGAATGGAGAAAAAATAGCTCAATGGTTGAATGATCATCCCAAAGTTGATAAGGTATATTGGCCAGGCTTTGAAACGCATACTAATCATGATGTTGCAAAACGTCAGATGCGAGGTTTTGGAGGAATGATTTCATTCACACTAAAAGGCAATCAAATTGAAGAAGCAAAACAGATTGTCAAGCAAACACACTTATTCTCACTAGCAGAAAGCCTAGGTGGTGTTGAAAGTTTGATTGGCCACCCAGCTACCATGACTCATGCATCAATCCCCAAAGAAGAACGTGAAAAATCAGGTGTCGTTGATTCATTAATTCGTTTAAGTGTAGGTATCGAGGATGCTGATGATTTAATTGCAGACTTGGACAAAGCAATGTCATAGTGATACGTTGAATTTGAAAATTCAAGACGTAAAAGATGAGTTAGATGGTGTTTTGAACACCATAAATCCAAGGGATTTCATAGAGAATGACCCCATTTCCATACCTAAACGATTTGTAAAGAAACAAGATATAGAGGTATCAGCATTTTTTGCTGCAATTTTAGCTTGGGGACAACGAAAAACAATTATTAACAACACCAATAGATTGATGAATTGGATGGGAGAGGAACCTTATCGATTTATCATGGAGCATTCAGGTACCGATTTAAAGGTGTTTGAGTCCTTCGTTCATCGTACATTTAATAGCACTGATTGCCTTTATTTTATTGAGGTACTTAAGCAATTCTATATGAAAGAGGATTCATTAGAAAAATCCTTTAAAGGAGATACAATCAAAAACCGATTAATTTATTTTCATCACCAATTTTTTGATTTTGATTTTGCCCCTCAAAGAACAAGGAAGCACATAGCAAATCCATCTAAGAATTCTTCTGCTAAACGTTTAAATATGTTTCTACGCTGGATGGTTAGAAAAGATTCTATTGATTTTGGAATTTGGGATTCGATTAAGCCAGCTGACTTACGATGTCCATTGGATGTTCATGTACAAAGAGCTGCTTTTCATTTTGGTTTATTGTCACGAAAACAACAAGATTGGAAAGCCGTAGATGAGTTGTCAGATTGTTTACTAAGATTAGATGCTAATGATCCAATAAAATACGACTTAGCATTATTTAGATGGAGCGAGTCAAAAGGATGAAAATTAAATAACTTAATTTATAAGTTTACCATTATCCCACTTTTCAGTTTTCCACTTGTTTCCATCAAGGTTCCAATATTCCCAAGTGCCGTGCTTTAGATTTTTGATAAATTCACCTTTGCATTTCCCAAATAGGTTTGTTGCACCAAGTTTCCATGCACCTGTTTTTTCTCCATTTACATAAGTGCCTTCGTCTGGACCGCCTTGTGAAAATTTGTGCTCTACCCAGTAGCCAGTCTTTAGATTATCAGCATATTCTCCATGTGTGTCCAAACCTTGTTGTTTAAACAATTTATAAGGACCATTTAGTTTGTCATTTTTATAGGTTTTAATTTCAAGTGGTTTACCACTCATCGTATAGGTAATGCTTTGACCATTTATTTTTCCTTTACTGTAAAATGATTTTTCAATTAATTGGCCTTCAAGCGTATAGGTTGATTTTTCCCCATCTGTAAATCCATTGATATAGTTGGATGTTTCTGCAATTTGACCATTAATATGGTACAGAGTACATGATCCATTTCTCAATCCGCTCTTGTAATTTATTTCTTTTCTTTTTCCTCCATCTCGATAATATGAGGTAACTAAACCTTCAGGTTTGCCATCATGGAATTTTCCTTTTTGTTCGATCTGACCATTGGAATGATAAAGCACAAAATTTCCTTGTTCAAGACCGTCACTAAAAGTGACCCTTTTTTTTGGCTGACCATTTTTATAATGTGAGGTGTAAGGTCCGTTAAGTTTTCCGTTGTAATATATGCAATTTACTTCTGGTGATCCGTTCTGATAGAAGGTTTTAAAGGACCCGTGTCTAACTCCATTCAAGTATTGAATATCTTGATTTTGCTTACCATTCTCATACCAACTTTTAAAAGAACCGTGAATTTTTCCATTAGACCAAGTTATTCGTTGCATGGGTTTATTGTTGGATGGCCAAAGCAATAACGATTCACCAGAATACAGAGTTTTATTATACATATAATCGCCAGACTCATTTTTAGTGAGTTTACTAAATGCTACTTTATTTTGGCTGAATGCTAGAGTAATAGTAAATAATAAGGTGGTGGTAATGGTTTTTCTCAATGACATTATCGCAAATTTACATTTAGGAATAAATTTATTTTGGTATACTTATAACGATTTTTTTTGTGTCTTGCATGTTCATACAATTGAAATGACCTCTTGGGCATTTGTCACTCCCTAACTTACTGCATGGGTGACAGGCTAAATTCACTAAATGATTTTGAACTTTTTCCTTGGAGACATAGGCGTGCATTCCAAGTTTTGGATGCGTATTTCCCCATAATGTAATGATATCGACATCAAAGCACGATGCAATATGCATCATGCCTGTATCACCTGTAATTATCGTTTTTGAATGCTTAATGATGTAAGCAGACTCATCAATGGTAAGCTTATTACATAGGTTGATTATATTTTTATGATTTGAATTTTTCATAATAAAATCAGCCTTTTTTGTGTCTTTGTCACCAGCTCCAATCAATACCACATGAGAATCATTTAATCGTTTAAGTAACATTAATAGCACATTATTTGGTATTTGTTTGGTGTAATAAGTAGCACCTAACGAAAGAACAATATATTGTTTTTTCTGAATATGATATTGCTTTAAATCGATTGCAAGTTTACGTGGTAGATGATATTCAACTCCTTGATTATCGTTCTTAATATTTAATGATTTTAAGCCATCAAAATAGCGATCTATAATATGTACATCGGGCAATAGATCAATTTTAAAATGCACAAATAACCACTTCTTGAAATTTAATTTATTGAAGCTAAACCATTTTGTATTAATTGCTCTTTTGATTTTAAATGTCCTGATATTTTTATGTAAATCGATGACTAAATCAAAATTCTCTTTTTTTAGATCTTCTACAAGGATGTTAAAATTATGATCATTCAACGCATGCAACTTTGTAATATGTGTGTTATGAGTGATAAGGTTTGAATATGTTTCTTTAGTTAGATAGTGAATTTCAGCATTTGGAATTTGATTTTTTACACACCTTATGATAGGTGAGGTAAGCACAATATCTCCAATGCTACTAAATCGTATAATTAGAATCTTCATTTCTTGGGTGCATAAATTAGTTCATCATTCAGAAATGCTCCTTCAGTGATATAAGCGGCTGAAACATTGTTTTCAATCATTGCAATAACGATTGTATGATTGTTATTTTTCTCGTCGGTGATTCTCATAATATGTTTTATAACTCCATACTGACCTTTCATGGAGCATGGTAGTCTTGAAACATCAAAGTCTCCTGTGTTAAAAAAAGAATTATAGAAATCCCAATTATATAGTTGGGTTAAATCAATAGTATCGTTAGGATCAAATCGGGTTTTTTTGTAGTAATCAATGAATTGATAAGTATCAGTATTGCATTCGTTAAAAAACAAGGTATCCTGAATTTTAATTTCTACCTCGTTTTGCTGAGCTAATGCTGTCGCTCCTGTAAAAAGCGTAAGTATTAGAGTTGAATTTTTCATCAATTTTAATAATGTGTTAATATGAATACGAATGTCAACGCTAATCATTGCGACCAAAATAATATAAATACACACAATAAAGTGAATAACTCTGTGTTTTAGCAGTGTAATTCTAAATAAATTTGTTTAATGAAAAATTTAATTCTATCTATCATTTTATTATCATCCATATATTCCTATGGGCACAAGACAGATTCCATTGGCATTCGCGTTAGAAATGGGAGGACCTATATATTACACAAAGTTGAAAAAGGTGATGGTCTCTATAGTCTGAGTAGAAAATACAATATAAGTTTAAAAACAATTGTCGATGATAATCCGGGTTCGGATAATGTTATTAAAATAGACCAGTTAATTTGGATACTAACAGACTTGGAGCCCGTAGTTCAAGAAAAAGTAGTGGATGACTATTTTAACAACTTACCCTCAAAAGAATATATTTCTAAACCAAATGTGGAGTCGAATAATCAGGTAACCACATTTGCTAAATATCACAAAGTGTTGGCGGGGGAAACATTATACTCTATAAGCAAAAAGTACAATACAAGTGTCGAAATGATAAAAAATCTCAATAATATGAGTTTAGATAACATTGCTGAAGGGCAACGTATTTTGGTTCAAGACGGTCAAGCTAAAACAGTATTTGTGTCAGATAATCAATCGGATTCATTTTCAAATTCTAAGTCTAGTTCTTATAGTGATCTGGGCTTTGATACTAAGATTGAAACAAAGACAATTGAAAATAATGATGGCTATTACATCAAAGTAGAAACTCTAAAGGAATATAATATTGAGAAAATCGAAGAGGGTGGAGATGTAATCGTAGGTGATTCAAAATTATCGGAAAATAAGAATTTTGCATTGCACTATAGTGCACCTAATGGTCAAGTGATTATGGTTACAAATCCAAAAAATAGCAAGACCGTTTTTGTGAAGATTATAGGAAATTTTACAAAACCAGTAAATAGTTCAGAGATTATAAAATTATCATCAATGTCTGCTTCAGCAATTGGGGTATCTAGTAAAGACAAGGTGATGCTTAGTTATGCAATTGCTAGATAGTGATTTCAGATTAGAGAAAACCTCTCAGTTCTTTTACTACGTCTTATTATTAGGCTTTATAAGCTTGTGGTTATCTCCTTTTTTGGTGAGTCTAACAACAGGGTTATCACTTATTTATGTGATAGCCAACTATAACTATTTTTTAATTCATAATAGCTTAAAAATAACTTATATAGCTATAGCTGTTTTTTTGTTGAGTTTGGGGGATATTTTATTGAATGGCTATACCACAATAACCTTTTCTAAATCCTTATTACTTCTTGGTTTTGTGTTTATTTTAGCTTCTTCTTTTATGTTGTTTTCACATAAAAAAAACAGCCTCATTAATTTCACGCTAATTATATCATCAGTTGTATCATTGGTCAACATTTTTGCAATTACTAATTATCTGCTAAAGAAAGACTTCTATGATGCACTATTATTACAAAGCAAAAGTATTCCTATACCAAATATGCATCACATCCATTTTGGAATTATAAATGCTTGCATTATAGCCTTATTATTAGGTCTGCTAATTACTAAAAGCTTAAAGGATAAGATTCAATTTAATTTAGCTATTTGCCTTCTTTTGATTAGTGTTGTTTCGTTTCATATATTAAGTTCAAGGACCGGATTGTTATCATTCTATGTTGGGATTTTAGTTTCAATGATATGGTATACGATTCAGAAAAAATCATTTAAAGCAATGTTCCTAGGCATTTTAATTATCATTTTATCATTATCTATGTCTTATTATTTTAGTGATTCTTTCCGAAACAAAATTCAAAATAGCATAGAGGATTACAATAGTTGGGGAAAAGGGGACGAAATCAATTTTAAGTCAATGGCTATGCGAATGGAGGCTTCTAAAATGTGTATTCAGATTATTGGAGAATATCCACTTGGAGTAGGTGCAGAAGCTCAAGAACAGGTTCTTCAAGCTACCTATGTCAAAGAAAATACGCCATTAGATATGGAAAATAGGGTAGGACCTCATAATCAGTTTTTGGATTTTGGTGTAAAGTATGGATGGATTGGTATGATTCTTTTATTCCTATTTTTTATTTACTTGATTCCAATAATTCGCAAATCATCATTTCCGATGATTGCCATCGTTGGTATTATTTTCACCTCATTGTTTTTTGAATCCTTATTAGAGAGACAAACCAGTATATTTATTTTCAGTTTGTTCATTCCTTTATCTATTTCTTTATTTAGGTTAGAAGAAAACGGATAATTGTGAGGTAAATATGACTTCCATCTGAATCTATTCCTCGTAAATTTGCAGATAATATGGTAAGGTTTTATACTGTAATATTAGTGCTGATATCATTTTATGGATATGGTCAAGTATACGACAATGTGGATGAGATAGAAAACTCAACAAATCTATCCCAAAAATCTTCATCGATTTTAGATTGGAAATCTCGATTACATACAGGATTATCAAGTTCATTTTTTGTCGATTTCATTACCTCCCCATTGAGTTATATTGATATAGTTTATACCGATCCCGGAAATATTAAGCGTATCGAAAAGGGGGCTGTTCAAACAACTTATACCTCTTTTTATACTATAGGTTTTGTGCCGAGATACAATGTATATGAAATAAAAAATAACTTAGCTCTTGCAGTTTCTGCACCTATTGCAATAGGATTTGGGAATGCAATACCAGCATCTGAGTCAGTGAATGGTGGAAGTGGTTTTGGCAATTTTCAATTGCCCATCTTTTTGAATATTTTTTACGGAGCTGAGTCGACATACAATGCTCAAGATCAAATTGGTTTTAATCTAGGTTATGGAATTGAATTTAATAAAATTGGACTATTAGGTTTCTCATCATCACCTCAAAATGAAAATATGAATAAATCATGGGTTATGCCTGCTTTTACAGCGGGGGCACAATTTTACAGAGGATTATCACCTATGGAAGTAAATGTGAAATTTGGATATGGAGGAATTGAAAATCAACGAGTGGACCAATATGGTAACCCATTATTGAATGGGAAACGAATTACTAGAGCTTCATCAATTAAGCTAAGTATTATTTACTATTTCTAGTTCTATTTTAGTATAAGGTTGAGCTTGTTTCCATCAAATATTCTATCGTATTCAATTCCGATATAATCGAGTAGGGTTGGAGCAATATCAACAGTATATGCTGTGTCTTTTACCTGTCTTGACTGTATATTAGTTCCAAGAAATAGAAGAGGAACATGGGTGTCATAGCAGAGAGGACTTCCATGAGTTGTACCGTTGTATTTGTAGCCTATTAGGTAGTTTTTCTTACCGATTATTTTTATAAAATATCCATAATTTGGGTTGTAACTATTTCTCATTTTTTCAATAAATAATTTGTTACATGATGGATTATTTATATCTATAAATGAGACTGTTTCTTGGATGTAGTCAAGATTTTTTAGATGTTTTTGAATATGATTAACCAACTTAACACTATCAATATCGGGGTTTGATATTACTTTAAAATTGGGTTCAACACCCCTATATCCAGACGCAGCAATGATAGAGGGCTCATTTAGGTTGAGTTCTCGTTGAATGGTTGCATCTATAGAATCAATATCTTGCTGAAATTTTTGCTGAGATATTCTCTCGCCCTGCGATTCATGATGATGTGTTAATTCAGGAAATGGTGCTACGCCATGATCTGATGTTAAAGTAAGTATGTAGTTTTCTTGACCAATTTTCTTGTTTAAGTAATTTATAAATTCCAATAAATATTGATCAAGCTTGTAGTAGTAATCGGCAACTTCATAGCTATCAGGACCAAAACCATGACCAATATAGTCGGCAGCAGAGAGACCTACAGTTAGTACATCTGTATGGTTACTTATTCCGAGATTTTCATTTTCAATAAGTTTCATAGCAAATTTTAATACAAAGTGATCGCCAAAAGGAGTATTCCATAGAAAATTACCAACGTCTTTATCATTTTGATTTGTTGAATGAGTAAGGTTGTGTGGGAATTTTGGCTTGAAAAAACCATTTTCCTGATATATGCTATCTATATACAAGTCATAAGTGGTTCTAATTTTGGGATGCAAAAGCCAACCCATAGCTACATCATCTGCCATAACTTCCTTGCCTAGGTAATTTTTCACCCAATCTGGGAATGGCTCAGCATAATAATCTGTACTAACCATTTGTGTGCTTGTAGCATCAAACCAAAAGGCACGATTTGCATCATGACCTCCCATAAGAATGGAAGCACGATCTTTTAATGAAACACTATATGACTTAGATTTTGGATTATATGATTTTACGATGTCACCAATACTTGGCTTCAATAAATTTTTAGCCGATGATTTTGGTAGAGTACAGTTAGTAATGCCAACAAAGTTTATACTGGTATCCAATATTGAATAATGACTTTTTTGAGTATTCCTGTAGTATATGGAGTTATTGGTAATTCCATTATTGGATGGGTGACAACCAGTAGCTATAGTGGCATGTCCTGGAGCCGTTGATGTATTTGCATGGTTGTGATGAGTATTAAGAAATGATTGGCCATTTTCAGCTAAATATTTTAATCCACCATTAAAATCAGAACGATATCTACTCATATAATCTCCCCTCATCTGATCCACGCTAATTAGGACAACTAATTTGGGAATTTGATGTTCTTTTTTGATTGTACAACTCAAACAGGAAGCTAAAACTAGGGCATAAAATTTGTTCACAATACGAATTAAATACAAGCTATTCTAATTTTATAAATTTTTGAATAATATTATAGATAACTTGTTTTAAGTTTAATGCAATGCCATATTTGTATATGCGATTATATAATCTCTTTGTAATACTTTTTTTATTCACCTCCCACGTTTTTGGACAGAGTTTTGCTCAAGGAATAATTTATGATCAAAATGATAATAGTATTACTAACGTCCTGGTTACTGTTTCTGGTACAGAAAATACTTCATTTTCAGATGATAACGGTAAGTTTATTTTAAAATACTACAATGAGGAAACACCAGTTATATTTTCACATCCAGACTATGATACTTTAAAAATTACTCTCAAGCCATATGAGAATCGGATAATATACATGCAATCTATAGTTAGGACCAATGATTATCATTTAGGTTTTATGGCGGGTTTTATTGATTTTGGTAATAAGAATAAGAATAAAAACCTTGAAAATATGCCCTATTTTCTTGGAGAGTCAGATGTTAACAGACAATTGCAGATGTTGCCAGGCATTGAGCAAGGAACAGAGGGCTATAGTAATTTATTTGTAAGGGGAGGAGATGTTGACCAAAATTTAATATTATACAATGGGACCCCTATTTATAATCCAAATCATCTATTTGGAATCTCATCTACATTTCATCATAAAAGTATAAAAAATACCAAAGTCCATAAAGGGTTATCCTCCGCAAGATTTGGTGGTAGAGTATCATCATATATTGAACTTGAAAGTGAAAAAACAAGTAATTACAGTGGTTTGGATGGTGAGTTTGAAATGACACCTCTAAATGCAGGTATTTATATCAGTAGTATTAATAAAGGTAAAGGTTTCTTCACATTAGCAGCAAGGCGATCTTGGTTGGATTTACTAACACCTCCTGAGAGTCGTCAAAATTCAATTAATGCAAATATTTATGATATTCAAATGAACTTTGGTAAAGTATTAGAAAATCAAGATGAAATTGAGTTCAATTTTATGAATACACGAGATTTTTACTTTATCTCACTACAGGATGATTCAGTACAGAATCCAAGCAATACGAGGATTAGTGGATTTACCCTCAGATGGTCAAACTTTTTATCATCGGTTAAGTATAAACAAAAATTAAGCTCAGTTTTGAGTGCAGAGCATCAACTCTATTATTCAGGTTATCAAGCAAAATCAAAGCTAAAAGAAGAACTATTTGACATTAATATTAGGACAATTCCAACCACTGAACGGGAGCTTTTAAGAGGTATTAGAGATATCGGAATGAATAGTGATTGGACTTACCATAGGGACAATAAGAACACTATCCACTTTGGACTTCAATCAAGTTCGCGTTTCTTTCAACCTGGGAAAATGACTTACACGTCTGTGGGTTATCCCGCAATTGATGACATCGAAACAGTCTATGGAAATGAAAAGTATGTAGGTTCATCTGAAATTGCCATATATGCAGAAGATCGTTTAAGAGTAAATGCTGATCTGATTTTTGATTTGGGTTTTAGACAAGTTCACTATGCCTTTGATGGTTTTTCTAAGTTTGCTTTTGAACCACGTATACATGGTACTTATTATCTCGATAACCAAGACGTATTTAAATTTGGTTATAACAGACACAATCAGTTTATAGGTCAATTAAACATTGGTACAACAGGAAGTCCTGATAATATATGGGTGCCTGCAACTGAATTGGCCAAACCCAGAAAAGTTGATATTCTGGAATTAAGTTATGAACGAAAAATTGGGAACCAGTATGCGGCCTCATTTAACTTATACTCAAAAACTTTACGAAATTTAGTGGAAGTCTCCAATTTGTCGGATGCAGGTGATCCAGAACTTGATTGGCAATCGAGTGTTGTATTTGGTTCAGGAAGGTCATATGGAGGAGAGTTCTTTATTCAGAAGAGTAGGGGTGATATCACTGGATGGTTGAGTTATGCTTACAGCCGAAGTTTTAGAGATTTTGAAGATCTAGATGATGATGAATATGAATACAGCTTTGATAGGCCTCATATGTTTAAAGCATACCTTAATTTTACTAATCCAATTAGCGATTGGAATTTTGGTATTAATTATATTATTGGATCTGGACAATTATTTACATTACCTATTGGTAAGTTTAGAGACATAAATGGAAATACACAGTTGGAGTATAATGCTTTAAATAACTACAGAAGCAATACTTATCAACGCCTTGATATTAGTGTTATCCGATTGAATAATTCATACGGATTAGAGCAAGAATGGCGTTTTTATTTGTACAACGCCTTGGGGAATAAGAATCCATTGAATGTTGCAGCTGTGTTTGATAATACAAATTTTTCTCAAGTACAGATAGACCGAGCTTATTTGGCATACGTGCCAGGTGTAGCATACATTGTTAAATTTTAAAATTATGAAAAAGTATTTAATCATTATTCTCACCATATTGAATGTAGGATGCTATCAGGATACCATTAATCCAGACTTACTACAAGAATACCGCAATAAGATGGTTGTAAATGCAATCCTAACCTCTGGTAAACCAGCCAAACTTATTCTTACTAATAGTCTTTCTGCAATTGATACAAATGGCTTTAAAGGAGTGCAGAATGCCAACATAGAGATTGAAACATCGTCTGTATCTGAACGCACAATGACGAATATTCCAGGTGATACCAATTATATTTCTGATGTGATTGCTAATGCTGGTGAAAACCTCAGCATCAAAATAAAACACCCAGACTTTGACTTAAGTGCATCCTCCACAGTAGCTTTCCCCGTTTCGGTTGGAGCTTCGGCTAATTTAACAGTTGATGGAGGATTGGATACATCAGGACTTCCAAGTGATTTGATACAAGTTTCGTTTAATGATCCAGGTAATCAATCCAATTATTATCGACTTAAAATCTATTACTTAAGCCAAACTACTGGTCTATGGATCCCCTTAGCTTTTACAAAATCAGACCCATCTCTGAGTGGTTATAATTCATACATTTTAAACGATGCAAGTGTTATTTTCTCAGATGAGTTATTTAATGGTAAAAACAAAGTAATTAGTTCTGTTGCACCGAATGGATTGGTTTCTTCAAATACGGGAGATAAGTACAAAGTTGAATTTTCTCATATTTCTAGTGATTTCTTTGAGTACTATCGATCGATTCAACGTGCTGAAGATTCCAAAGAAATCTCTTTTCAAGGAGGTTACAATAATGCGGTTGTAATCCACACTAACATTAAAAATGGTTTGGGAATTTTAGCTACTCAGACCAGCACTACTGCCATCTTAAAATAATAAACTTTTAACCATCGTTGTCTGTTATAGTTTATTGAAAATTAATTGTAGCTTGCGGCCAGTTTTATATGAAAATTAGATTATCAACCTTTTTATTAATCCTAGTTATTCATTTAACCTCATTTTCTCAAAATTGCACATTTAGAGGATTTGTTTATGACAAAGAAACAGGAACTCCTCTAGTATCTGCTATTGTTACTTTTAAATCATCAAACCAAGGAGCCTATACAGACGGGGAGGGGTTATTTGCAATCGCTGAGTTAAAACCTGGTAAGTATATTGCTTATGCCACTAATGTGGGGTACGATACGGTATTCTTTGCTTTAGAAGCAAAATCGGGCAAGGTTATATCACATAACTTTTATATCACCTCTAAAAGTAAACAGTTGAATCAAGTCTATGTAAATGCAGATAAGATCAGAAAGACGAAAGAAATTAATATTTCCAAAACTACCATCAAGCCAGTTCAGCTAACACGTATACCCTCTGTAGGTGGAGAGCCTGATTTAGTTCAGTACTTACAAGTTCTACCGGGTGTTGTTTTTTCTGGTGATCAAGGGGGGCAGTTATATATCAGAGGGGGATCTCCGGTTATGAACAAAGTTTTGCTGGATGGGCTCACGGTTTATAACCCTTTTCATAGTATAGGGCTTTTTTCTGTTTTTGATAGCGACATACTTAAATCTGTTGATGTTTATTCAGCTGGCTTTAGTTCAGAATATGGAGGGAGAATCTCAGCAATTGTTGATGTAAAGACACGAGATGGAAATAAAAATAAGTTTTCGGGTAAAGTAAACTCCAGTCCTTTTAACTCAAAGGTTTTATTGGAAGGTCCTTTAAATAAGTATGAAGCAGGAAAGAGCAGTAGTAGTTTTATTGTTTCTTATAAAAATTCATACCTCAATAAATCTGCTCCCGTTTTTTATCCCAATGTGAATGACGGTATTCTACCGTATTCATTTAGTGACTTGTATTCAAAACTATCTTTTAACTCAGCTAAAGGAAGTAGTATGAGTATTTTTGGTTTTGATTACTCAGATGCTGTAGACTTTCCCAATTCCACCTCTTACAATTGGAAGTCTAGAGGGCTCGGAACTAAATTCCTTTTGATTCCAGATGGAAGTAAAACTATCCTAGATGGTAGTGTGACCTTTAGTAATTATCTAATCCAACAAATAGAGCTCGATACTCGACCAAGAAAATCAGGGATAAATGGATATAATGTAAATCTGAATTTTTCTCGTTTTGTGAATGAGTCAGATAAACTCAAATACGGACTTGAAATGAATGGGTTTAGGACTGATTTTGAATTTTACAACACGCTCAATCGTAAAATTTCTCAAAATGAAAACACCAGTGAGATTAATGCCTATTTTAATTACTTGAAAAATTTCAATAAACGAGTGCTACTAGAAATAGGCATGAGAATGCAAAGGTATGCTAGCTTGCAAGAAACAACTCTTGAACCTCGTTTAAGACTGAAATACAATATCTCCAAACGGTTACGATTCAAAGCCAGTACAGGTATTTATTCACAAAACCTGATGAGTGCAGTAAGTGATCGTGATGTTGTGAACTTATTCTATGGTTTTTTGAGTGGACCAACAGACTTACCTGAAACATTTATGGGTGAGGAGGTAACCTCAAAATTACAGAAGTCGAGGCATGCAGTTGCGGGATTTGAGTTTGATATTAACTCAATTTCAGAGGTTAACCTGGAAGGTTATATCAAGGATTTTACTCAGATAACGAATATAAATCGAGATAAGATATTTGATAATACTAGAGAAAATCAAGCTACTAGACCATACTACCTCTATGAAAATTACATTGTTGAAAATGGTGAGGCCTATGGGTTTGATGTCACCTATAAGCTAGAGAACAAGCGTTGGTATTTGTGGAATGTCTATTCTTTCAATATAGTCAATCGTAATGATGGTCGGAGAACATACCAACCTCATTTTGATCGAAGACACAACATCAACATTGTGGGGTCACATGATTTTGGTAAAGATTTGGTTTGGAATGCGAATGTTCGATGGAATTTCGGTTCAGGTTTTCCATTCACACTTACTCAAGGTTTCTATGAACAGCTTAATTTTAATGGCGGAGCCAGTACAGACTACACTACAACGAATGGAGATTTAGGAATATTATACGATGATTTAAATAGGGGTAGATTACCCTATTACCACCGCTTGGACGCTTCTATTAAAAGAAAAATTAATTTTAAGCGAGAAGATAAAGATTCAAAGAGGAAGGCAGAAATCATAGCCTCCGTAACCAATGTCTACAACCGTCAAAATATATTCTACTTTGATCGGATAAATTATAAACGTGAAAATCAACTTCCACTATTACCTAGCTTGTCACTAAGCTATTCTTTCTAAAATAGTATTATAAAAGCTATATCTTCTCCAAAGGAGACGATGAGCATGATTCCTCGAGTATAATCTGAATGGATGTGTTATGAGGGGATTCTTGATAGCTATTTAGATGATGAATATCCTTTTTTATCCGCTGATACTGTTCATATAATTGCTCATCGTTTGATAACTTCTCTAATAAATGAATTGATTCTCCTGGAGGGAGTTCATTATAGATGAGTTGAATTAATTTGTCTTGAGTAGTGTTTTTAACCATATAGTTTGGATGTTAATTTTTACACTCATAACGACTTAGATTAAAAGTTAGTGTTTAACAATAATATTTTTTTTATTAATACCGCAATACAAAGTTTTCTTTGGATAAGCTGGCATCTATCCATATAATGCCTATAAAAAATAAGTCAAGTGTAATGGTGACCTGAGGTTGACTTTGGAGATGTTTCCATGCTTTTTCCATGGATGGGGAATAATGGATGTCATCAAAAATGAAAATGGTTTTATCGTGACTATTTTTTTGAAGTTGCTCAAAATAGGATATAGTCGGTTCATATTGATGATTACCGTCGATATATATCATGTCAAATGATTTTTTGGGTATCTGTTTAAGGGTATTCTTAAAGTCACCAGTTATGCATTGGATTTGAGCTAGATTTAGGTTTTCCCATACTTGTTTTGCTTCTTGAGCTATTCGTTCAGACCCTTCTAAAGATGTGGTACGTACTGATGAATCATAAGTTAAATATGCTGTTGTAATTCCAAGTGAGGTACCAAGTTCTAGAATATGTTGAGCATTAAAATACTGGGCAGTTGTTCTTAGTAGTTGAGCATACTTTCTTGATTTTAGGGAGTTGTTGGCAATGGTTTCGATTTTTTTTTGAAAAGTCATTCCCTTTTTCCCAAAATCCACGAAATCAATGATAGCCGGATTTGAACGAAGTCTTTTACGCTCACGTTCAGCAGCAAGGTATTTACAGTTGTTATTTGCCTTTAGTACTTGTGTAATGAAACCATACACAAGAGGGGAGTGGACGCTGTGTTTTCCTTTGGCAGAAAAGTAATACAGGATGTATTTAAAAATAATTTTTAACTTACTATATGGCTTTGTATCCGTCACTTAAATGGTTAAGATTCCTCCACTTGAGGTGTTTTGGAGTTATTCCTTTTAACTTGTTTAATCGTGCTCAATTCTTTTTTGAGTCGATCAATGTGTTTTTTTGTTTTAGCGATTTTTTGCTCAAACTCTTTTAACATCTTGTCAGCCGTTTTAGAAGCAGCAAAGAATGACATATTGGTTTCTATGCTTGTTATTTCCTCATTGAGGTTTGCTATTTTACGCTGGATGTTTTTTTCTTCCTTTTCTAGTGCTTGAATTCCTTTACTGGTGTTGATGATTTCAGCGTAATGCTCGGTTAAGTTTGCAGCCTTTTCGCTCTCTATCTGTTGACTATATTTTTTATACACAGCATTACTTGCTGAATCATAAGCCTTATTGATCCTATTAAGGTGTTTGTGAGGTACAAAACCGGTATTTCTCCATTCAATATTAATCTTTTTTAATGTTTGAAAGGCTGTTTTATTTTCTGTTTCACTCGCGGCAAGTTCCTGAAGCTGTGCAACTAATTCTTCTTTTTTCTTCAGATTGTCGTTTTCAAGTTCTCGTTTAACTGCGTTGGCTTTATTTTTAGCATCGAAGAAATAATCGCAGGCAGATCTGAATTTTTTCCATATTTTTTGGTTGTGTTTATCTGGAACAGGACCAATTTTCTTCCATTCTGCTTGAATTTGAATGATTTTTTTGGAAGTAGTTACCCAGTCTGTGCTTGATTTGAGTTCATCCACTTGCTCGCATAGAATTTCTTTAAGCTTTAGATTTTTGTTTCGGATGTCATTTAATTCATTGAAGAATATTTTTTTCTGACTGAAGAAATCATTTCGATTACCATTAAAATTAATCCAAACAGCGTCTTTATTTGATTTTGGGACAGGACCAATTTTTTTCCATTCAGTGAAAAGATTTTCAAATAGTTTCGTTTTATCGGACCATTCCTTAGGTGTGCGTGCCATTACAGCATTGATAAGTATGGCTTTTTCTAGGAGTATTTCTTTCTTTTTTAGGTTTTCAACCTTATGATTTTCAAGTTCTTCAATGGTCTTTTGCTTGGCTTCATGAACGGCATCAGAAGCTTTTTTAAACGCTTGCCAAATGGGTTCATTACTCTCTTTTGGAACGGGTCCTGTATTCTTGAACTCTTCATGGTACTTGTTTAGCATTATGAAGCATCTTTTTATGGATTTTTCTTCCATAAGACTTTCTACTTTTTTTGTTAGCTCAATTTTATACGCTAGATTTTTTTGACGGTCTAATTCTTTTAGTTCTATGTTTATACTATGGTTGTCATAAAACTTATTTTGTAGGAGGTTGTATTTATCCCAAAGTTCATTCACCGATTCTTTTGGAAGAACTCGGATAGCTTTCCATTCTTTTTGGATTTCTTTTACTTCGTTGATAGTTTCTAGGGTTTCGTCTTTACTGACAATCTCCTCAAGTTTTACAAGTAATTTTTTCTTTAACGTTAGATTATTCTTTTTTTCTAATTCTATTCGTTCTTTTTCTTCCTCTAATGCTTGTTTAATTTGTTCCTCGATGCCTCGTATTTGTTCAATCAAGTGATGTTTTGAGAAACTAAATTCAGTATCAGATGTAGCCTCTTGGTTTCTAAACGTATCTAATTCAAGATCTTTTTCAGTATTGAATTTTTCATAAAATGCTTTTCTAATCAGACCAAAATGATCAGATGCCATTTTAGGAGTTTTGACAAGTAAAGATATAGCTAGTTCTATAAGATCTTCTAATGATTTGTTTTGAATCATTGACGAATCAAAATGATCATTATTGATGTCTTCATTGACAGGTGTTGTTTTTTGAACACGTTGAGTTTCATCAACAGTTATGTCATTAGAACTATTAATTTTCTTTGTTTTGTTCTTAGCTGTTAGGTTTTCTTCACTCATATTTTACTAAAAAAAGAGTGCAAAAATGGTACATTTGACGCAAAATGGCAACAATACCTGATAATAGTAAAGTCAAGATTGTAGAGTGTCCGAGAGATGCTATGCAAGGTATTCTCGATTTTATTCCTACATCGGAAAAGGTAAGCTACATTAATGCATTATTGAAGGTGGGGTTCCACACGCTGGATTGTGGTAGTTTTGTGTCGCCAAAAATTATCCCCCAAATGAGGGATACAGAAGAAGTTTTGGAATCAATAGATTTATCCAATACCAATACTTTATTATCTGTAATCATTGCTAATGATAGAGGAGCAGATGAAGCTGTAAAATTCAAACAGGTTCATTGTTTGGGATATCCATTTAGCATATCGGAAACTTTTCAAAAGAGAAATACTAATAAAACCATTTTAGAATCGCTAGATACGGTTAAATATATATTAGATTTATGTTTAGATCATGACAAGCAAATGGTTGTCTATGTTTCAATGGGATTTGGTAACCCATATGGTGATGACTGGAATTCGGGTATTGTTACTGATTGGATTGGGAAATTAGCCGATCTTGGTGTCAAACAATTTTCATTATCGGATACAGTTGGTGTATCCACTGGAAAGAGTATTGAAGCTGTATTTAATGGATTAAAGCATTACACTCATACATTGGATATAGGTACTCATTTTCACACTACTCAAGATGCTTGGGAGAGAAAGATTAAAACAGCATATAATAATGGTTGTAAAAAATTTGATGGAGCCATTAGAGGTTTTGGGGGATGTCCAATGGCTAAGGACGATTTAGTAGGGAATATGCCAACTGAATGCCTAGTTGATTTTTTTGGTAATGAAAAACTTCAACTTAATATCGAAGAATTTCAAAAATCAGTTCATTTAGCTGACCAACTATTCAAAAACTATTTATAACCAATTACAATTTTTTTGGCTGTATGAATAGAATTACACTCAATTGTCATGAAATAGACACCTTGAGTTAGGTGAGATACATCGATGGAATGATGATCGTTTATTTCTCGAATCATTTTACCATTGGAGTTAAATAATTTTATTTTAGGTTTACCTTGAGCTATAGAAGGGTCTATTTTGACAGATACACGATTTTTTGCAGGATTTGGGTAGATTGATATAAGATCTGAATAGTTATACTGTGTGATGCTACCTGTAGTAGAAACAGCTATGTAATCTTTTATTTTTTTAGCATTTGTTCCAAAGTCATTGGTTATTTCCAATGAAACCTCGTAAAATCCGGCATCTGTAAATCGAACACTCATTATTTCAGAACTAATGTCACCATTGGTTATTTCATAGGTGTTTGGGCTAAGTGTCCAGGTTCTACTCGTTGGTTCTTGTCCAGAAGATATGTCCTCTAAGGTTATAGTTTCATTGACTAGGGCATTGGTTCTACTTGCTTTAAAGTTTGCAAATGGGGCAAGGTCGTTAATGGTAATTTTTCGAATGACATGACTCGAGACAAGGATACTATTCTCAGTAGCATATAGGTTACCCTGATTGTCTGTTGTTAAGTCACTTATTTCAGTAAATGCTGCTGCTTTACCCAAGCCATCAATAATCTCAAATTTGCTAACATCACCAGCAAATGTGGTTACTGAGTTATTTTTTTCGTCAATTGCTCTGATTGTATTTTGATCTGCAACATAGATAATACCGTTGACTACAGTAATTCCTTTAGGTGACTTAAAACGAGCCTCAGTTAATGTGCCGTCAACTTGTCTTGAGTCAGCTTTAGAGGTAGGACCAGCAAGGGTAGATGTCTCACCAGAATAAATGTTTATCTTTCGAATATTTGTGTTCCAAGGGTCTGAGACTACGATGGAGTTTTCATTGTAAATAGCAACGCCCCATGGATTACCGAATCGAGCAGATGAGCCTGTTGATGCATCATTAAACCCTTCAGATAAAGCTTTACCAGCAAGGGTAGATACTCTTCCACCTGAAGTAATTTTACGAATAGTCATATTATCATAATCAGTTACATAAAAATTCCCTTCATTGTCAATAGCTATATCCATAGGTCTATTGAAACGAGCAGCAGATGAAATGCCATCATTACTACCAGAGGTACCATACCCAGGAAGTCCCGGAGTGGGCATTGCTCCTGCAAAAGTGGATACTACTTGACCGTTACCCAGGTTGACATACTTTTCAATTTTGCGTATGCAGTGGTTGTCTACATCTGCAACGAAAATATTTCCTTTTGCATCTGAAACCATTCCACAAGGGTTTCTGAATGTGGTTTGAGTACCCGTGCCATTTTTATAACCTTCAGAAAAAGAAGGTTGTTGAAGACTGCCAGCACGAATATGCAGCTTGTCCGTTATTAATCTAATCTTATTAATTTCTGAAATGTAAATGTTCCCAGATGGATCTGTGCAAATACCATTAGGTGAACTAAAATAAGATTCTAAAAGATTCAAACTGGAGGATGATTCATAGTTGTTTTGATAATCGTCACTTGCTTTACCTGCATATGTAACTACATTTTGAGCAAATATTGAGGAGGTAGCCAGTCCTAATGTGATGATTAAAGTGATTATTTTTTTCATTTGAATGAGACTAATTTTTTAATGTGCTTATAAATTCGTTAACTCTATTTTCTATAGTCTGAGAAACCTGATTGTAATTTCTTTTTTGGAATTTATCTCCTGTTATGTTCTCATAAAGTTCAATGTATCGTTGGGATACTTCTTCAACAAAATCATCGGGCATTGAAGGTAGTATTTGTCCTTCCAAACCTTGGAAATTATGAGCTATTAACCATTGCCTTACGAATTCTTTAGATAGTTGTTTTTGTTGTTGGTCCTTTTTCTGAATTTCCTCATACCCATCCTTATAAAAATATCTTGATGAATCTGGAGTATGTATTTCATCTATGAGCATGATTTGGTCGTCTTTTTTACCAAATTCATATTTAGTATCAACTAGGATAAGACCCTGTTCTTCAGCATGATTTGATCCGTATTCAAATAATTTTAAGGCGTACTTCTCTAATTTGTCAAGGTCTTTCTTTTTGATGAGACGTTGAGCAAGTATTTCTTCTTTTGTTATGTCTAAGTCATGCCCACTTTCTGCTTTTGTAGATGGTGTTAGGATGGGTGATGGGAGCTTATCGTTTTCTTTTAGACCATCTGGTAAGCTGACACCACAAAGTTCTCTTTTACCTGAATTATATTCTCTCCAAGCATGCCCGGCTAGATAACCTCTAACCACAAATTCTACATGGAAAGGTTCGCATTTATAACCAACTGTTACATTTGGATCAATTTCTTCTATTTTCCAATTAGCAACAATATGTTGTGTGTCATCTAAAAATTTTGACGCAATTTGATTTAAAACTTGTCCCTTAAATGGTATAGGATTAGTTAATACATGATCGAATGCAGATATACGATCACTTGCAATCATTACAAGGTGTTCATCACCGATAACATATATATCACGCACTTTTCCTCTATTAAAAGAAACTTGGTCTTTGAAGAAGAAGTTGGTTGATAGTAATGTATCTTGGTTTAGGTTGTTCATCATTTTAATTTATTCAAATTTATAAATAAGTATGTATTGAAAAAGGTTACTCAGATAGTCTTTAATGTTGATAAAAATTGAAGTGTATTTTTATTGTCTGCAAAATCTTTTAAATCAGGATATTGAGCCTTTCCGAAGGGAACAACTTTTGTGGATGAATAATTTCCAACTATGCATTGAATGTCCTCTTTATTTTGAAGAATGAACGCTTCAACTTCATCAATAGACTCGTAAAAGTCGTAGTGAATACATGCAAGAGGGGCAAGTAGATCTTGTCTTTTTTTGGGAAGCAAGAAACCGGTATCCAAATGTTGTTCATTATTCATCAACAATAGTGCTTTATGGTAGGTGTAGTTGTTAGCGTACTTATTGTGATTGATTAAATCACTATAATCTATCATGGCATCCAAAACATCCTCGATGCGTATCCGATGTGGAATAAATAGTTGACTTACATTTCTACAACCAAGACCAAAATAAGTTAATATGTCATGGGCCAATAGTTTTAAATCTTTCTCAGTTTCTGATCCATCTAAAATGGCGATTGATTTTCTGTTCTTTCGAAGTAGTCTGGGTAAATGTTTAAAGTACGATTCGAAGTATCGAAATGAATTATTGCTGCCGGTGGCTATTACTGCTTCAATAGAATGAAGTTTTTCAGATATAGAAATTCGATTTTTGAGTTTTGGATTGAATGATATCAGGACACGTATGAAATAGTTGATGACAAAAGGGTCATCACTTGATAATTTTACCTGTGCTTTGTGACCCATTAATAATACGCATAGTAAATCATGGAATCCTACCATTGGTATGTTGCCAGCCATAATGATTCCAACAGTTTGAGGATTCAATACCATCAGGTAATCAGAAATAAATTTTTGAATACTATCAAGAGTTAATGAATCTTTCCAATGATTGATACTTTTCCAATAATTATCAGGAGTCAACCAGTTGTTATTAGTATATGTTTGATTTACAGCATCGTTCAAATCCTGATTATTTTGATTAAGCTTTGAGGACAAATGACAAAATGCGGAAATGAGATCTTCTTGCGATACCATATTTGTGCGAAATTGATACTTGTTCGGCTAGAAATTATCTAAACATTAAAATACTTACCCACGATATGTCCATTCTTGATAGAGTTACATTCATAACAAGAAGCTTAATTGACTATTTTTGAAAAACATTAAATTAGCATTGTCAAGGATATTAGCATTAGATTTTGGGGGTAAACGTACAGGAATTGCTGTTACAGACCCGTTACAGATAATAGCATCACCCTTGATTACTGTTCAAACATCTAGTTTGATGGATTTTCTAACTAACTATTTCAACCAAGAAAATGTGAGTACACTTGTTGTGGGACAACCAACACGCCACGATGGTAGTTTTTCATCGATTGAAAAAGATATTTTGATATTTATTGAAAAGTTTAAAAAGAAGTATCCTAACATAGCTATTCATCGGATTAATGAGATGTACAGTTCAAACGATGCAATGAAGGCATTGATTGATAGTGGTGTTAAAAAGAAAAAAAGGAAGGACAAGAAATTGTTGGATAGCACAGCAGCTACTATACTTTTGCAAGAGTTTTTATATAAATAATGATATACCCCATACGTGCATATGGAGACCCTGTACTAAGGGCGAAATGTGAAGAAATCGTAAATTTTGATGAAGACTTAGATAACTTGATTCAAAGTATGTATAAAACCATGGATGCGAGTGATGGTGTCGGTCTTGCTGCCCCTCAAATAGGGAAACCATTACGTTTGTTTATGATTGATTCTACTCATTTTAAAGATTATGAAGAAGTTGGGATTCGTCAGGTTTTTATCAATCCGCAAATTATTGAAGAAGTGGGTGAGGACTGGGCTTTCGAAGAAGGGTGCTTGAGTATCCCTGATGTAAGGGAAGACGTAATAAGAAAGTCATCCCTCAAAATTCGATATCAAAATCAAAAAGGTGAGGTTTTAGAGGAAGCCTTTGATGGTATGAATGCTCGAGTAATTCAACATGAATATGATCACATTGAAGGAGTTCTATTTATCGATCATATTTCAGCATTCAAACGTCAGCTATTGAAAGGGAAATTAAGTAATATTAGTCGTGGAAAGATCAATGTTCGTTATCGCATGAAATTTCCTAAGAGAAGTTAATGGTCGCTTACCTTAAAATTTATAGACCATTAAATCTATTTTTTATGGGTTTGGCTCAATTTTTTTGTGCTTACTATTTAGATCAGTATGCATCGATTAATTCAGTTTTTAATGGGGGGCTAATATGGTTGATCATTGGAACAGTCTCATGTGCATCTTTTGGCTACTGGATTAATGATTATTATGATCAGGAAAGAGATCTTAGAAATAAGAATAGACCATCTCATATTGCAAAGCTTTCCATAATTAATGTTTATTTTCACCTAATTCTATTTATTTTTATAGCTTTCATATCGGGTTTTCTTCTAGGAACTTGGTTTTTAGTTCTATTTTTATTTTCAATTTTATTGCTATTCCTTTATAGTTGGAAGTTGAAGGACCTTCCTATTATCGGAAATTTGATTATATCTCTATTGAGTTTTTATAGTATCTATAGTATTATCATGTTGTCATCAGCAGTTGATGGCTTTTTAATACTTCATTTCAGCGTTTTTTCTGGGCTAGTTACACTATGTAGAGAAATTATTAAAGATATAGAAGATATCAGCGGTGATAGGGAATGTGGAAGCAGGACATTGCCTATTGTATTCGGAATCAAGACAGCAAATAATACAATTTATTTGATTTTACTGTTTTTAATTTCCTTACTTATTTTCTCATACTACTATCAGTCACAATATTTTCAAGGGTCGCATAAATATGTTTTTTACACATATTGTCTCGTTTTTGTTGTATTACCTTTATATAAGGCTGCGATTGATATCCGGTCTGCAAGCAAAAAATCAGATTATACTCGTTTGAGTTTATTAATGAAGTACGTCATTTTTACAGGAATTTTTTCAATATTATTTTTTTAAATTCGTTTATAAAATGAGAGTGCTATTGGGATCTAAGTCACCAAGAAGAAAGGAATTACTAAACAAGTTAGCTATCAACTTCGAATTAGTATCCATTGAATGTGATGAAGATTTTCCAGCAGAGATACCACATACTTATGTTGCTCAATATTTATCTGAGAAAAAGTCTTCTGTATATAAGCAATTAGAAGATTCAGATTTATTAATTACAGCTGATACTGTTGTATTAATTAATGATTCATTATTAAATAAACCTAAAAATAGGAAAGAAGCCATATATATGCTGGACTTGATCAGTGGCAAAACACATCAGGTCATTACGGGTGTTACACTACGAACAAATTCGAAAACGATTTCATTTTCAAGTCAGACAGATGTTACGCTTAATACGATTGATTCAAATGACCAAAAATTTTATGTAGATAATTACCCTGTTATGGATAAGGCTGGTGGTTACGGAATACAAGATTGGATAGGTTTATCCCATGTAAAATGGATTAAAGGTTGCTACTTCAACGTAATGGGTTTGCCAACAAGTATGTTATATAAGCGTTTAAAATACGATTTTAATTATGAGAGTTAGATTTTTATTTGTCTATATATTCTGTTTAATTAGTTGGTTTGTAAGTGCTCAAAATAAAGATCTAGTATCACAATTATTGACTGGATATGAGATAAATTATTTTGGTAAAAATGGATTTGTTCATGGTCGATTTGTTAAAAAAAATCATGTTATGGAAGCAGGCATTAATTATAATTTTTCGGATGGTTTTTCAGATAATCCAGTACTAGGTGTTGGTGTATATTATGGATATCAGATTTCTACTTCAAAAAAATGGAGCACATCATTAGGGATAGATTATAGAAGACAAAAGCCCCTAAAAATCGTTAACATTCAAACTTGGTGTTATTCTACGTCAGTTGAGTATAGCCATAATAAAAATTGGTCATTACTCTCAAGAATCGGTTATGGTGTTGCAATAGAACGATCAGCTTCTGCTGGTAGTTTTGATCAGTTTAATAATTTAACAGGTAGTTTATCTATTTCATGCGTATATCATTTGTAGTATTTATAAGTATTACACTTCTCTGTTGCAAAAGGCATGAGATAAAGAAAAACACCGTATTGATTTTTGGTCATGGCGGTATGGGATTTGATAATCTTAATGGACAATTTGCACCCAATTCTGTGGCTAGCATATCAAAAGCACTGGATTTTTATGATTTAGATGGGGTAGAAGTTGACATCCAGTTCACCAAAGATGGTAATTTGATTGTTTTTCATGATAACTATCTAGAAAATTCTACGCAATGCAAAGGTTTAGTAAATAGTTTAAATTTTAACGAAATAGGTGATTGCTACTACAGAAAACAGTATTCAAATCAATATACGGAGACAATTATTTCTTTTGATAGCTTAATAACATTGATAAATACCCATTGGAATCGAAAATTATTTAGTTTGAATATCAAGAATAACTTCAATATACCATTTAAAGTAGACTCGTTAGGAGGCATTCTTAATCAAAAATTACAGAAACTTTATTCTACCAACAACATTTTCATAGAATGCAATGATGCTAACATTTTGTATGCTTTAAACAGAAGAAATAAATATCAATGTATGCTAGTTTCAGATCTGGATTCTGCAGGAGTGCAGGATGTATTTAGATTTGGGCTAGATGGGATTGTATCCAATTTTAAAAAAATGGATAGCGGATTGACACAACATTTAATAGATAGTGCCAAAAAAGTAGTGGTGTATGGACAAATCTCACCAAGAGATTATAGGAGTGTAGATTATAAAAATATTTACGGAGTGCAAATAGATAATCCTATAGCAGCAGTAAAATATTTTAGATATTAACTGGCAGAAAGGTTGTAAAGTTGCTCGTACTCAGACAATTGAGATCTTAATCGTCTTCTAGCAACAAATATTCGTGTTTTGATTGTACCGATGGGTATTCCAATTTTTTCAGCGATCTCGTGATATTTATAACCTAAGGTGTTCATTTCAAATGTTATGCGTAAATCATCAGGCAGACTGTCAATGGCATCAGATAAATCTTGTTTGATGAATTTTGACTCTCCATTGTTATAAGCGTTAAACGTCTTAGCATTATCTATAATGAACTGTTCATCTTGTGTGTCCATGAAGGTATTTCTTTTTGTAATCCTCCTGTAGTTATTGATGAAGTTGTTTCTCATTATAGTGAAAAGCCAACCTTTTAAATTTGTACCCTCTTTAAATTTAGAAGAGTAGATAATTGCTTTCATTAAAGTTTCTTGTACTAAATCATTAGCATCATCTATATTTTGCGAAAGTTGTAGAGCGTAGTTTTTGAGTATAGGTTGAAGAACTTCTAGCTTCTTTTCGAAATCGGTTTGATTTTTCATTTTGTTTAACTTTATGGCACAAAAGTAAAACAGAATTAGATAAAAACTAATTTTTGTTTAATTTTTTTTAAAAATAGTTGAGCAAATTCATAAGCAACTGATTTTCAGCAAAGTATAAAAAAATATTAACAGAATTATGACATTTTTATGACGATTTGTTTATAATTTGCATAAACTGAATACCAATTATGTTAAACAAAATGAATTATACGATGTTTGTACAATATGATTGCATCTGCAAGTAGAGTTGAACGATTTAATGCCGCACACAGACTTCACAACCCAGATTGGAGTGATGAAAAAAATGAATCATTTTATGGTTTGTGTAACAATCCTAATTATCATGGACACAATTACAAGTTAGTCGTCAAAATAACAGGTGAAGTAGATCCAGAGAGTGGTTATTTAATTGATTTAAAAGTTTTAAGAGATATAATTAAAGAGCAAGTAACTTCCCGATTTGATCACAGAAATTTAAACCTAGATGTACCAGATTTTAAAAATAGAATACCTACTGCAGAAAATATAGCCTACGTAATTTGGCATAGAATAAATAAACAACTAGAAGATCATTTAAAACTTCACATAACTTTATACGAAACAGAACGAAATTTCATAGAATATGATGGACAATAAGAGTAAAAACAACGTTATAGAACTCAACTCAACTATTCAATCACCCACAGTTCCAAATGCATTTGACATGACAGATGAGGATAAGATTGCTAAAATAGCAAAACACTTTAGAGCTATTATGGAAACTTTAGGTCTAGATTTATCTGATGATAGCTTGAAGGAGACTCCTAAAAGAGTAGCAAAAATGTATGTTTCTGAAATTTTTAGTGGTCTAAACCCCAAAAACAAACCAGAAGTAACCTTATTTAAAAATAACTATGGTTACAATCAAATGCTTGTAGAAAAGAACATATCTGTTTATTCGATGTGTGAACATCATTTTGTTCCAATTATAGGTAGAGCACACGTAGCATACATGGCAAATGGTAAAGTGATTGGTCTCAGTAAAATACATCGTATTGTTAAATACTTTTCCCAGCGACCACAAGTTCAAGAAAGATTGACGAGACAGATTATGGAAAATCTCAAACAAACCCTTAATATTGACGATGTGGCAGTGGTAATCGATGCAAGACACATGTGTGTAGAATGTAGAGGGGTTGAGGATGTTACATCCAATACGATTACATCAGCAATATCTGGTCAATTTCAGAAAGACTCAACAAGATCTGAGTTCATGAGATTTATCGGTATGTAAACGATATGATTGAAGGAATAGATTTAAGTAAAAATTATGGAAATTTGGCTGTTTTAAAGTCAGTTGATGTTTCAATTAAAAAAGGAGAGATATTAAGCATCACTGGACCAAGTGGTGCAGGGAAATCAACTCTACTTCAGATATTAGGAACATTGGACAAAACAGACTCAGGGGCACTTAAATTTAATGACACCAACATATCAAGTTATAATCCCAAAAAAATAGCAAAATTTAGGAATGAAAATATAGGTTTTATATTTCAGTTTCATCATTTGCTTCCTGAGTTTTCAGCTTTAGAAAATGTTTCTATGCCTGCACTAATCAAAGGGATAGAAAAAAAAGATGCTGAGAAAAAAGCGATTAAACTTTTAAAAATTTTAGGGTTAGAAAATCGTCTAGACCATAAACCCAATGAATTATCGGGTGGAGAACAACAACGTGTCTCTGTGGCTCGGGCTCTTGTTAATAATCCTGCTGTAATATTTGCAGATGAACCGAGCGGTAACCTAGATACTGAAAATGCAAGAGATCTTCATGAGTTATTTCTAAAATTAAGAGATGATTTTGGCCAAACTTTTGTTATAGTCACGCACAACATTGAATTAGCTAAAATGGCTGATCGTGTGATTGAAATGAAAGATGGTCATATTGTAAACTCAATTTCATAAAATTCCTTTCTTATTTGGCATATTTAATAAATTTGTAGTAATGAATTTAATTATCAAAAACATACCTAAATCCTATAATGCTCATTACTTAGAGATGTTATTTGAGAAGTATGGTGAAATAAGCTACGCTAAAGTGGTTTATGATAGGGTAACTAAAGAACCCAAAGGTACTGGGTTTGTTGAATTTGAAAAGGAGGAAGACGGTTTAAAAGCGATCGAAGAGATGAACGGTAAAGAAGTGAGTGGCCAAAAGCTTCACGTTGAGAAAGCTAGACCTCGTAGGGTTAACATTTGGAGCTAAATCTAATATTCAACAAAAAAAGGAGATTGATAATTCAATCTCCTTTTTTTGTGAATTAAAAACATAGATTAATAGAAACCTGAACCTCCAGTGGCTCTAGATCCTGTAGGTTTGGGATTAATACACATAACTGGTGTTTTTTGTGAACTATTTACAACCTGTTCAGCGTATGATCCAACGAATAGATCAGATAACTTACCTGTTTCTGATTTTGTCATGATGATAATTAAGTCTGCATCAATTTCTTCGGCATATTTAATAGTATCCTTTCCTAAATTGTCTGGATATTCTCTATCGTCAAGAAGGTGTGATTCATATTTGACACCATACTTACTAAATATTCCTTCAGCTTGATTAAGGTTGGCCTTTATTTTCTTTTCAATCAACTCATCTTTATCTAATTCCATAATGATATGAATGGTTGAGTTATATTTTAAACCAACTTTTACAGCCCAGTCGATCTTCTGTTTACTAGTTTTTGTTAAATCTATGGGGAGTACAATCCTATCAAACTTAGGTTCAGTTCTTTTTTCCTTTACGGCAATAACAGGTATTGCAGAACTTTTAATTACTCGACTAGTTGTACTGCCTGTAAATTGCTCAATTCCATTGGCTCCATTAGTTCCCATTACAATTGTATCACATTTATTGTCCTTGGCTGCTTCGTTGATTACCTTGAAAGGTTTACCTTCAGAAACAAGGGTGTTTACTTCAATAGTTGGCCATTTTTTAAGGATTTCAGCCTTCAAATCTTCTAGCTTTTTTCTAACCTTGTCTCTTAGTAATGCAATTTCACTAGCATTAATGAATAAACCAGATAATGTACTTTTGCTTAGTACATGGAGTAGAGTAACTTCACTATCAAATAAGTTTGCCATTTCAACTGCATAATAAACTGCATTGATAGATGAATCTGAAAAATCCATCGGCACCAAAATGATGTGATCTTGTGGTGTTTTAATATCTATCATAAAATTTCTTAAACTTGCTGCAAAGATAAACACCTTTTTAGCGTGAAACAATTAACTAAAAGTGATCTGATTCTAAATAATGATGGAAGTATTTATCATTTAGGGCTTCATTCAGATCAGATATACCCAACTGTTATTACAGTTGGAGACCCAAGTCGGGTTGACGCGGTTTCAAAACATTTTGATTCCATAGATTACTCTAATATCAATCGAGAATTTAAAGCTGTTGGTGGTAGATTAGGAAACACTCCCATTATGGTCTTATCTACGGGTATAGGAACAGATAATATTGATATTGTTTTAAATGAACTTTCATTATTAATTAATTTTGATATGACCACTCGTGAGCCTCTAGAGCATCAAAAATCAATTCGTTTGATTCGATTAGGTACATCAGGAAGTATTCACCCATCAATACCTATTGATTCTATAGTTTATTCAGAAAATGCAATTGCATTCGATAATCTTTTGAGTTATTACAATCATTCATTTGATATTATCAAGTTTAAAGACATGCAAATTCCAGTAGTATCTTGCAGTAGTTCACTGGAGCATTTGTTTCAATCCTATAAATCAAGTCTAACCCTTACAGCATGTGGTTTTTATGGCCCACAGTTTAGACCATCGCAACTTTCCCAAAAATATAGGCTTTCGGATTGTGAATCTATTCGTTATAATGGGAGAACTCCTGGAAATATTGAGATGGAAACGGCTGGGATTTATGGATTGTCTAAATTACTTGGTTTTGAAGCGATTTCAGTGAATGCTATTCTAGCAGATCGTAGGACTGGAGTTTTTAGTAAAAAACCACAAAAAATGATTGAAAAAATGATTGAAGAAGCCCTTGATATACTATGCGAGTAAAAATTAAAGAAGTAAATAGTTCGAGAGAAATTAAATCATGGCATCAATTTAGTCGCGATCTATATGCCGATGATGATGATTACATTTCGCACATAGATCAAGATATTGATTCTATTTTTAATCCGAATGAAAATTCTGAATTTGAGACTGGTGATGCTAAACGTTGGGTAGCAGTAGAAAATGATAGAATCGTTGGTAGAATAGCTGCATTTTATACCAATAAACATCAACAATCTGGGCTAGGTTTTTTTGATTGCATAGATGATCAAGAAATAGCAAATTGTCTGTTTGATGTTGGCAATCAATGGGTTAAAGAGATGGGTTTTGATAGGGTAGAGGCTCCTGTAAATTTTGGAGAAAGAGATAAGTATTGGGGATTGTTAGTCTCAGGGTTTAAATCACCTTCTTATCAAGAGAATTATAACTTTCCGTATTATCAAAAGCTATTTGAAAATTATGGTTTCAAGGTTTGTATCGAACAAACAACAAGCGAGGGAAGACCAGGCCAAATTGATTTATTTAAATATCAACGTTTTAGTGAGCGAATTAGTAGAAGTGGTAGTTATCGCATTGAGCATTACAGTCATCGTGAATCAGAACGCTTTGTAAAAGATTTTGTGACCATATATAATGATGCCTGGAAACATCACTCACATTTTGTTCCGTTTACAGTGGATCGTGTTCGTAGTCTTTTTGCCGAGATGAAGCCCATTATTCGTGAGGAGTTGTTGGTATTTATGTATGACAAGGATAAGCCAATAGGTTTTTATTTAAGCATTATTGAGTTGAATCAAATTTTTAAGCATATTAATGGAAATATGAACTGGTGGGGTAAATTGAAATTCTATTATTACTTGAAAACAAAAAAAATAACAAAAATTAGAGGAATAATCTTTGGAGTAACCTCTGAATATCAGAACAAGGGATTGTATGCTCTTATGATTATGGATGTATACAAAACTATCGTAGAAAACCCATACATTGAGTCAACCGAATTGGCATGGATTGGGGATTTTAATCCTAAAATGCATGCTTTATTTAAGAGTCTTAATGCTCAACCGAGTAAAGTTCATTTTACCTACGAAAAACTTTTATAATATTGTTTGTGTTAGATATTTAAAATTCTA
>JAHEGS010000055.1 GCA_024645005.1 Bacteroidota bacterium
GTGGATTATGAAAATGATCATCAAATAAAAAAACCGCTACACTTTAACAGTATAACGGTTTTATAATTCTAAGTTGCTCCCCCTCTTGGGCTCGAACCAAGGACCCTCTGATTAACAGTCAAAAGAATAATTTCCTAATCCTTTGCAAAATTTACTAATGTGTTGTATAACAGTAAATTAGGCATTCAATCTCTTTCTGTTTTTACTACTCTATCCTAGTTTTACTCAATAGTTGTGTGCAAATAGTGTGCAAGTAAAAATTGTTAAATCTAAATTTTAAAAAATGAGTAAATCATTAAATTTTGTAGTAAGCATCAAGCTTGACAGAAGGTCGGTTGATGTAAATGGAAACCACCCAATCAAACTTAGAGTCTGGAATCGTGCAAGTAAACGTGTAAAAATGTACAGTTGTAATAAATTCTCAGATCCTGGAACATTTGAAAAGGCAATGAACCACAAGGCAACAGTCAAGGGAGATACATTTGTTTTAAGGACTTACCTTGAAAGAGTCCTATCAAATGCCACTGATGTTTTGGAAGGTAATGTTGTCAAGTCACATGAGGACTTTGAAAAATTTATGTTTGGACGCACAAAACAGTCAGCTGATCTCAATCATTATATAGACAGGAAGATTGATGAATGTAATAAAAACCAGCAGTACTCCTCTAGAGACATTTATAAGGGTCTTAAAAAGCTTTTAGAGAGCTTCTCAGAGGACAAAAGCATTGAGATAACTGAATTATCAGCTAAATGGTTTGAGTCCTTAGAATCGTGGTATTTGGGAAGGAAGAAGAGTAATGGAGATGATTACAAAATCTCTGGCTACTCTATATACATTAGACACCTAAGAATCATAGTAAATGAACTGGTAGATGAGGAGCTAATCTCTCAAAAGGACTATCCATTTGGGAAGAATAAATACACCATACCATCTGCTGAGAACAATAAACGACCTCTGGCTTCTGAGGACATCACAAGACTCTTAAACTACAAATCCGATTGTCCTTTTAAGCAGCATGCTGTGGATTTCTGGAAACTCAGCTATTATTGGATGGGAATTAACCTTAGAGACGTAATTAAGCTGCAGTGGAGTAATGTCCATGATGATAAAATCTATTACTACAGAAGCAAAACATTCAAGCGAAGTAAGGTCAAGAGAAAGAACACAGTGTTTCTGGATGATAGAACAACAGCCATCATAGACAAATACAGAGGAACAGGATTATTCATCTTCAATGTTCTTGTTGATTCTATGTCTGAAGAACAGAAATATAGAGCTGGTAAAAACTTTATCAGGAAAATAAATCAGCACCTTAAAAAGGTTGCTGTAGAGCTAGATATCTCAATAGATATCTCCTCTATCTGGTCAAGGCACAGCTTTGCTACAGAGATGAAAAAGAAGAAGGTGAGTCCTTATATAATACAGGAAGCATTCGGTCATAAAGACATCAAAACAACGGAGAATTACATGTCTTCATTAGTGGAGGACGACCTTCGAAATATTCAAAAATCGTTGTGAATTTGTCCGATTTGGCGGCAGCAATGTTTATGCGACTTCAGAGAGCTAGTCCCTTAAGAAGTACCGTCATCACTGGTCTTGAGTTATTAACAAATAAGCAACAACTTCAAATCTGGTGTCATTTTGTTAAAAACTAGGAAGCATTGTGGAAAAGTTCCACTTTTGAGATTAAATAATATCCTATAGCTTTGAAGTGTTCTTAAAAAGTGAGTCTGATTCTTTTATAGGTCAGGATGACTCCCATCATGTTCGATAAATAAACCACAAAACGATTAAATCATGGAATTAAAAAATTCTAATGGTATACTTATCGAAGATCTAGTAGGAAGTATACAATCAGTTTTTAGAGAGCTCTCTGCTATCAAAAAGAGCCTCAGTATCGATGAATCAGGTCCAATCGGAGTAAAATCTGCAGCCCAGCATCTTGAAGTTTCTCAACAGAAGATTTACTTAGAAGTTGAGGAAGGAGATATCCCACATTATCAGGATCGTCCTGGAAGTAAAATCTATTTCTTTAGAGATGAACTTGATCAGTGGGTTAAGGAGAAGAGAAGAATTTCAAAAAAAGAAATTCATGATGAAGCAGATAACATAAAATTTGGAAGTCATGGAGGAGAATAACAAAAAGAAAATGACGGACCTCCCCTTCCAGATTGAAGGAAGTCTTAAGAAGCTTTTCATTGGAGCAGACGAGATTAAAAACAAAGACTACGATAGTATTGAGTTTTTGGTCGATAAACTAATCCCTCAGGGCACTTTGTGTGCCCTTGTAGGGGAAAGTGACACAGGAAAGAGTTCGCTTCTCAGGCAGCTTGCACTCTCTTTAGTTTATGGTGATAGTGATTTCTTAGGGTTCAAATTAAAAGAGTCCTGTAGAAATGTTATCTACGTAAGTACTGAAGATGGTGAAATGGCAACCTCTGTTTGGCTGAACAAGTACTTCGGGGAAGAGATCGCAAAGGATGATAGATTATCAAAACTCAAATATGTTTACAACACTGAGGGCATTATTAAAAACCTGAGGGAGGTAGTAAGCACTAATTGTGTTGACCTTATAATCATAGACTCTTATGCAGATCTTTTTACAGGCTCTATGAATAACTCTAACGAGGTTAGATCCTTTCTCAATATGTATAACAACATAGCGAATGAGTTTGGAGTTACAGTTGTATTCTTACATCACACCAAGAAGGCTTCTGCTGGTATGGTGCCAAACAAGAATAGTATACTGGGATCTCAAGGATTTGAAGCCAAAATGAGAAGTGTTCTGATGCTAACACAGGATGATAGTGATGAATCACTAAGGCATCTATGTATAGTTAAGAACAACTATCTGCCAGAGGCTGAAAAGTCGATGAGTTATGTGTTGAGGTTTAATGAACACTTGGCGTTTGATATAACTAGTGATAGGGTTAAGCTAAATGAATTAGCCCTTGAGGACTGGATAGAAGATGCTAAGAAGATGAAAGAAGACGGTATGTCCTATCGAGAGATTAGTGATAAGCTTTCGAAGAAAGGATTTACTGTCTCTAAGTCTAAATTACAGCGTAAACTCAACTAACCTTATGTTGTCCCTGTCCCATCCCTAGGGGTTGGGACAATGGGACACATAAAAAGCTAAAAGTTTCAATCCAGCATTAATCCAAACACAGGGGCATGGGTTTTGGAAAATGGTTTTTCTATTGAAACAGGGGGATGGAATTTGATATGTAACCCATTCTCCGTATATTAAGCAGAATACAAAATCCACAACAAATGAAAAAAATTACAATTTCACTTTTGCTCATAACTTTTTTAATTCCCAAAATTCAATATGCCCAAAAAGGTGATGGTATAGCTGCTGCTGCTGGAATTGTAGCAGGAATTGGAGCAGGAATTGCTGCAGTTGAAATATTGAAAGAACAAATGGAACAAGCTGCTGTAGAATATGCATTAAACAACTACCCAGATATAGTTGATTTTCAACTTAAAACTAACTCACTTGATGGAACAAAAATGAAAGACCTTTCAAGTGTTTCAATAGTTACCTTCGAGTTAGAAAATTTAAAAACTCAAGAAAGATTTATAATGTTTGCATTTACAAGTGGAGGATGGATGAATGACTTCGGGGTTGATTTGTCTTATGTAACTTGGAGAAGGTTTGGTGTGAATGAATGGAATGACCTGATAAAAGTATATGTTGAAACAGCTTCAAAAAGTAGTATTTCTGTTAATGACATTGCTATTAGTAAAATTGTAAATAAAGGAGTGAAAAAAGATAGAGACTGGCTGGTTGAATTTGATAAGCTAAAGGGTGACACATACTACACCAATAATTACTCTGATGAGTTTAAAGTGGTTTTTAATGAAAAATCATTAGGGATATATGTTAAAGAGACTTCGGATTTGGTTCAGATATCCAGAAGTGCTTTAATTAAAGCTCATGAGTTTTTAAATAGACAAGACTAATTTAATTGTATTCAAATGACTATTAGCCCTCCCAAGCGGAGGGTTTTTCTATTGCACCAATGGATATGGATTTGTAATCTTTTTATCCATTAAATGGCTGGTTGTAATACCTTTTCCCATTAACCTTGTAAAGAGCGTTTGCTAACGCTGCGAATATTGGTGGAAATGGAGGCTCACCGAGTCCCGTAGGGTCAAATTCGTTTTGAACAAAATGAATATCAATGTTTTTTGGAGCTTCTTGTTGTCGAATCATACGATAGGTGTTAAAATTGTTTTTAGACGGTTTGCCATTTTCGAAAGTCAATTCTCCAAAGAGTGCATTACCAATACCGTCTACGATAGCTCCTTCAGCCATGTTTTTGGCAGCATCAGGATTTACAACAATTCCACAATCTATGGCTGCAGTAACATTTGAAACTCTGTTTGAACCTTTAGAGGTATCAATATCGACAACTTCTGCAACATATGAATTATGACAATAATAAGCCGAAACCCCTCGAGCAGTAGTAAGGGTTTGATCCCCCCACTTTGATTTTTCTTTAACAAGCTCTAATACACCTGCATAGCGTTTGGGGTCATAATCATTGCGTTCCCCTACAGGATTTTCTTGAGCTCGTTTGAGTAACTCCAAACGAAATTCTATGGGATCTTTATCCATATATTCTGCTAGTTCATCCAAAAAGGATTGTTCAGCAGCAGCATTGAAGTTTGATCTGGGTGCTCGAAATGCTCCAATTGAAATATTCGATGGAATTTGAAAGCCTTCAACTAAATAATTGTCAATAGCGCCCGCAGGGAATCTATTGGCATGAATCGGGTTTTCTGGCACCCCACCACCAATGATGTGTAATCCAATAAGGTTATTTTCTTTATCCAATGCGGCTTTATAAGTTGCGGTGTAAGTAGGTCTAAAAATTCCACTTGTGATATCATCTTCACGAGAGTAAACCAGTTTTATTGGCGCTTGAACTTTTTGAGAAATTAGCCCTGCTTCAACCATGTAATGACTGTAAGCTCTTTTTCCAAACCCTCCTCCCATTCGGGCTAAATTGATTTGGATCTTGTCTTTTGGAATACCAAGACTACTTTCCAACGTATTCATAATTAACTCTGGCGCTTGAGTAGGACCATAAATTACCGCTGAATCGCTATTAACCTCTGCAAAACAATTGATAGGTTCCATAGTGTTATGAGACAAGTAGGGGGCATTATACGTTCGTTCTATAATTTTAGCGGCATTTTTGAATGCTTTTTCTGGATTCCCGTCTTTTCGTATTTGCTGCGTCGGCTTTTGAGTCAATTCAATCATTTTTTCGTTATGATCTTTGGTGCTCTCTAAGCCAGCAGGAATATTCACTGTAGAGGCTCCTCCTCGCCATCCCGCCATTTTAAAAGTCGATTCTGGCATATCTTCCCATTCTACAGAAAGTGCTTTTTTTGCCTGCATCACCTCCCATGTAGATTTACCAACAATAGCTACTTTTTTGGTAAATGAGGTGGTGTCAAAGAAATTTCGATTGTAATCTTCATTAAAAACATTGATTTCGAAAACATCAACAATTCCTGGTAAATTAGCAACAGAAGACTTATCAAATGATTTAAATTGCTTTCCAAATGCAGGTGGATGAACAATCATTGCAGTGAGCATACCCTCAACATAGTGATCAATCGCGAATAGAGGTTTTCCAGTCACAATAGAGTCATTATCCACATTCTTTTTTGATTGTCCGATAAGTTTAAAATCCTTGACCTCTTTTAAGGAAACTTCTTCTGGAATTTCTAAAGTAGAGGCTAAAGATGCCATTTCTCCATAGCCTGTCTTTTTTCCTGAGGCTTTATGAAATAGCTCTCCATTTGAGGTTGTAATTTCATTTGCATTGACTTCCCAAGTTTGAGCAGCTGCATTTACTAGCAGCATTCTTGCGGTAGCTCCTGCTGTTCTCAATGGGGTCCACGCATTTCTAATGCCTTGACTCCCTCCAGTGAATTGTCTGTTAAATTTTATCGGATTGAAGTTGCCTTGTTCTACAATAACTTTTCCCCAATCAATATCTAATTCCTCAGCAATTATCATAGGCATAGATGTCTTGACATTTGAGCCAAATTCTGGATTCGGAGAAAAAAGAGTAACAACCCCATTCTCCCCAATTTTAATATAGCTATTAAGCTCAAACCATTCGTTTGGCATAGAAAGCTCTTCTTTTGTGGAAAAGGTGCATCCAGTCAAAGCATTGAAACTTAAAATCATACCTCCTGATGCTAATGAAGAAACCCTCATAAAAGAACGCCTACTCAAAGTATTTGCTGAATTTTTCATAATGTCAATATTCAATTTTTGTTAGCGGCTATCTTAATTGCCTTTTTAATTCTTGTATATGTTCCACAGCGGCAAATATTTCCGTTCATTACGGATTCAATGTCCTCATCAGTAGGATCGGAATTTGATTTTAGTAGTGCTGCTGCCTGCATAATTTGTCCAGATTGACAATACCCACATTGAGGCACGTCTTCTGCTATCCAAGCAAGTTGTAAAGGGTGATCCCCTTTTTCTGAAAGCCCTTCAATTGTTGTAATTTTTTGATTTCCCACATTTGCAATGGGGTATTGGCAAGATCGAATGGCAATATCTTCAACATGAACCGTACACGCCCCACATTGGGCTATACCACAACCATATTTTGTTCCTACTAATCGTAAATAATCTCGTAACACCCAAAGCAAGGGAGTCGAGGGATCTACATCCACTTTACGATCTACTCCATTTATATTCAATAAGTAAGTACTCATAATTTCAAATTAATATAAATAACCTTTGACAATAATCAAGGGGGAAAGTTTAAATGTGTAAAACCTAACCTAGTATATAGGGAAGAATGTAGACTATGATATTACATTCAAAAGCTAAAACTTCTCAAGCACTTCTAATCCAAACACAGGGGCATGGGTTTTGGAAAATGGTTTTTCTATTGAAACAGGGGGGGTTGATTTGATATGTAATCCATTCTCTATATCTTAGATGTATTATTAATCATAAATCAATTAAAATGAAACAAGTACTCTTATTATTTTTAGCAGTCCTCAGCTTTAGTTTAAACGCACAAGTTGTTGTATTGCATCCAGTAAACATACCATCTGATCAAGTTCAAAAATTCATTAATGTAGAGACAAATTACAGTGTTAAAATTGCCCAAGAAGCTGTAAACAATGGTGATCTTGCATGGTGGGGGCTTATGCAAGCTTTCAACGCTGTAGAGGGCGAGTACAATTATATGTGGGTCAATGTTTATAAAGATATTGATGCTGCAGTTTCTCCAAAATCCAACTGGTGGAATAATTCAGAGTCTGTGGTGGGAGTGAAGCCAGAAATTTTGTTAGATGGTGTTAGTGGTGCTAAAGCAGATAGAAGATACTTTTATCAAATGAGACAGCAAATAGACTCTGGTGAACCTGCAAATTTTGTTGTATTTAATTTTGCAACACCAGATAATGCAGCAAAAGTGTTAGAAAGCAATGAAAAATATGTAATTCCTCATTTTAAAAAGAAAATGAAATCCTCTGGAATGAAAGGATGGGGTGCAGGAACAAAAATAGCTCCGCAAGGGAATGAATACTCAAGTTTCATGACATTTGACGGATTTGACACCATGTCAAACCTTATGAAGCATTTGTCAGGAGATGGTGAAGCGGTAAAAGGTTTCGATTGGACCAAATTAGAGCCTATGGAATTTAATTCAAAATATATTTTTGAAGTCATATCTTCTACATCGAATTAAAACGTAGATTAACAATGATTTAACCCTCCCAAGCGGAGGGTTTTTCTTTTACACCAAAGGATAGAATCCAAATCCTCTTTAACCCATTGTTATAGTTGACCTAACTCAAGATTCCCTTAAGGCAAAAGGGGGGTGTTTGTTAAGGGTTTGTGTGGATACGTGATGGGGATTAGTTTTTATCCGAAACATCTAAAAAGAGTCTATAAATTGTTTTTCAGTTAAGTTTTTAATAATTTCATAATTCCCGTGTGGACTGGGAGTTATAATATAGTCGCGGGTGGAGAGAACGCATCCGAATCAATCGTTACAAAAGTTTAATTCATAATTTCACTCTATTGCGAATGAGGTTATTTGGTAGCTTTCGGACTAGTTAAATTTTAACTTATTGGTTACTTGACTTACATCTCTTGCTTTTAGAGAGATTTTGTGATAATATCTATTTTATTATGAAATACTATAACAAAACCAGAACAATTGAACAAAAAGTCCTTGACCGTGAAACCCTTGATTTAATGAGGGAGCAAAACCATTTGCTAAAGGATATTTTGAAAGCACTTCAAAAACAATTATAAAATTATGAGAATCTATACTTTACCTTTCTTAATAGTTTTATCTCTTTTCTTTTCATGTGGTTCGTTAAAAATAAAAGAAGAAAAAAATGTAGAAATGAGGGGTGATTTGCCTCCTAATGTCTCTTCTAACAAATACTCAAAAAAGAGAAATTTTTAAATGGTTAGAAATGTCTAATGATGAACCTCCCCAGTGGAGGTTTTTTCTTTCACACCAATGCATACAATCCAAACCCCTTCTAATCCATTGATTTCATTGCCTTAAGCTAAGATTCCTGTGAAGTGGTTTTAGGGAGGAGTTGTTTGGGGGAAGTTTGTAGTGTGATTGGAAGAAAAATTAGTTACATCGTTATCCAACTATTTTCTCTGTTTTAAATTTTCTTAATTTAGAAGTATGAAAAAACTACTCTACCCTTTCGCATTCACCCTAACAGTATTCCTTATCCTTTACAGTTGTTCGGCTGAGGAAGAGGACACAACTCCTCCTCCAACAGTTCAACAACCAACTCCAGAACCTGAACCAGAGGTCAGTCAATTTACCATTACAGTTACAGCTGGAGATGGTGGGACAGTTTCCACAGAAGGAGGAACCTATGATGAGGGGACTGAGGTTACAATAACCGCTACTCCTGCTGAAGGGTATGAATTTGTTGGATGGGAAGGGAGTGATTCAACAGAGGCATCTTTGACTTTAAATATTGAGGCAAACATATCGATAGAAGCTAACTTTGAAAAATCGATTGTAATTATACAATTAGATCAACTCAAAATTTCACAACCAAGTATTGTTGGATTTAATGACAATACGTATTATCACGAAACTGATCAATACATAATTTCTAAAAAGGGTTGGCTTGGAATGTCTCCTGAAGAATCTCATAATGGAGGATTCTATGGTAATTCATCACGCCCTCCAGGAGTATTTCTTCAATTTTATAGCCAAATCTTTAATCCAGATTTAAATGGAGATGGCTTAGAAGATATTATTTTAAGTACAAGTTTTAGCCCTCATACTATTGAGTCAACCCAAACAATAATTCCATTTTTTTCATTAATTAATAATGGGGATGGGACATTTAAATACTCACAAGAATATTTCTCAGAAAGTTTTGAAAGAAGTAATCCAGGCTCATACAGATCAGTCGTTTCAGATTTAAATGGGGATGGAAAAGATGATTTTATTTTAGGTATGAGAGGAAAACCTGTGATTAGTGTAATAGATGGCGGAACTGATGCTTCATCTGAAACTCCAATTCTTGCAATTTCAAATGAAAATGGATATTATGATAACTCTCAAAACTTAGTAGGAATATATCCTGGCACAATTTCAGATGAAAATGATTGGGACTCTAACAACATAGCTGATTTTGTTAGTGATAGGGGGTTTGCACTAGGAGATTTTGATGGTGATGGCGATGATGATTTGTTTATGACTGAAAAAATACTAACAAACGATGGTAGCGGAAATTTTTCAATTAGTGAAAAACAACTAAGGAATGAATTTATACCAAGATTAGTAGATCCTCCATATTCAAATACCTATGAAGCCCATTCAAATGATTTTAATAACGATGGCTTTGATGATCTTTTAATTGTTCCTGATTCCGGCTTTATAGTTAGAAATGGTGGTTCAGCTTGGATAGCAATGAGTAATGGAACATCAAACTTATCTGAATGGGATAAGGTAATGTTACCTGATCCTATTTACGTTAATAATGCTAAATTAAATGATATTGAATCTACTGATATTAATAATGACGGGTTCATTGATTTAATAATAGCTACTACTAGAGATAATCCATATTATATTGGAAAATCTATTCAGCTATTGAAAAACAATTCAGGTAATGGGTTTTCAGATATCACAGATTCTAATATGGAAAATCAATTAAAGTTTGACCAGTGGCATGGTGAGGGAGACCTAATTTTAAAGGATGTTAACAATGATTCCGTTTTAGATATAATTCACCATGCTAATAATTTTAACCGTAATCCTATTCGTCCTGGAACTAGTATTTTTATAAATAATAATGGATATTTCGAAATCTATGATGTTGAAAATAAAATTCCTTATACAGCTTGGAATCAGTTAGAGGGTTATGGTCAATTTATAGATAGCCCATATATTGAAAATGACTTTAGCCTTAATTTTGCTTTTCCAGTTAATATTAATAAAGATGATTTAATTGATTTTATTGCAATAGAAAGAGAAGTCGGAAATGATGAAAGGGTTCCGAATATTGTTACTAATGTATTCTATACAATCCAGTCTAAATAAATATATACACCAATGGACACAACCCAAATCCATCCTAATCCATTGATATCATTGCCTTAAGCTAATATTTCCTTATGACAAAACGGGGGGTTGTTTGTTAAGGGTTTGTGTGGATACGTGATGGGGATTTAAGGCTCTTCTTGGTGTGCCGCTGTCCCATGCCCCCAAGGCTAAGGGATCAGCGGCACATGTAACTTTCCTATTTTCATTTCTCCAACAAAACACATACATTGCAGTAACTATTGAGATTTTGTAAATGATCCTAATGGTTGTTATTCTTTAATAGGACTTGTGTGCAAATAGTGTGCAAGAAGAAAAAACCCCTCACTTACGTGAAGGGCTTTGATTGCTTGTTAGGTCTTGTGTAGTGTAGCGGTTAGGCTAGCTCCTCCTCTTGGGCTCGAACCAAGGACCCTCTGATTAACAGTCAGATGCTCTAACCAACTGAGCTAAGGAGGAATTTAATGGCTGTATAGAAACTGAATTCCTAAACAGGAGAGCAAATATAATA
>JAHEGS010000065.1 GCA_024645005.1 Bacteroidota bacterium
GTCAAATTGATCCAACAGCTCCACCCCTATTACATGCTAAATTACATTATGATTACACCCCAAGTAGCACTTCAAAACTTCTTTTTGAAATAGAGTTAGGTGATCATTATACCCCATTATATCCTTCGACCGGAAGAGGTGATGTTGGAAATATTGCTTATGCATGGTTTAAACTATTTTTAGATGAAAACAAATGTTATTGCGACATGCTAAATTCTGGCTCCCTAGACATAAATAACAAATCATCCAAATATGAAATAGCATTAAATTGCAAAACACTCAATATTGAAAAAACCTCCAAGCCTAGCTTAAACATAAACGTTTATCCTGTTCCAGCCACTAATGAAATTAATGTTGAATTTAATTCTTCAAAAAAGACTGATTATAAAATCTATAATGTCTTTGGGCAACAATTAAAAAATGGGATAATTACTGCCTATGAAAAAATAAATATTGAATCATTATCTCATGGTATATATTACCTAAAGGTTGGTCAAACAACTATTCGGTTTATAAAAGAATAAGATAACTATCCATCGTATATGTTACGCAATACATTTATCACATTGCCCTAATAACAACATGTTAGCCTGATCTATTTGATGATTTGGTATTTTAGGAATCTGAACACTTACTGACAAGCATTCCACTTTACCACACTCATTACATTGAAAATGAGGGTGAATATCTGAATGTTTGTGTGATGTACAATCATGACATTTAGCGTACCATTTCAACCCATTCTTACCCAAAAATGTGTGCAACCTTCCATCTTTCTCAAAACGCTCAAGAATTCGATATACCGTAGTTTTATTCATCGTATGCTTGTGCATTTGAACTAGCTCTACAACAGAATAGGCATTATCCGTCTTTTCAAATACTTGCCAAACTAATTTAACTGATTGCGTTTGTCTGGATAAACTCATTATGCAAATTTAATGGAACTTAATTGCATTTAATCTATTCAAAATTATATTTGCAACCAAGTTGCATTAAGGAGGAAGATGTTTGTTATAAACAAAGTGAATAAAAGGGTATTAACACCAAACTTTAACAATTCAAACTATATGGGTGCACTAGCTAGTAGCCTCTGTTTGCTTCATTGTCTTGCCACTCCTTTACTTTTTATTATTCAATCATGTACTGACACTTGTTGTGAATCAAGTCCAATGTGGTGGAGAAGCTTAGACTACCTATTTTTAGCCCTATCCTTTGTTGCTGTATACCATTCAAACAAGACCACAACAAAAATATGGGTCGGCAAAGCCCTATGGATTAGCTGGTTTGGGTTATTTATTCATATTCTTAATGAAATTTTTAAATGGATAACTATACCTCCATTATTAGTATATCTCCCTGCAATACTTTTAATTACTCTACACCTTTACAATCAAAAGTTTTGTATGTGTAGCAACAACTGCATTCATTAAAATAAAAACTAAAAAATTCAAAAAAACTGATGATTAATACTACAAATAAACTTCCTGTAACCGTTTTAAGTGGATTTCTAGGAGCAGGTAAAACCACCGTTTTAAATCATATACTACACAATAAAGAGGGTTTAAAAGTTGCCGTTATTGTGAACGACATGAGTGAGGTTAATGTAGATGCAAATCTGGTGAAAAGTGAGAACGTTCTATCTCGTACAGAAGAAAAACTAGTAGAAATGAGTAATGGTTGCATTTGTTGTACACTTCGAGAGGATCTTATGGTTGAAGTAGAGAGATTAGCTAAAGAAAATCGTTTTGACTACTTATTAATTGAAAGTACTGGAATTAGTGAACCTGTTCCCGTCGCTCAAACATTCAGCTTTATTGACGAAGACAATAATATTGATCTATCCAAATGGAGTTACGTTGACACCATGGTTACAGTTGTCGATGCTTTTAACTTCTTCAAAGACTTCGGTAGTCCAGAGACACTAATGGATAGAAAATTGACAGATATGAAAGATGACTTTCGTACCATTGTGAATTTATTGACCGACCAGGTTGAGTTTGCTAACATAATCATAATTAATAAATCGGATCTTGTTGACAAAGATGACCTGAATTTCTTAGCTGCTACACTCAAAAAGCTCAACCCATCAGCTCAAATTGTGAATACAAGTTTTGGAAAAATTGAACCTGAACGTATTCTAAATACAGGTCTATTTGATTTTGAGGAAGCAGAGCAAAATTCAGGTTGGCAAGAAGAGTTAAAAAAAGAAGAACACACCCCTGAAACAGAAGAGTATGGAATTAATTCATTTGTATTTAGGAGTAAAAAGCCTTTTCACCCAGTCCGATTTTTATCTTATGTTCATCATAAATTTCCTTCTAATATCATCAGAAGTAAAGGCTTATTTTGGTTAGCATCACGCCCTAATCAAGCAATGATTTGGGGTCAAGCAGGTGGATCTTTGCGAACTGATAGTGCTGGAGTATGGTGGGGTAGTATGCCTTTTGAACAACGAATTCAATACCCTTCATTCATTGAAAACCAAAGTGATATTGAATCCGATTGGAGTAAAGATTTTGGAGATCGTAAAAATGAAATCGTTTTTATTGGTTTAGGCTTGAACCAAGAAGAGATTAAAACAGCATTAAAAAGTTGTCTAATGACCAAAGAAGAACTAGCAAATACAGACTGGGAAAAGGGTTACCAAGACGAATGGCCAGTTGAACGAGTCTATGCTAACTAGTTTTCAATTGATAAAACTAATCAACTGAGGCTATCATCAATACTTGACAAAATTTTTAACTGTTACCTCTCCCTCTTTTTCGATTGTTAAATGATACACACCATCACTCAAAAAACGCACATCAATTTGTTTGACATTAGATGAAGAATATACCAATTGTCCAATATTAGAATAAATTTTAGTATTGAATGCTCCTCTTATTCCATCTATCGTCAAAATACTTCGAACTGGATTCGGATACAAATTAACTTCATTAAGTATGGAAGTTTGCAATTCGTTAATTGCACTAGGACTACCATATGAATTTATGCAACTCCAACTTTCAGGCAGTAAATTATCAAGATTTGATGTGATAAGTTCTAAAGTGTTGCCTGTCTTGTCCGCACAAGTTGGCCAGGGTGATTCCGACTGATATCCAACCTGGTCATGAAGAAGGTTATTTTCGTTATATAATCGAACAGAATCTGTCCGCCCAAAACCAAAACCAAGTTCTCCAATATAATTAGTAATTTCTGGGAATTGGATAGAAAATCTAGCTGAATCTTTTACGAACACGAGATAACCATCCGCCTCGATTGAAGTACCTGACGGAATTGAGAAAATATGAGCATCATTATCATCTTTAATAGTCCAACCAGATAAATCTATAGATGAATCATTTGGATTATACAACTCGATCCAGTCATCCGTGTCAAAACTTTCTTTAGATCTGTAATTTATCTCATTAATAACTACAGGATTTACCAAAGATTCAGCAGGTTTAAAGTTAGGTGTGATTTCAAAGGCATCTTCCAAACTTATTTCAACTTTCTCATCAGTAGACGATAAATCACCACTCCAATGAGAGAACTCATACCCTTGTCTTGCAATAGCCTTTAACTGTATGGGAACAGTCTCAAAATAATCTCCAGTCCATGAATCCTCTTGAATATTGAGATTATCATTTACATTCACAAAACCCTCAGAAACATCATAGTTAACAATGGTCATGGGATGAAAGCTAGGTAAATTAAACTCAGACAAAATATGATCTTTCACAATAGGGTGACGTTTCACAGCAAAACTTCGCATCTCATTAACAAAAAAATTAATCCAGGCATCAATGTCATCAATACTGATATTGTAGTAAGAAAGCGAAGGATCTGTTCTCCAACGTTCGTAATGAGCAGTCATCTCAGGCGAAATAGAACTATAAATTTTATTAATATGTGCAATTACATTAGCTGGAAGAAAACGTGTATTCAACTCATCTGCATAACGATTAATAAATTGATTTCTAAACCCAATGTTTCTAGTTAATCTTCTGAAAAGAAGTGTTGACCAAGATGGATTAGGCCATGCTGGTCCACTTGGTTCTAGTGCGAAACTTAAGGTATTATTACCGGAACTATTTAAATCCCACCATGGTCCAAAACCAAAATCGGTATCATACATAATCCATCGCCACTTCCCTTCTGAATGTTTCCAATATTTAATATTATTACCAGGCCAATCTGTATTATTAAAAAATATATTAGCTGCTTTATATAAAGCATATTCCTTTAAATCAACCCGTTGTTTTACATATTCAAAATTTGAATTAATTGACAAATCAGTTGTACCAACATAATTCATCAATGCTACATATTCTTCATTATCACCTTCTACTACCTCAGCATTGTTGGTCAGTATTGTAATATGATCGGCATTAACGTTGTGTTTGGCAGCCAACATGTGCTCATTTATCTTCTCTCTTAGGTTGTACATTCCCCAATATTGCCCGTTGATGTATGTCGCAACTGGATTGTGCTCAGAAAAATCCAAACCAGAACCACGCATCAAACTTGTTAGGGTAATGTCTTTCATAGATGTACGCAACCAATCTTGCCCAGAATTTCGAATGACTAGTGCTTCGAAATCGTCGTATTGTAATTGATCAAAAAAGGAATGTTCAAACTTTGAATCACCATACTGACCTCTAGCAAACAAAGACATGGAACGTTGACCATTTTGCCCCCTACTCCAACCACCAAATATTTTAACCCCCGCATTAAAACTCACAGAAGTATCTTCTCCTTGTTCATGAAAAGAAAAATGAATGGGTCGTTCCCAATCTTCCCAAAAATTAGCACCAAAAAAGGGTATGTTTTGATCAAAAGTTCCTTCCGGCCCAAACACATAAATACCCGTATCTTGATGAAAAAAGTCATCAGGTTCCACTGTCAACAACAACACATCTATTTCATGATTTTTAGATAATATATAGGATTCCGAATAAATTGGGGAGGGAATTTTATTTTCCGAGTAGATTCTTGCTCTTATACTGGTATTTGAACTAATACTAATTGCATTTGTGTATTCAGGTGATGATTTAGTAGGCTTGGCCCCTCCCAATTCATATCGAATAACTTCATCAGCTTGATTACCAGACAGAACAAGATTAAATGGTCCTTCAATTAATCCACCTTTTTGTGAAAAAACCACGTGGCTTGAAACTGAACCTGCAAATTCATTGGAGGAATTTTGGTAACCCGGTGTAGTTTCAATAAACCTCACCAAATCATTAGAACTTCGAGAAACACCGATTGATGTATTAGGAGCCAAATTCTCTACAACTAATTGATCAATCAATATACCCGTATTATCAAAAAGGCTTAATATTTCAGAATCTGATGATATACTGAAATTGGTGTGGTAGTTTGATGATGAAAGGTTTAAAACTGCTGGTGGAGTTACACCTGAGTTGTTAGGAGATGTAAAAACTGCTGACAAAAATGGTATAATCGTAAAATCTGATGAATTGGATGACACATTATGTGCTTGAATAGCTATTAGATTTTCACCTTCATTTAAAATAGATGCAAAATCATCTATAGAAAAACGTTCGGGTATGCCACCATTAAACATTTGTGCTTCATGATCTTGAATTGTTGTAGTTTGATATGATGGAGGGTTACCATTTATATTGGCACGTGCTATCTCCACGCCATTAATATAGGCTACAAACCCATCATCATAATCAATATCAAGTATCAAAGAAGCCATATCTGATAAATTGTCTACTGTAAACTTCTTTCGGATGTACAATGAAGTACTACCCTGTGGTATAAGTGTAGCGTCGTCACCATCATCATATCCAAAACCAGATGGTCCCTCTGACCATGTTCCATCATTAAAACTCAAAGATTTCCATTCTGAATTCAGTTCGTTAGTGGGTACAAGATATTTAAAATTATCTCCCTGATTTACTATGGTGCGAGAATAGTTTATAGCCGATCTATCTTTTGAAGATGCCCATAACAATAAATAATCATTGCTATTGAGGGTAATGTCTGGGAATGTCCATTTATCATAATCATCAACATCATCAGTGAGTGTCCAATTGGCAATAGAAACTTCTTGATTTCCATAGTTATGTAATTCAATCCAATCAGGAGAATCTCCATCCTCATCAAAATATACTGAATTTGAAGAAACTACCTCATTAAAACGAATAGTCTGGGCATTTAAACTTAACAAAATGCAAATTAAAGATAGACACAAAAGACTTGACCTCATATAATTCAAAGGTAATTAAATCCAATAATTTTAATCTACAATAAGCTTATTCAACATGCTTCACTACCCTAATAACTTCTAAATATGCTATTCTCTGATTTTTATTTAAAATATCTCAATTCATTTTTATATATTTTTGTGAAACTGAAATGCTTACAATGATAAATAGGTGGTTAATTAGCATATTAATTCTCTTGATTTCGATGTTCTCCTCATTGGCTCAATCCAAACTCAATATCAAAATCAACAACCCCTCCCAAGTCGACTTATGTATTGAATCCGATTATTTAGAAATTGAGGTTAGAAATACGACAACCTCCATTGTTTCTGGAATTGAGACTCAGGTTAATTTTCCAAAAGGAATCACTTATGCTAAAGGTTCTCTATCAGGAACCGGAGTTAGTGAAAAAAATATAAGTAACTTATCTAACCCTGTATTTAGCTTATCTAATATTGGGATTGCTCAATCTCGTATCATTAAAATAAAAATGAATACATCATGCGATATTAGTTTGTTTTTGAACAATGGTGGTTTAGCTATTGTAAAAACAACAACTTTATACAGTGGTGGCTCAGTTCAAAAAAACGGAAATGTACTTAATATTAAACAACCCTCTCTGAGTATTCAAAACATAACGAATCAATTAAAAACAGCTGACTTAGGAGACTCATACACTCGAGAAATAACCATAAAAAATAGTGGTTTGGGCAAGTTAAAGCAGCTTACTTTCAATCGATTTTACAACAACGGACAAAAATTAATATCATACAACGGCAGAAGTACAGTAAAAAATGGTTTAAATACAATTTCTACACTCGACTCTAATGATTTTAAAACCATTGGCAACAAGGACATTTACTTTGATTATAACGAAACATTTATTTTTATAGATAGCATTGAAGTTGTTGCTTGTAACAATCTAAATGCTACATATTCTTCCTCATGGGGGTGTGATAATTCAACTTGTAAAACAACACAAAAATCAGCAAATACCTCAATATCAAATAAACGACCAGAACTCGAATTCACTCCAACTTCCTCGACTACTTCGTGTTTGTCCGACAAATACGATCATGATCAACAATTAGTTATATATAACAAAGGCAATGATACAGCAAGGGCAATTGATTTAGCCATTTTTCAATCTGGTGGTAATGGATACCGATCAACTATGATGTCTAAAATTTTAGATACTTCATTCACTATTAAATACTCCTCAACTGGTATCGCTAATAAAATTAAACCATATAGTACAACATTTTCAAATACAAGTGGAGTCTATGCATGTCTAGGAAAAAATGCGGTTGGTCAGGTATTCCTCAATCTCCAAAATATGGCTCCAGGAGATTCTGTGATTTTAAAATGGAAAACCAAATCGTGTTGTCCTTCAATATGTAATACTGGAACGATTTACAACCAACGTTGGAAATTCAAGGCAACTTATAAGAATCAATGCAATACCCTAATCAACTATAATGAAAAGTATGGAAGTGTAGGATCTTACCAATCATTTAGAGTAAGTAAATTGATACCTACAGATATTGTAGATGGCCAAACTAAACAACTCGAATTTACAGTGAATAATGGCTATCTCTTTTATCCTAGTGTTCGATCACAATTGACCATACAATTAAAATTGCCTAATACTATAACACACTCATTGTCAGCTAATGATATTCAATTTACACACCCTAACGGTACATCCTGGTCACCATCTAGTGTTGTACAAAGTAATGATACAGTTTTTGCTAAATTCAATGGAACACCAAAGGTTACATTACCTAGAAGTGAATTACTAATCAACATAAAAGGAAATTGCAAGAGTAATACTTCAAATAGCTCACAAAATATCGCTATCAATATTCTATATAATCCAGATACAACATGTACCTCTGGATGTGATATACCCCTATATTGTACGAATGACAACATTAAAATTCATTGCAAAAACTCATGTGCTGGAGGTCTTCACTTTAAAAATTTTGAAGCTAAGCGAATAAGTTATGGTTTGCCAGATAACGATAATGATGGGATTCCTGATGCAACTGGTGTTTTGGATCATTCCAAAATAAAACATAATCGTATCATGTATGGCGACACGCTTTTAACTACATTTAGTGGCAAAGTAAACAATGCTGGTTCGATCACCAATTGGAGCTATGGAAAAGCAACTACCACGCTCGATTATGGTCGATATTTATCAGCTAAACAAGCAACACTATATGTTTATCGCAGTGGTGTACTTGCTGTGACCTGTAACCAAGTACCTTATACGTTCATTTCAACAGGAAATACTAAAACCTATACTTTTGATATTAGCCTTGGAAGCCTAAGTTCAGCAGGATGTCTAATTTATCCCAGCTTCCGATACAATAACAGAGATAGTTTGGTATTAAAAGTTAAATATGTGGTTGATCAAAATCTGAGTAATTTCTCAGTAGATCTGCAACTTAGCAATACCTTTTACCTTAGTTCAACTGCAAACCCAAATGCATCACAGAAATACTCTTGTGACGATTTTTCTGCACGATTAAGTTTATTAGGCTATTACTTTACCAATTATGGAACTAACAATTTATCCAAAAATGGTTGTACAAATTTCAATATATCCCAGAACTTTTATTTGAGTGTTGGTAGGTGTTGTACCAATTATGCTGGTGGAAATATTTTTCCTTATGAGTACAGAAAATGGGCTAAATTGAAAGAAATAATTTTCAAAAAGCCACAAGGGTTTGATGTAACCAATGGAAGTTTTAGGCAATATCGAACTAGAGGTACAGGTAGATCAACCAATCAATTTATTAGTTCAATTAGCCCTTATTCACAAACATCAAATGAGGTGAAATATAGAACAGATTCTCTATACACCGACGTTGGTGGAACGATTCTAATCAGTGATGACGGATTTCATGGTACCTACACAGCTAGTCTCACTCCAAATTGTAAAGCTTCAAATACAACCCATGATTTTATTTATGGATTTGTATTTGAGAAATTAGGATATCTGGGATCAGGAGTAGATACTATAATGACAAGTAATACTAGAGATATTGTCACATTCACTAGACAAGATATGAATATTACGGTGACAGATGATTATGTATTCCCAGAAAAAGACACCGTTGAGTGGGAGATTAGAGTTAAAAACTTAAATACTCAAGCTTTGGCCAAAAATGTTTGGCTAGGTGCGTTAACCAATTCTAATCGAAAAATAGTTGCCATTAAAGATAAAGCAACTAATCAATTTCTTCCTAATAATAATGATATATTTATGGCAGGTGATTTTTCTGGAGGAGTTCAGAAAGACTACATTATTTATGCAACATATAGCTCATGCAACAAAGACAGCCTGCAGTTGTGCATAGGTTCAAATTGTTCATCATATCCTACATCTATCTTGAGTTACCCTTGCGATTTCAAGACGTATAATCTTAAATACGAGCCCATTAACACACGTTTAGATGCAACAATTTTAACTCGTTATTCAGAAATCGATTTATGTAAAAATCAAGAATTTCAAGTTCAAATTAACAATACGGGTTCTCCCAAAGTTTATAATTCTTACATAGATATTCAAACTCAACCTGGCATGACCTTAGAAGATACTGCATGGTTATTCAAGGATGGTCGGTCTGATTCAATTTGTATTCAAAATTTTACTCGTGTTGGACCCAGTGTATATCGTTGGGATTTTTCTAATAGAGATAGTTTGTTTGATAAAAACGGCATAAATGGAGTAAATAGCAAATCAGGCTACAAATTGATATTTAAGTTTAGGTTATCAACGGATTGTAATTATACCAGTGGATCCTCTTTTTTATTAAGGCCAGGAGGATTTCTGAAATGTGGAAATGCAGTAAATGCACCCTTTATATTATCTGACCCAATAAATATTAAAGGTGTTGTAAAACCCTATTTTTCTTCCATATCTTTTCACATGAACCCTTTAGTACCATGCAATTATAATGATAGTACGTATGCGAAGTTTATAAATTTAGGTCCAGATTCTACAGGACAAAGCGATCAATTTATTCTGAGCTTACCCCCTGGAGTATTCGTTGATACAAATTATATTGACAAGGGCCATAATGCTCCTACCCAAAAACCAACATTAGATAATTCAACAGGTCAAAATATCTATTCATGGAAAATTCCACCATATATAGTTCCTGGTGATAGTTCGATTTTTAGGATAAAAACTTTTTTAGATAATTTTAATTTAACCTGTGGTATCAGACAAACCTATGCACAAGCAGTCGTGAAGTCATCCGCTTTATGTGTGAGTAGTGGTACTTATTGTGATATTAATGTGGCCACTAGCTCAATTCAACGAGCAGATTCAGTGATAAAAGAAACTTATGCCCTTAAGTTCTTAAATGCTACATCTATTCCAAATGGTACTGATGAGCTAATTAGCTTAAACTATACCCTTAAAAATACAGGAATTGATAAGACACTATCTTCTCCATTAATTACTCAAATTATTTATGATTCTAATAAAAATGGATCAGTAGATTCTGGTGATATCTATATAACTCAAGATACACTATTCAATAAAATTTTAAGTGGTGAGGAGGTTGGTCGTAATTTAAAATTTAAGGTCCCATCCATTTATACCTGTGATTTATTACTATATCTATCTGATTCTAACTGTGTTTGCAACTCTTTAGTTGATGCTATTTCAAACATTCAATTACTAAATGCAGGTAATGACACGATTATCTG
>JAHEGS010000069.1 GCA_024645005.1 Bacteroidota bacterium
GCTGGAATGATCAACTCGCACTCTTCAAAACCTTGAAAATACCTTTTAAAAATGGGTAGCAAAACATCTTCTTCCACAAATCCATCCTCAATCATAGGAGCCAGTAGAGGGGTTGCTCTTGCTATAATCTCCAAAGCAGGGTTTAATCGATTTAACTTTTGATCGAATATTCCAGAGCCAATGGTTTTTCTGGTACCAATAACTCCGATTTTTTGATACTTTTTTTGTTCAGCTACGAGATCTATAATTGGACTAATCACCTCGACAATTTGATGCTCCTCAAAAGGTAAATTCTCCATTTTATGGATGACCGTAGCCGCACTGTTACATGCAACGATTACTAACTTGCAGTTTTGCTGATCTAAAAAGGAAACAATGGATGAAACATATTCCTTTAAGGTAGCCCCACTCTTGTCACCATAAGGCAGGTGTGCAGTATCTCCAAAATAGACAAACTGCTCATTGGGAAGTTTGTTTTTTAGGGCCTTTAGAATGGACAATCCACCTAAACCCGAATCAAAAACACCAATAGGTTGATTGGACTGACGATTGATGATGGATTTATTTAAGTCCAAGTTTTGCCTTGACAAGTGGCATCAAGTCAAACGAAGAATCACTGTAAATCAAACCACTACCTTCTGAACTATCCATCACATATGCGTAGCCATTAGCTTTAGCAACAGCTGCAATGGTTTCTTTAACTCGAGCATATAGTGGAGACAATAGAGCCTCTTGTTCTTTTTGCATGGCATCTGAACCCGATTTCTGCATCTCTTGATACTGCTTTTGCAAGTTTTCAATTTCTTGCGTTTTAACCTCTTTCACACTTGGTGAAACTGATTCATCATCGATAATTTCCATCAAAGCCTGATATTTAGTTTGGGTTTCTTTCTGTTTTTCAGCAAGAAGTGCTTCCCATGTCTGTCTAACCTTCTCTAACTTCATAGAAATGGTATCCGCTTCAGGCATTGACTCAATTAACTGTGTGCTATTAATATGAGCTACTTTAGTTTGTGCTTGTGCAATTACAGTCGCACCTAGGATTATTAAAATTGAAAATACTTTTTTCATACTATGATTTACTTGTTTTTGTACTTTTATTGTGGTGGTAAATTTTTATCCTTTTCTGTTGTTGTTGAAACTACACCTAACTCCTCCAATACTTCGTCGCTTCGATCGTATTTTGAATTTGACACCAACATGAGCAATTCACCACTTTTGTCAAATATAAAATCTAATCCATTATTTTTAGCTACTTTATTGATAGCATCGTAAAGTTTGTCTTGTATGGGTCGAATTAACTCCGACTTTTTCTGAAATAACTCTCCTTCAGCACCAAATTTTTTTTGCTGAAATTTCTTAGCTTCATTTTCTTTATTCGCAATCTCCTTCTCCCTAGAAAGTTGCATGTCTTTTGTAAGAAGTACTTTCTCTACCTGAAAAGACTTACGAAGAGTCTCTATTTCTGAAAATTTCTTCTCAACCTCTTGCTGCCATTGAGCACTGAGCTCATTTAATTGAAGTTGAGCAGACTTATATTTAGGAATTTGAGAAAGAATGTATTCCGAATCCACGTAAGCAAATTTCTGTGCATTACTATTGATAGCAAAAAACACCAAAATAAACCCAAACACTAACTTGAGATACAATTTCATATTGTTTGATGGTAATGCCAAAACTATGCTACTTTATAAAATTGATAATTTTTGTTGTGCAAACATATAAAATTTTGCCACCCACAGGTGACTTTAGTCGTTTTTTGAAAAGAGGAATTCATGGGTCAGGTTATTTAATGGGTTAAATTTAATACTTCAGTGTACACTGTATTGCTCATATTCAACGCTCTATCCATTAGTGAAATTTCAAACTTCACGGATTGAGGTTCTATTAACAATGGATTTGCAGTCAGATTAATGGTTAAAATACCTGAGATTGACTTGTATTTTCCTGGTGGGGTTAGATCTGGTATTCGTTCATGTTGATTACCATAGGGTTTATTTAAGGATGGGTTGATTAATTCATTATAATTACCTGATAAATCCTTTACCAAATACTTGATAGGCAAATTATGATAAAACTCACTAGAAAAGTTAAATGGAGGGAATGTATCTGAATCTGATAGCCCAATATCTCCATCTGCATCAGAATAGGATATCGATAATTGGATAACACTGTCTTTACCCATAATATCTTTAAGCTGAACAATCGATTCTAATTGAATTTTGGGCTCTATTGTAAATTGATTCTCTTTAGGAGAACAAGAACAAACCAATAAAGTACCTAGAGTTATTACTTTTGAAGTAAGTATGTTGTTGAACGACATAATGGATGTTTGGTCTGTTAATAATCGCAATTTTAACGCCCTAGCTTTGAATATATTTCAATATCAAGCAAAAAATAATGAAGTATACGCTCAATACCTAAAGCTTATTGGGAAATCAACAAACTCCATTTCCCACTACAGTGAAATTCCATTTCTCCCAATATCACTATTCAAAACTCACACTGTAAAGACTGGAAATTTTGAAACTGAGCATGTTTTTGAAAGTAGTACAACCACTAGCAATACCCCCTCCAAACATCACATCAATAGCATAAACGACTACCACAAAAACTGCCTAAATATTATTGAAAACCGAATGGGTCTATTATCTGAGTATGAGATTTTTGGTTTGCTACCAAACTACCTTGAGAGAAAGAACTCTTCCTTAGTTTCCATGATTAAATTTTTAATGGAACATAACAATCAACCCCTTAATTTTTATCTATACAATTTTGAAGAACTAAACCATAAGCTGAACAAAACTCCCAAGAAAAAAATCTTGTTTGGTGTAAGTTTTGCCCTTTTGGATTTTGCTAAAGAATACCCTCAAGATCTAGACAATCTAACTATTATTGAAACTGGTGGAATGAAAGGAAGAAAGGAAGAAATAACCAAACTTGAACTCTACCACATTCTTCAAAAAGCCTTTCCAAGCTCCACCGTCATATCCGAATATGGAATGACAGAATTATTGAGTCAGGCATACTCAGATGAAGATGGTTTATATACCTGCCCGCCCTGGGTGAAAGTACTCCCTAGAGCAGACAATGATCCATTAAGTAAAGACATGATGAAAGGTCATACTGCTGCTCTAAACATAATCGATCTTGCCAATATCAATAGTTGCTGTTTCATTGCCACAGATGATTTAGGTCGAGTATACGAAGATGGTCGCTTTGAAGTAACTGGCAGATTAGACCAGTCTGATATCAGAGGATGTAGTTTGATGGCTATTTAACCTATTCTGTAATTAATTGAAATACTCTAGGAATTGGCATGCTCAAAAAACCATCAATAATTCTTCTAATATCTGAATTCGTCTTATATCTTACAATACAGCTATTCAAATCCTCCTCATTAATTTGTTGATCCGTAGTCACAAAACCAAAACCGTAATACTCCCCATCTTTTAGAGCAACTACCCCTTTTTCTTCAATTGTTCTTCCTGGACCTATTATCCACTTATTCAAGCCTTTGGATTCCCAAGATTTCATTACTTGCTGATTATACTCCTCTACAGAAATATTGCCCGAACACAACTCACAATTTGTCCCCAGATAACATCGCTCTTTTGTTCGCTCTAAGCCAGTATACTTAGGACACAATTTATTCTTTTCTACCAACATATACAGATAATCTTTAGCCATGGTCATTGAACTAAATTGCTTTACAGTATTTCTCTCATATTTTTTTAAAAAAATATCTACTCTAACAATACCATCTTGACCTTCATAATGACAGATACAATAATCATTGCTTTTTTGCTTTTGTAATTTATTGTAGGGTGGATAGTGCTTTTTTATTTCATCACTTTCTAGTAATAAAGCAATGAGTTCATTCCCTGTTTCCACATAACTAACGTGATGAATTTTTCTTAAAAGTTCACTTTTCTTACGAGTTGTCTCCGTAAAATGGGTAACAATCCGCTTTTTCATATCCTTTGCTTTACCTACATATAAGATTTCCATTTTTTCTCCAAGTAGATAATATACCCCTACAGAATTGGGCATGGATTCAAACTCACTCTTTGGTAAGTTCGGTGGTAATATTGATTCCCTACTTAATTGATTTAAAGAATGGGCTATAAAGTCATAGTCTTTTTTGAAAAGCAGGTGGAACAATTCCGTGGTTGCTTGAGCATCCCCCATTGCACGATGTCTCTTATGATTTTTTATACCTAATTCTCTACATAATTTTCCAAGAGAATAAGAAGGATGATTGGGTAATATCGATCGAGACAATCTGACCGTACAAAGCTTTTTGCTGTTAAATGGAATTGATAAATCTTCGAAATGATTTTTTATAATGCTATAGTCAAAACTGACATTATGAGCAACAAAAATGGAACCATCTAAAAAGTTCATAAAATCACGTGATACTTCTTCAAAATCAGGAGCATCACTTACCATTTTGTTCGTAATTCCTGTTAGAAGAGTAATTGACTTCGGAATAAAGATATGGGGATTTATTAAAGTTTCGTAAGACTCTAATATGCTTTTACCATCTGTTTTAACAGCAGCTATTTCTGTAATTCGATTACCATGTGAGCCACCTGTAGTTTCAATATCTACAATAGAAAAAACCAATATTAAAAAATACTTTCAATGATCTGATCGGCAGATATTCCTTGAGACTCTGCTTTGTAATTCCTTACAATGCGATGCCTCAGAACCATTTTTGCAACTGCCTGAACATCCTCTATATCTGGAGAGTACTTTCCATTTATGAGAGCATTGGCTTTAGCACCAATGATTAAATATTGCGATGCTCTTGGACCAGCACCATACTCTAAATACTCATTAACAAATGGAGTTGCTAATTCTCGTTTAGCTCGAGTTTTTCCAACCAAAGTGACTGCATATTCATAAACATGGTCAGATACAGGAACTCGTTTAACTAATTCTTGAAATCCCAGTATTTCATCTTGGTTCATAACTGGATTAATGACCACAGATTGTTCAGAGGTGGTGGCTTTAACAATGTTTATCTCTTCTTCTCTTGATGGGTAATCAAGAATCATGTTAAACATAAAGCGATCTAATTGAGCTTCAGGCAATGGGTATGTTCCTTCCTGCTCTATGGGGTTTTGGGTGGCTAAAACGAAAAAGGGTAAATCCAATGGATATTTAGTGCCTGATAATGTAACATTTTTCTCTTGCATGGCTTCGAGAAGGGCCGCTTGAGTTTTGGGTGGTGTTCTATTTATTTCATCTGCAAGAACAATATTGGCAAACACAGGACCTTTGTTAAACTTGAAATTTTTTGCTTCATCCAAAATTTCTGAGCCAATAATATCACTGGGCATTAAATCTGGAGTAAACTGAACACGATTAAAGCTCAAATCTAAGACCTCGCTAATGGTCTTTATCAATAACGTTTTTGCAAGACCTGGAACACCAATTAACAGTGCATGACCATTGCTTAGAATACTTGTTACAAGTCCATTGACAACCTCATCTTGTCCAATTATTACCTTACTAATCTCTTTCTTTAGTTCTTCTACTTTTAGAACTAAACTATCAGCAGCTACTTTATCATTGGTAAAATCAATCATTTAATTCTCTAGTCCTTTCCATTGTGATAGCTCATTACAAGAAGCATATTTCTCGTCTATCTTGACATATACATTCTTTTTATATTCACTCACCCATTTTTTAATGGTGTCCTCTTTCTTTTTTTCAAGTGCAAGTGCTTGAATTTTCTGATAGTCCTCTTTTAAATTAGCAGTATGGGCTGGTATTAATTTTCTGAGGTAGAGAAATCTGTACCCAGATGAACCATCTACATCTTGAAATTTTTCTGGTTTACTGTATTGACCATCCCTCATTATACTTGCTTTAGCAGCAATTACCGGGTCTAATACATCAATAGATATCTGTTGTGAACCAGTAGTTTGATCAGCATAAAAACCACAATTATCTTTTGTGTACACATCTGTGCTTAATTCTGATGCCACCTTGCACATTGACAAACTGTCTGATTTAAGTCCTTCTATAATTTCTAACATTTGGTCACGTAATGCAGACAGATCACTTTTGACTATCAATGGTTTGATTAATATATGTCTTGCGTTCACTTTTTCACCTTTCCGATCGATTAATTGAATAATATGATACCCATATTTAGTTTCTATAATTTCAGATATTGAATCGCCTTTTAACTTGAAAGCTACTCGCTCAAATGCTCCAACCATTTGACCTCTTGAAAAATAGCCTAATTCACCTCCGTTTACCGCAGTTACTTTATCGTCGCTATTACTCTTTGCTGCAAAATCAAATGAGTATAATCCTTTCAACAAGTCTTGACGAATTTTTGTGATTTTTTCCAAGGCATATTCTTTTGCATAGTCGCTGGGTTCTGGTTTCATCGATATTAAACCTAGTTCAACTTCGTCTCCAAATTTAGGAAGACTATCTTTAGGTATGCTTGCAAAAAATTTACGAACATCTGTTGGAGATGCTTTAATATCTGAAACGATTAAACCCTGAACTTTCTGAGAAATTTGTTGGTTTTCAATTTCCGATCTTCTACGATTTTTATACTCATCAATCGTCATTCCTAAATACTGAGCTAGTCTAGCTTCTCCACCTATTTGAGATGCATAATATTTCACTCTTCTGTCAAGCTCAGATTCGACCATCTCAGGACTCGAATATATGCTATCTCTCTCTCCTTTATGAAGGTATAATTTTTGAATTATCAATTGATTTAAGATTTCACATTTCAAATCTCCAGGATAAAAAGACATATCCTGTTTTGCTTGAGTATACTCTGCCTCTAAATCAGAGCGTAAAATAATGTGTTCCCCAACAACGGCAACGATTTCGTCAATCACAGGCTGATTCTGGGCGTAACAATTAACGCCAAGAAATAAGAATAATATGGATGATGTTTTTTTCAAAATAGTTGTATGTGATTATTACGATATGCTTTGTCTAACAAATTTGATTCGATGTTCTTCTGCAATTCTTGTTGGCGTTTCATTAGAAGAATTTCTTTTATACGCTGTTTCTCTATGACAAACGGAGATAACATACTCCGTGTTTTGAAATCATTTATCTTAATGAAATAAATAAAATCACCGTCAATAATTCGAATATACTTATGGTTTTTTAAGTAATGCTCTTGATTGTAGGTATTAATGGGTATTTCTTTTAAAATATCATCGAAAAACACCCATGAATTTCCATTTTCATAATAATTGCCTCCACGCTTAGCAAGTGATACCAATGTGGGATAAATGGATTGATCGTTGGCCTTAAAACTTGACCAAAGTAAATCAAGATCTTTAGAGTTCAAAGGAACCTTATAAAATACCAGCTTAATAATGTTCTGTGTTAATTCAAACTCATTTTTATTGTCTTCGTAATACAGCTCTAGTTCCTGATCACTAAATGAAGTATCTATGTCTTGTTTTACCAATTTATTAATCAGTTCATAGGTGAGTAAATCATGTCTGTATGCTTCCAACTCACGAGACTTATCTTTCTCTTGAGCATTTAATACTCGGTCTGCCTCGTTCAACAAGACTTGTTTTGATATCCAGATATTTATAAACTCTTTGGTAAAAAATATACTATCCTCATATGAGGCATCATCAGAGATTAAATCAGCTATATCCGTGTCATATAAATCATTCCCAAAAGCCCTAGCAATGACTCTGCCTGAACTCGTTGAGTCGCACGCTAAAACAGAGCAGATAGATAGTATGGTCAGGATTTTTTTCAACTATTAATCATTGTAAAGTCTTGAGACATTGTCTTCATAAACTTGGACTGGATAGCTGTTTTTCAACGCTTTTATCCAGCTTTCCTCCAAGTAATTCTGATAATCTGATGTAATAGCACCTCTATTTTCCTCTAATAATTTTTGGGTTGGGGTAAGTATGTCATTTACTCTCACAAATTTGAATTGTTGATTGCCATCTTCTATTTTGAAAACTCCTTTTTTCAAATTAATTTTTTCTAGAAGTGGATCTTTTGATTTTTCAAGTTTTCTAGACTCAATTGTAACTGCAATTGGATTTTTTGCATTACAACGACTCAAGATTTCTTTCGCTGATTTTCCTTTCTTGGCTAGTTTCATTGCTAGCTTTTTAGTCTTAGAATCACTGCAACTAAAAATATCTACATCCGCTCGCTTATTCCACATGTATTTTGCTTTATTGTTATCATAAAAAGCTTGAAGGCCAAGTGTGTCTTTTACAGCTCTAGTCCATACTTTCTTATCTGTTAGCTCAAATAAGAGAATCCCATCTTTATACTCTTGCATGATATTTTTGAATGCTTCATATTTTTTCTCGAGAAGCCCCTCTTCGTAGTCTAAATTAATCTGCTGTACAAAAGCATCATAAATGTCATTTACTGCGTTTGTCAATGACTTGTTTGATCTTGTTTGATTTGTTGCTACATATCCAAAGAAATAACTATCGGTATAATCACGATCTCCGATCTTGCATAATACTATACCAATTCCTTCTTGTTTTTTATATTTTGCTGATAATAAATCTACCGTAAAAGAATCTTGAACGGCTTGTAGACCCGAAACTTCCTGGAAATTATTCTCTTTTTTCAGCCTAGCTACAACCACTTCCTTATTCAATTCACTTCGACTATCTCTTTCTACTTTTCTTCGAATTAATTCCTTGCTATCTTCATAAGACGGCATAGGTTTCGTTTCAATACGTTTAACAATGTGCCATCCGAAACGTGTTTTAATAGGCTCACTAATTTCACCATCAACCTTTAATGTATATGCAACATCTTTGAACTCTACAGGAATATTAGGTGTTGTTCGATTTATCCAACTCAATTCTCCCCCTTTGGAATTCGTATTAAAATCTTCTGAAAATTCTTCGACAATACTAGTCCAATCTCCACCTTCTTTCAATTTATTGTAGACCGCATCTATCCGTTCTTTTGTGCTATCAATCTGTGAGGGATTATAATATTTAATCATAATATGAGCCACCTTCATATCTCCCATCGATTCACGTTTGTCTGACACATAGACGATATGATAACCATATTTGGTTCGAATTGGCATACTTACCTCTCCAACCGGTGTATTAAAAGCTGCGTTTTCAAACGGGTAAATCATCTGAAAACTTGTGAAATAACCAAGTACACCATTGTTGTTTTTTGCCGAAGGATCCTCCGAAAAAGCTTTTGCTACATCTTCAAAATTCTCGCCATTTTTAATCCTAGTTCTTAATCCTACTATTTTTTGATAAGCCGCTAATGTGTCAGCAGGTTTTGCATCTGAAGAGCAGTTAATTAATAAGTGGCTTGCATTGACCTCAAATTTACTTCTATCAAATGCTTCTCTAATAAGTCGATCTGTTACTGTTTTATCAGTCAAATATGGTTGAGCTAACTGTTTTCTGTATCCAGCAAGTTCTTTGATAAAACTTGGCAACGTATCCATTTGCAACTTATAAGCCTGCTCAACTTTAAGTTTAAACTTGATATACAAATCAAGATATTCCTTAATTTCTTGTTTTGTAGGAGAAGAATCACCCTGCTTGTTCTTATTAAAAACTCGCATAAATTCATCATTAAGAACAAACTTATCCCCATAACTAAAAACTGGGAATACTTCTGAAGACCCATCATTATTTTTTTGAGGGCTTATGGGTGCTTCTTGAGCAAAAACCAAACTTACATTGAGAATAGAAAGTAAAGAAAACAGATTAATAACTCTTGTCATAGTAATTTTAAAATTATTTAAATAGAACGCGAATTTAATATTTTATCATGTGCTTAACCCTCAGAAAACAAAATAATCCCTCGAATATGAATTGTATAGCTTTAAACTATCCTACATTTGAATCTGTTTATTTTATTAAATGCCTCTTTTTAAAGCGTATTATTCTGAAGATTTTGAACAACAAACTGATGTTGAAGAAGTCATAAAAAAATGGAATCAGGGAGACGAAAAATTCAAGATCTACACCTCAGGCACTACAAGTAAACCAAAAAAAATCACACTCACTCGCAAGCTTTTAATATGGAGTGCCAAAACCACTCAAAACATACTTGGTCATGAAACACATCAAATAATGTGTTGTCTACCAGTAAATAAAACTGGAGGATTTATGCAATTAATTCGAGCCCTCGTATGGGATTGTGAAATTCACTTTTATAAACCGTCAAACAATCCATTAGAAGTGATTAAAAATCACAATTTCACAACAGTATCACTTACTCCTACTCAGTTTATATCAAGTTTTGACAACTCCTTTGAAAAGCTGAACAAATTCAACCACATCTTAATTGGTGGTGCACCATTGAACAACCCTTCAGTTTTCATTGAAAGACTCAAATACCCTCAGATTTGGTACACCTATGGTATGACAGAGACTGCTAGTCACATAGCGATGCAAAATTTATCAAAAAATGAAACTTCATTTAAACCACTTCCAGGAGTAAATATTCGTATGAATAAGACCCTTGAAATCCATATTCCAGAGGTTAATCTTAACGTCAAAACAAATGACATTGTCCATTTGAAAAATGATGGATTTTTGGTGCTTGGTAGATCTGATGATATAATTAACAGTGGTGGAATAAAAATACACCCATATCTACTTGAATCCACTATTGAAGATGTTTTTCAGAAAATGGATCTGAAAAAGAAATTTTACGTTTCCAAAGAAAACCATCCCCAATATGGAGAAGTACCAGTCCTTACTATTGAAGGTAAACCTGATTTTGATCAAAGCCAATTCATGCAAATTATTACTCAGCAATTACCCAAATATCATGCTCCAAAAAAAATTTATTTTACCCCTAAAATAACGGATACAGATACAGGAAAAGTAAT
>JAHEGS010000071.1 GCA_024645005.1 Bacteroidota bacterium
ATATAGGTTTTGTGACTGAAGATGAGTTTGAGTTACAATTTTCAGATATTTTTGATCAAATAGTTGCTTATAATCTCGGCAATCCTATCAATATGATTAACGAGGTGGTTTGGCACGCATAATTCGAGCCAGAATGGGAGCTCCTAAAATCACAATAAAAATTCGCAATAGATGATGTGATACAACAAACCCCATATCAGCCCCAGCAATTAGAGCCATAACAACTAGCTCCGCTTGGCCGCCTGGTGCAAGAGATAAAATTGCTTCAACTGCTGGAGCAAGTTCAAATTTCACTACCAAACCAAGAACAGCCAGGGTCAGCAAAAGTAATAAAATGCAAAAACCTAAACCTGCAACTACATCTCTTCGCATTTCATCAATTGTAATGCCAACATATTTTACTCCAATCCCAAGAGAAATAAAATATTGTGCAGCCCAGATTGCTTCAGCAGGCGGTCGGCTATTTAAAATTCCTGTCATGCTCGCTGCAGCAGTGAGTATTAATGGTCCAAGAATTGTTGCACCAAACATACCAATTGAACTGGCAATTTTCCAACCTGCGAATGCACAAACACCAAGTATAATCAACTGATTAATATCAATAAATCTCAAAAGCTTACCAGGTGGTCGATCAAGCTCAACCTGCCAAATTGAAATTAATAAAATTGGCAAGAGTACAACAATTACTAAGACCCTTGTTGCATGTATCAATGACATAGCACGAATGTTACCACCGGCCTCTTCACCAAATGCAAGCATGTCCTGCAAACCACCTGGCATGGATGCATAATAAGCTGTAGGGAAATCATAGCCACAAAGCTTTTGAAAGTACCACACACCCATAAATCCTATAAGAATTACCATAATTGGAATTAAAATTAGAGTACTCCAAAGACTTGGAATGGCAGTAATGAAAGTCACTGTAACCGTTGAACCAGCCGCTACACCCAGAATAGTACGCATACTATCACTTAAAATTTTTACACTATAGAGTTGAGCACCAAAAAGCGCTGCAATTAAACAACTTGCAAGTGGGCCAAATAACCATGGCAATGGCAATTTGAGCCACAAAAATACTAATGCTCCAGTTAAACAAATCGCATGAGTTGAAAAATGCTTATTCAGCAATTTGTAACACCTTCAAACGATGGTCTAGAGATGTCTCCATATGCAAACGCATAACCTCAGATGCAATCTCAGTATCACCAGATATAAGCGCTCCTATTATTGCTTCGTGCTGCGCATAAACATTTTGAACTCGCTCATCAGTTTCTAAAGTTGTTTTACCTAAAAGTATCAAAGAATAAGATAAAGAATTATAGCTTTGTGCTAAAAAACGATTACGTGCTGCATTAAATATACAAGTATGAAATTTTCGATTCAAAGTAGCAACAGCAAAGGGATCTTTAGAGTGTGCCAGCATTTGATCATTGAGATCATGTAATGTTCGGGTCTCTGCGTTTGAACAGTGCTTCGCAGCCATTTGGGCAGCTGTTGCCTCAAGTACTATGCGCATTTCATACAATTCGACAATTTCTTGTTGTGTTAAAACCCTCACTACAGCTCCAATTCGAGGTTTATGAACAACTAAACCATCTGTCTCTAACCTACGTATTGCTTCACGAATTGGTGTTCGACTGACGCCAAACCGGCTTGCAAGTTCTGTTTCCAACATGCGGTCTCCTGGGCGCAAGTCACCCTTTTCAATCGCATTGATTAATTGTTGATATATAGGTGTTGGTAAGTTCATTTATTATCTTGCATATTGTTTATCAGATTGTATACACTTGGATACAATCTGGCAAGGAATTAATAATGGACAAAGTTTGGGATGTAATAATCGTTGGCTCAGGCAATGCAGCTCTATGCGCTGGTATCGCTGCCAAAGAACGTGGTGCTGAGGTAATAATAATTGAAAAAGCTGGCCCTGAAATGGCCGGTGGAAATACGAAATATACAGCTGGAGCAATGCGATTTTCCTACGATTCAAGTAATGATCTTCTACCTTTATTAAAATCACCAGATGACCCACGTATCCCAGATACAAATTTTGGTAGTTATACAAAAAATAAATTTTCTGAAGATTTATTAGGCTTTAATGATGGTATGCCATTAACAGATGAACAAAAAATTCTTATTTCTGAGAGCTATGAGACTATGCTATGGCTGGCAAGCCATGGAATAACTTATGAGCCAATATGGGCGAGACAAAGCTTCGAAAAAAATGGTAAAATCGTATTCTGGGGAGGCCTAACACTTGCTGCTGAAAACGAAGGAGTTGGCCTTTTTGATATGGAATTAACAGCCTTCAAAAACCTTGGAGGAACCATAAGATATAACTGTGAATTCAAATCACTTTTACAAAATGATAATATTATCTGTGGCGTGAACCTTTCCAGTGGTGAACAAATCAAAGCCAAATCAGTAATTTTAGCCTGCGGTGGTTTTGAAAGTAATAATGACCTGCGTGAAGAATTAATAGGTCCTGAATGGAGAAGTGCAAAAGTGCGCGGAACACCTAATAACACAGGGGATGGGCTTGTTGCAGCATGGGAAATGGGTGCTCAGCATTATGGGCGTTTTGATGGTTGTCACGCAACTCCAATGGATTATTACATGAAAAACTACGGTAATCTTGAAATTCCACATGGAGAGCGAAAAAATTATCGGAAAATTAGTTATTTTCTTGGTGTAATGCTTAACCAAAACGGAGTTCGATTTGTAGATGAAGGAATTGATTTTCGTAATTATACCTATGCACAATTTGGACGTGCAGTATTACAACAGCCCGGTCAGAGAGCTTGGCAAATCTTTGATAGTAAAGTTTTTGATCTTATGTATGATGAATATCGCTTTTATGATGCAAGTTTTGTGGAAGCAAACAGTCTAACAGAATTATTTCAAAAATGTGAAGGAATTAATGCCAAAAATGCAGAGGAAACATTGAGGGATTTCAACAATGGGACTAATGGCTCAAACAAATTTGACCCCACTATTAAGGATGGAAAATCTTCAATCTCAGGTACAATATCAAAGTCTAATTGGGCGCAGAGTATCGATACACCACCTTTCCGCGCATATCCTGTGACTGGTGGAATTACATTTACATATGGTGGCGTAAAAGTTTCACAAGAAGCTGCTGTTTTAAACGATACAAGTTCTAAAATTGAGGGGCTTTTTGCATGCGGTGAAATGGTTGGTGGTGTATTCTTAAATGGTTACCCAGGAGGATCTGGCCTCACCTCAGGAGCAGTTTTTGGGCGCATCGCTGGTCAAAGTGCAGCATTTTACTCAAAATAATAATATATGGCGGTGTCGTCAGACAAACAAGCTACGTCATTAGATTACAAGTAATTTATTTTATATCTTTGGTAATTAATTTCAAATCACCATTCTGCAGAGATATATTGTGTTTCAGTAAACTCTAGCATTCCTTCATGTCCACCTTCTCTGCCAAGGCCTGATTGCTTACAACCGCCAAACGGTGCTGCTGGGTCTGATACGAGCCCCCTATTAAGGCCAACCATACCATATTCTAATCTTTCACATACAGACATTCCAAGCTTCATATTTTCTGTAAATACGTAAGCAACTAATCCGTATTCAGTATCATTAGCATCTTTAATCACAGCTTCGAGGTTTTCGAAGGTTTGAATTGCTGCAACTGGCCCAAAGATTTCGTCGTGAACACAATTCGAATTTTTTGGAACATCAGATAAAACAGTTGGTGGATAATAGTACCCTTTTCCTTCTGGCACCTTACCACCAGTATGTAATATGGCACCTTTTGAAATTGCATCCACGACAAAACCAGCTACTTTATTTCGTGTGTTTTCATTAATTAATGGCCCAATTTGAACGTCTGGGTCAAAACCATTTCCAACTTTTAGGTTTTTCATTTCTAGGGTTAATTTTTTTGTAAATTCATCTACTATATTTTTATGGACATAAATCCGATTAGCTGCAGTACACGCCTCTCCTAAATTCCTCATTTTAGCAAGCATTGTTCCTTGTACGGCAGTATCTATATTGGCATCTTCAAGAACCAACAAAGGCGCGTTGCCTCCCAATTCCATTGCCGGTTTAAGAACCTGATCAGCAGCAGAATGCAAAAGTTTGCGCCCAACTTCTGTTGAACCTGTAAAGGAAACCACTCTTACACGACTATCGCTAAGCATTGTATCAACAATAGCACTTGATTGACTTGAAGGTAGAACATTAACCAAGCCTTTAGGAACACCTGCCTCTTCTAAAAGTGGCATTAAAGCTAGCATTGTAAGGGGTGTTTCAGAAGCCGGTTTGATAATAACAGGACAGCCAGCAGCTAATGCCGGTGCAATTTTCCTTGTACCCATAGCAGCTGGATAATTCCAAGGAGTTATCAGTACTGCAATGCCAGCTGGTTTATGTTGAACAACAATTCTTGCTCCTGATGCAGGTGCGTGAGTAATCATACCATCAGAACGAACAGCCTCTTCTGAAAACCAGCGGAAGAATTCCGCCGCGTAGGTTGCTTCACCAATAGCATCTGGGTAGGCTTTACCATTTTCTAGAATGATTAATTTTGCAAAATCATCAAGGCGCTCCATCATTAAATCAAATGCCTTTCGTAAGACTATTGATCGTTCGCGAGGGGTGCGACCTGCCCAATCAGCAAAAGCATTTTGAGCTGCATTAATTGCAGCTTTAGCATCATCAACAGAAGCAGAGGCCACTGAAGTAATTACTGTTTCATCTGCTGGATTTATAACATCAAAACGTTTGTTCTCTGTTCCAGATTTCCAAACTCCATCAATATAAAGATCTGTATAGTTCATAAATAATTCCTAATTTCTAAATTAACCCTAGCAATGGGTTTGCTATTTTTTGACTGAGCTTATCAATAAATATAAGCGCATCTTCATTATCAAATTTCATATCATTAAAAACAAAACTCAACTCATATGTATTTTGCGCCCTATGAATACAAAGTTCTGGAATAGACACAAAATTAATATTTAGATTAGATACATATGTTCTAGTTAGGTTGTGAATTATTAAATCTGGGCTTTCAAACTCATCCAATGGCAATTGATTTGCTAATCTAGATGAATGCGGATTTTCATAAGCATCAGTGAAAATTCCTAATTCATTATTTATGTTAACTTTAAAATTAGTTATATCAAATACATCTAAGAATGATGAAGAAATAAATGAAAGCCATAAAGATTTTGGAGAAATATCATCACCCAATTCAATAGAAATGCGATCAGTAAAATCATCGATTGGTAATGCAGGCACTTTAGCTTGTATTTGCGATTTTACCGGGACATATGGGTGTGCGTCATTTTTGTTATTTATTTTAGTGAGATGTTTCAATGCTTCAATATCAGAAACATTATATGGTTCTTCAATACCATTTTTTTGGAGTAAAGATAAATCATAGCCAGCGTCATTTGCAAACATTTTTAATTTTGGGGATGCAAGAATTTTACCAATGGCTTTTGGTTCTTCTGAAAGGTTTAAATCATTTTGATTAACCTTTAAATTATTTTTTATCCTCAAATCAGGAAGCATAGTTTCAGATTTACTTATTTCAATCTCCAGATTTGAACTAACATTTTCACCATTATTTACCGTCTGTTCATATTCATCTGTGGCGCTACCCACGCCTTTTATATCTTCTTTATTACTAGTAATTATAGCAATTACGTTACCCACCGGAACATCATCGCCAGGTTTAGCAAGAAATTCAGAAATAAAACCATTGGCACCAGCAGGTACCTCCATTGTAGTTTTATCAGTTTCCACTTCCATTAAAATATCAGCCTCATTTACAGCATCACCAATGCTCATCAACCAAGATACTAATCTTCCTGTATCTTGCGCCATGCCAAGTGCTGGCATAATTACGTCAATAGCCATATTTAAGTTCCTTTCTAACTAGAGCAAATGCCCTAGCAGCGACACTTTCAGGTGTTGGTACTGTTAAATCTTCTAAAGCAGGTGAAAATGGTACTGGGACATCCATTGCACCCATTCTTTGCACTGGGGCGTCTAAGTGATAAAATGCACCTTCAGAGATACGGCTAGCTATTTCCGCAGTAACGCCATAACTTTGATGCCCTTCATCAATTACAATAGCTCGACTAGTTTTTCGAACAGATGAAAGAATTGTTTCTTCATCTAAAGGCACTATAGTTCTAGGATCAATTACTTCAGCGGATATACCCTCTTTAAATAAAATATCAGCTGCTTTTTCAGCAACTTGCACCATGGAAGATGTGCCAACTAGGGTAATATCCACTCCCTCTCGTACAATATTGGCTTGGCCAAACGGTATTAAATACTCTTCTTCAGGAACTTCTGATTTATCTTGGTACATCAATTTATCTTCAAAAATTACTACAGGATTATTGTCGCGTATTGCAGATTTCAGAAGACCTTTTGCCTCATAGGCTGATGAAGGAAGTGCAACTTTAATACCCGGAATGTGGGCAACTAACGCATGTAGTGACTGACTGTGTTGCGCAGCAGATCTACGTGTTGCGCCTAAATTTGTTCGAAGAACCATCGGTACATTTAGTTTACCTCCTGACATATAGTGAGTTTTTGCTGCCTGATTACACAATTGGTCCATAACCAAAAAAAGAAAATCTCCAAACATCAAATCAACAATTGGCCTTGAACCAGTCATTGCAGCTCCAACTGCAATACCAGTAAAACCAGGTTCAGATATTGGAGTATCTATTATTCGATTAGTGCCAAACTCTTCCACAAGACCGGAAAGTATTTTAAACGGTGTGCCTGCTTCTGCAACATCCTCTCCAAGAAGGAAAATTGTTTCATCAAGGCGCATTTCTTCAGCTATTGCTTCGTTAACTGCTTGAGATAATGTAATTGATCGCATTTTTATTCCTTAAACAAATACATGCATATCAACTTCTTGCGAAGATGGATAAGAAGCATTTAAAGCATACGCAACAGCATCTGCCGCATCTTGATTAACTTGGTTACGCAAAGTCTCTAGTTCAGCTGTGGAAGAAATATTTTCTTTGACGAGCCATTCACCAAAGTTTGTGATAGGATCTCGTTCTTCTTTCCAATACTTTTCTTCATCTTTCGAACGATAATATTCTCGATTAATATCTCCGATGTGATGACCATGATAACGGTAAGTATTTAATTGCATGAAAAATGGGCCCTCTCCATTACGTGCGCGTGCAACTAATTTTTGGGATAGGTCATTTACTGCTAGGACATCTTGACCATCAAGTTCAAAAGCTTCAATTCCAAAAGCTTTTGCTCTACCGGTGAGTTCACCAGCAGCCATTTCTTCTACTTTAGTATATTCACCGTATAAATTATTTTCACAGGCATAAATTACTGGAAGTGACCATAATGCAGCCATGTTCATTACTTCATAAAGTAAACCTTGACCAAGGGCCCCATCACCAAAAAAACATACAGTCACGTCATCTCTATTTAGGTTTTTGGCAGATAATGCAGCACCAGTCGCGATTCCAGCCGAACCACCAACTATTGCATTTGCCCCTAGGTTTCCATTTTCTTGGTCAGCGATATGCATTGAACCACCTTTACCACGACAATACCCCTCTTCTTTGCCCAGCAATTCACAAAACATTTGCTTAAACTCAGCGCCTTTTGCAACACAATGTCCGTGCCCTCGATGCGTCGATGTAATATGATCTGTTGTTTTTAAAGCTTCACATATACCAACAGCCACCGCTTCTTGACCAGAATACATATGTGTTAACCCTGGCATTTTTGCTGATAAATAAAGTTTATTAGCTTGATCTTCAAATGTTCGAATACGCGCCATTTGAGTATACATCCGTATGTAGCTTTCACTGTTTGATATATTTTTCTTTTTCATAAAAATCTCACAAAAAGCGCTTAATCCATGAGTTGATTAAGCAATTATAATTAATAACGATTTGCTATTGGCAACTCTTCAGCTGGGAACAAACTTATAACTTTGCAGCCTGTATCTGTTACAACGACTTCTTCTTCAATACGAGCTGCAGAATAACCATCTGAAGCTGGGCAGTATGTTTCCAAAGCAAAAACCATTCCTGTTTTAATTTCCATTGGATTTTCCATACTAACAGCACGACTAATAATTGGACGTTCGTGCAAAGCCAAACCAAGGCCATGACCAAACTGGAGGCCAAATGCTTCCAATTCACTGTTAAATCCGAGCTCTTGTGCAGTAGGCCAAACAGCTGCAACCTTATCAGTCGTCACACCCGGCTTAATCATTGAAATAGATGCATCTAACCAATCTCTGGCTTTAATGTAGGCATCATTTTGTCCTGAAGTAGCTCTGCCAACATTAAAAGTTCTATAATAGCATGTGCGATAGCCCTGATAGCTCTGTAAAATATCAAAAAATGCTTGATCACCAGGGCGAATTAGTCGGTCTGTAAAATTATGGGGATGAGGATTACAACGTTCACCTGATACTGCATTTATAGCTTCAACATCATCAGAACCCATTTCGTATAACATTTTATTAGCCATAGCTACGATATCATTTTCACGCACTCCTGGCTTCAGCTCTTCCCAAATCATATGGTAAACACCGTCAACCATTGATGCTGCTTGATTTAATAATTGAATTTCATCGATGTTTTTAATTTCGCGTGCACTTAACATAATCTGTTGCCCATCAACTACATTTACGCCAGCATCTTTAAGCGCAAAAAACATTGCAGTTTCAGCATAATCAACACCTACAGGCATATCAGCAACACCAGCTTTTTGTAATAATCGATAAATATCTTCTGCGTATTTTTTCATCAAACCAAATGAAGGTGGAATTGTCCCACGCATACCCACTACACCAGCTAACATTCGATCTGGATCTAACCAATCACAATACTCTTTATGATGAACTGCAGCTGAGCCAAAGTCCCAAACGTATGGTTCTTCGTCCCCTGCTAACAAACAGAAACGGCACATCTTATCCCTTTCCCATTCACCTATTTTAGTTCCAGAAACATAACGAATATTATTAACATCAAACATTAATAATGCACCACAGTCTGATTTTTTTAATGCATCTTTTGATCGAGATAGTCTATATCGGCGTAGGCGGTCATGATCTACCCGCTTTTCAAAATCTACTGCCATGTGCCCTAAAGAAGGGATATGTTTATCCCACCTCCAATTAGGGTCAATATCACCTGGTTGAAGTATGCGTGGATTTAAAGCGTTTGTCATAACCATAGAGGCCTCCAATTTGGCCTCTATTGAGGCTAGTAATGACCGTTCATCCGCATAATAGCATCTGCCCGGTTCTGTGAATTATTTAATGCCTCATCGATGGATTTCACACCTATAAGCATGTCGTGCATTTCTTCACCAACAATGGCGATTATATTTGAGATTTCTGGCACAGGAGGCCTAGGCCACATTTGCAATACTCCAAAACGAGCCATCTCATCTACCTTTGAAATCAAAGGTGATATCTGGCGGACTTTTGGATCCATGCTGACGCTAAAACGTGGACTAACCAATGAACCATTCTCAATATATAGCTTTATAGTTTGCGGAGAAGTAAGCGACATCAAAGCTGTCCAAATTGGACTTATTCTCTCCTCTGAAACATTTGAGGGAATTGCTAATGCATACCCACCTACTGGGGCAATTTGTTTTGAACCCTTTCCACATGGGTGCGGTAGGAATTCACTTACTCCATATGCAGGTGACTTAGCATTCAACTCAAAAAGTGGTGCCAATAATGTTGCGCAATAAGCCATGCCAACTTCTCCATCTGCATATGCTCGCGCACGCTCATACCAAGACATGCTTAAAATACTACTAGGCGAATAATTTAATAGTTCTAGAAGGTATTCTGCAGATTGGCGCGCAGCATTAGTATTAAACATTGGCCTAAAATTTTCTCCTATTACATTCTCACCATCAAATCCATTTTCTATTGCTCTTAAATTTATAGCAGGTTGACCAAATGCGCCCATAGTGAATAAAAAAGTATGCCCTAGCGGCGTTCCTCTCGCAGCATTCCAAGCTATTCCAGAAACATTTCGTGAGCGGCTATGAAGTGTTTGAGCAGCAATTAAGGTATCATCTATTGTGTGTGGCGCCTTTAAGCCCTTACTCTCAAATAAGTCACGTCTGTATACCAATAAATCAGGTGTTGTTTGAACAGGAACACCATATTGATTACCTTTATATCTAGCGCTAGCAAGCGCTTCTGAATGAAAATCAGATGTATCAAACCCAGTATTAGAAATAAGATTATCCAATGGAAGAAAGCGTCCCTTTTCAGCCATTTCGCCAAACCAAGGTAGATCACATGCTATTATGTCATAATTTGAATGCTTTGCCGTCGAATTTTTTATTATTTCTTCTCTGAGCCTATCAATAGACAATGCTCGGCTTTGAATAGGAACTCCCAAGATAGACTCAAATTGTTTCTTTAAGACATGCATTGCCATAAAAGTAGGATCCGCATGAACTAATATTCTTAGTTGTTTATTAAGAGAAAGCTTTGAAGATAAAACACTTGGTGGGCTAAGAATACTACCACTATTGTATGATGACCCATAAAAATAATCAGACGATTTTTGACCTAACTTTGAAGATAATCCAATCGTACTATCCAATAATGAGTGAACCCTACGTGCATACTCCTGCCATTCAAGAATGAGTTTTTCAGATGGATGCAGTGAAAAGCTTTTCCCAGTATCTGTACGACTACGTCTAACAAGAAGCCCTCTATCTTCGATAGAAGATATAGCACGAATTGAAGTTCCGTAGGATAATCCAGAACTTTGGGCAAGTGAAGAACTTGTGGTTAATTTACCATTCAGGTGGTTTCGTAAAAG
>JAHEGS010000200.1 GCA_024645005.1 Bacteroidota bacterium
CTGCACTCAGCCCTTATCCTGCAGCGCAATGGTGCGATATTGATCTGAGCGATGTGTATCATGCGGCGCGCCGAGAGGTTTTTGAAAATTGCCGGCGCGTGGCTGTTCATGCTGAACCGGGTCAAGCATATGCGGTGCATAGGCTTGCTTTGCACGGGATTGCCCCATGGCAAGTGGGTGCCAATGCCCCCAGAGAAGGCCGCATGATTGCCTATTTTCGGCCAGAATTAAATGATATTGAGGAGTGGCCAAACCTATGAAGAATTTAATTCCCTTCATGCAATAATCTAATTAGTAAGCTCATTTGAAGTGGTGGGTTTTAAAATCAAAATTGATACTCGAACATGATATTTACTGTTCCAGCTGGCAGTTCAATGATATTGAGAGGTCACATTGGGAACGGCAAAATAAACAGGGCTTATTACATCGTTCTCCACCAATTGAAGGTTCTGGTGCAGCTAGATTTGTTGTCGTATTTGATCCCATATATGAAAAAAGGTGTGAATTCTAATTAGCCAAACAGCACCTCACACATAATTGAATGAAGTCACAAATTTTTCGCGTCTAGACACTACAAATAAATTATTGTTAGTTAAATTTATATTGAAGTTATAATAATAAATTGAACTATTTATTTCAGAATATATTTATACTGGACGATGGACAGATTATGAGTGGTTGGAAGATAAAAAAAATGTCCGGGCATTGCGGTGCACGTCTTGAAGGTGTTTCCCTTTCAAATGCTTCGAATTCAGATTTGGAAGAAATGCGATCTGCTTTATTTGAGTATGGTGTCATAGTTATGCCAGATCAAAATTTAAATCCAGAAGATCACCTTAAATTAGCTAAATTTTTTGGACCTATAGACGTGAACCGTTTTTTTACGCCCGTCGATAGTCATCCGATGATTGCTGAAGTTCGAACATCTGCTAAACAAAGTGAAGTTATTGGAGGTACTTGGCATACGGATCATTCTTATGATGCGGCTCCTGCTATGTGTTCTATTTTAAGTGCTCGGCAACTCCCTCCACATGGTGGAGATACGCATTTTGCTTCGATGGCTGCAGCTTATAAAGCACTATCACCAGGTTTAAAAAAGATGTTAACCAGTTTGCGCGCATGGCATTCAGACAGCAGTTTTAATGAAAGCAATGTTGGTTTAGAAAATAATCCAGATGCATTTCGTGATCCCGTATTACATCCAGTAATTATAAAGCATCCGGTTACTCGTGAACTGTGTATTTATGTAAATGGTGATTTTACTACTCACTTCGAAAATTGGAGTATCGAGGAAAGTTCTGCATTGTTATCATATTTGTATGTATTTATTACACAACCAATATTTACTACACGAGTAGTTTGGGAGCCAGGTATGGTTACTATTTGGGATAATAGATTAGTACAACATTTTGCTACAGCTGATTATTCAGGATATGAACGTCTTATGCATCGAATTACTGTTGAGGGTGTTCCACTAGAAGCTGGGTAAATTTGACTTTGGTAGTATTAAAGTAATTGTATTCCTATAAATGAAATTTATTTTTTACATGGCTGTAAGTTAAGGAAATCAATCAAAAATATTTGATCTAAACTCATATGTGTGAGTATTTAAAACGACATTCGCTTGACGCTTCTGACAAGACAGGCAGATAAATTGCAAATACAATTTTATTAATGAATCTGATTTGTACAAATCAGATTCATTAATAAAATATGTGTATGTGGATTAAATTTGTGTATCTCCTGAATAGTTGGAATAAATATTTTGGATATAAAAGAAGAGCATAATAATGATAAATTGTCGCCAGTTCGGCCTTTACGCCGTGGCGGTCGAAGCACTCGATTAAATAGTGCACCGGAAATTCAATCTATATTTACTCATGGCCCACTAGAAGCACGTAAGATTCCAGCCTATGACCTTTTAAATGAGGATGCTTTGATCGCTTTAGAAGTTCAAGCTGATTGGATTTTAAAAGAAGTTGGCATAGAGTTTCGCGGTGATAAAATTGCATTAGATTTATTCCGTTCGGCTGGGGCAGATGTTCAGGGAGAGCGTGTTCGTTTTGACACAGGTCATGCGCGTAAACTCTGCTCGACAGCACCATCTTCCTATAAGCTTCATGGACGCGACCCAAAACACACGGTAACTTTAGGTGGAAAAAACATTGTTTTAATGCCAGGTTATGGGTCACCTTTTGTAA
>JAHEGS010000201.1 GCA_024645005.1 Bacteroidota bacterium
CTGCACTCAGCCCTTATCCTGCAGCGCAATGGTGCGATATTGATCTGAGCGATGTGTATCATGCGGCGCGCCGAGAGGTTTTTGAAAATTGCCGGCGCGTGGCTGTTCATGCTGAACCGGGCCAAGCATATGCGGTGCATAGGCTTGCTTTGCACGGGATTGCCCCATGGCAAGTGGGTGCCAATGCCCCCAGAGAAGGCCGCATGATTGCCTATTTTCGGCCGGAATTAAATGATATTGAGGAGTGGCCAAACCTATGAAGAATTTAATTCCCTTAATGCAATAATCTTATCAGTAAGCTCATTTGATGAGGGTGGGTTTTAAAATCAAAAATTGATACTTGAACATGATATTTACTGTTCCAATTGGAAGTCCAATGATATTTAGAGGGTCACATTGGGAACGGCAAAATAACCAAGGTTTATTAAATCGTTCCCCACCAATTGAAGGTTCTGGTGAAACTAGATTGGTTGTTGTAATCGACCCTATATATGAAAATTGGTATAAATTCTAATTAGCCAAACAGCACCTCACACATAATTGAATGAAGTCACAAATTTTTCGCGTATAGACACTATAAATAAATTATTGTTAGTTAAATTTATAATAATAAATTGAACTATTTATTTCAGAATATATTTATACTGAACGATGGACAGATTATGAGTAGTTGGAAGATTAAAAAAATGTCGGGCCATTGCGGTGCACGTCTTGAAGGTGTTTCCCTTTCAAATGCTTCGAATTCAGATTTGGAAGAAATGCGATCTGCTTTATTTGAGTATGGTGTCATAGTTATGCCAGATCAAAATTTAAGTCCAGAAGATCACCTTAAATTAGCTAAATTTTTTGGACCTATTGACGTGAATCGTTTTTTTACGCCCGTCGATAGTCACCCGATGATTGCTGAAGTTCGAACATCTGCTCAACAAAGTGAAGTTATTGGAGGTACTTGGCATACGGATCATTCTTATGACGCGGCTCCTGCTATGTGTTCTATCTTAAGTGCTCGGCAACTCCCCCCACATGGTGGAGATACGCATTTTGCTTCGATGGCTGCAGCTTATAAAGCACTATCACCAGGTTTAAAAAAAATGTTAACCAGTTTGCGCGCATGGCATTCAGACAGCAGTTTTAATGAAAGCAATGTTGGTTTAGAAAATAATCCAGATGCATTTCGTGATCCCGTATTACATCCAGTAATTATAAAGCATCCGGTTACTCGTGAACTGTGTATTTATGTAAATGGTGATTTTACTACTCACTTCGAAAATTGGAGTATCGAGGAAAGTTCTGCATTGTTATCATATTTGTATGTATTTATTACACAACCAATATTTACTACACGAGTAGTTTGGGAGCCAGGTATGGTTACTATTTGGGATAATAGATTAGTACAACATTTTGCTACAGCTGATTATTCAGGATATGAACGTCTTATGCATCGAATTACTGTTGAGGGTGTTCCACTAGAAGCTGGGTAAATTTGACCCTGGTAGTATTAAAGTAATTGTATTCATATAAATGAAATTTATTTTTTACATGGCTGTAAGTTAAGGAAATCAATCAAAAATATTTGATCTAAACTCATATGTGTGAATATTTAAAACGACATTCGTTTGACGCTTCTGACAAGACAGGCAGAACAATTGCAAATACAATTTTACTAATGAATCTGATTTATACAAATCAGATTCATTAGTAAAATATGTGTATGTGGATTAAATTTGTGTATCTCCTGAATAGTTGGAATAAATATTTTGGATATAAAAGAAGAGCAAAATAATGATAAATTGTCGCCAGTTCGGCCTTCACGCCGTGGCGGTCGAAGCACTCGATTAAATAGTGCAACGGTAATTCAATCTATATCTACTCATGGCCCACTAGAAGCACGTAAGATTCCAGCTTATGAGCTTTTAAATGAGGATGCTTTGATCGCTTTAGAAGTTCAAGCTGATTGGATTTTAAAAGAAGTTGGCATAGAGTTTCGTGGTGATAAAATTGCATTAGATTTATTCCGTTCGGCTGGGGCAGATGTTCAGGGAGAGCGTGTTCGTTTTGACACAGGTCATGCACGTAAACTCTGCTCGACAGCACCATCTTCCTATAAGCTTCATGGACGCGACCCAAAACACACGGTAACTTTAGGTGGAAAAAACATTGTTTTAATGCCAGGTTATGGGTCACCTTTTGTAA
>JAHEGS010000016.1 GCA_024645005.1 Bacteroidota bacterium
ATAAATTGTGGTAAAGAATTAATTCATCATAGGGTTACATTTTTTAGACGACTATTCATCTCTTCGGTCCGCACCCCAAAGCAATTTATTTCTTATCGTATCCATATAGCTTACCCCCTGAAGTTGGATCATTGAAAACTCAAATGAAGCACGTTTTAGTGATAGCTTGGTGTTAGATGGTACGACAAATGATCTTGAATCCAACGTAATTAGTACGTTTTTACCACGACCGCTTGTATCGATTTCTAATATGGATTGGTCAGGAATGACAACAGGCCTAACAGTTAAATTGTGAGCTGCAATTGGAGTGATAACCAAGGAATTTGACCCAGGAAAAATAAATGGGCCTCCACAACTCAGGCTATATCCTGAGGATCCAGTGGGTGTTGCAACAATTAATCCATCAGCCCAATAGGTGTTTAAAAAGGATTTATTAAGGTTAGTCTTTAGTGTAATCATAGCTGATGTATCCCGTTTTTGAATTACAAAATCATTCAGTGCATACGGAAATTCATTGATTTCGTCCACATTAGAATCCACCTGAATTACGGTTCTTTTTTCGATAGTAGTCAACCCATTTTTAAGAGCATGTATTGCTTTGTCCACTTCATCAATTTTTATATTAGCCAAAAAGCCGAGTCTACCCAAATTGATACTCATTACAGGAAGTCCACTTCCTCTAACAAGAGATAAAGTGTCGAGAGCAGTTCCATCACCACCAAGACTTATTAAACAATCAAAATGCTTACTTAATAGAGATTCATTACTGCATGTGGGATGGTTAATATCGTATTCTTTCTTTAAGAACTCTCCATACGAATAAGTGGTTTTAAAAGTTATATCGTTAGCATTCAGTGCTGCAACAAAACGTTTAAAAAATAATGGAAAGTTAGGGTATTTTATGGTTCTTCCGTATACTACTACTTTCATATCAAATGGCCTTTTTAAAGTGTACAAAGAAACCATGTTCTTTTAAACTGTTCAAACTATATTCTAATCTAAGAATTCGATCGTTATAAAATAGGGTATTTAAACCCAGCCCAGCTGAGTAAAGGAAAGCATTGACCAATTGATTGGTTTCGTTGGAATAATTATAATTTACATAACCTGCATCAGAATATATTTCCCAATACATATTTAAGGGGAGCACTTGGTAATTTTTGAATGGGATAAAGGGTAGAGATAGATTAGAGTTCAGCGTATGAATCCGGATTGCGGCATTCCCTTTTAATCCACTTGTACCATCAATGACATAATGTTCAAATCCCCGAAGACTTTCTTGATAACCCAGTATTTTTCGTTGCGAATAGGGTGGTTCTTTATTTGAATTCAATTGGGTATAGCATGACAAAGCAGTATAAACATTGGAGGAAATTTTAGTAAATTTTTGCATTTTTAATCCCATTCTGAAATTATAAGCTCGACTTTGATTAGCCCATAATAATTCAGTCATATCGACACTCATAAAGCTTCCTTCTGTTGGGAAAAAGGGGTTGTTTCTTTTGTCAATTTCAACGCGACACTGGATTGCAAATGTAGTTTGATGCTTTGCATTATTTATGAGATAGTCATTGGTTGGAACAGAAGAGTCAATTTGATCGTATTGGTATTTTGTTGAGAGGTAAAAATGGGTGAAGGGAGTTAGCCGTTTACTGACTTCTATTGCAGCTTGTGTATTTTTAATAAGATCATTTTTATCATTTTTATAAAATTGCAAACTATCGTTGATTGTTTCATACCACAATTCATTTTGCGAGGAGTAATCCATTATTGCTTTAATACCCCAGTTGCTTTCTTGTGATAGAAATGGTATCCGATATTCTAAACCAAATTTGGTATTGTAACCAGTTTTAAGTTTAGTTTTAAGGGTGTGGTTTCTTCCCCATAGGTTGTAGTTGAAAACATACAAACCATAGTTTGTTCGCTTGGGGTCGAAGTCTAAATTTCCCCAGACATTAAAATTACGATCACTAAATTCTATAAAGGGTATAGGCCAGTGATACCATTTTTCTACAACACGAATAACGATTTTGAAACATACTTCGTAGTGGTTTATACTATCAATAGTAGTTTCAATATCTACTTTATTAAACAAATTCAGATTAGTAATTCTTGATTTTGATAGATTGATTAATCGTTCAAAGTCTTTGTTATAGCGATAAAAAGAGTCCTTTTCAAAAAGCAATTCTCTTTTGATAACAAAATCTTTAGTCTTTTCATTACCTTCAATTTGAATTGAGCGGATAGGAAGAGGTTCAGAAGCTAATGTCATGATAGAAATCAATGACAAAATGATGAAAATAAAAACTCTACAAGTCAATGTATTTCATTAATGATTGGAATTTGCGATTAATGTTGTCTTTGTAGTCATCATCACCAAATGTAGCAATAACATCATAACCAAAACGGTCAAACCCATTTATAATTCGTTCAACATTCGATGTATTTATTTTTACAGTCACTTTGATTCTAGCAGAATCGTCGTCTTTATGAAGCCATAAACCTAACACTTTACTTCCTTCTCCCTCTATTATTCTGGAGAGTTCGTTTGTAGAATATTGAGCAGAGGACATTTCAATGATAAGAATAGCCCCATTTTGTTCAATTGATAATGTTTGTGAAAGCGAGTCAATTATTTGATTTTTGGTTAGAATACCTATCCACTCCCCATTTTGATCTAGAACAGCACAAACATTTTTTGGTGATGATTTAAATACTTGAAGCACATCAAAAAGGTGCATTTGGTGGTGAATGCAAAGAAATCCTGATGATACGATGTTTTTTATGGATTTATCCTTACTTGCAATGCAATCATCAAGAGTTACAGAGCCAATAAGTTGATTATCTTTTTGAACGGGTAATTCGAAACATTCAGCATCCATCATTATTTCTACACAAACATTGGGCGATATTTTTTCATGTATAGGAGGTATGATATAAGTGTTGTTTGCTGCAATCATTAGTTTTTAATTTAACGTCTGCTCTTTTGTTTTGTTGTTGGACTTGATGCAAGATAGCCAATTATTAATTAATTGAATTCCTTGAGGAGTTAGTATGGCTTCTGGGTGAAACTGTACTCCCCAAACAGGTAGATTTTTGTGAGCAATCGCCATTGGTTCGTTTTGGGCTGATGTAGCAATTATTTTTAGAGGAGTACTTTGGATTTGGTCTAATATTAATGAGTGGTAACGACAAACTTGAAGTGGGGGTTTGATTTTTGAAAACAACGGGTGAGTATGGTCAAAATTTAATAAGTCCATTTTTCCGTGCATGGGGTAGTCTGCTTGTATGAGATTTGCACCAAAAAACTCTCCGATAGCTTGCATTCCCAAACAGACACCAAAAATTGGGAGTTTATCATGGTACTGTTCGATTAGTTGCATCATCTTGCCAGCATCTTTCGGTTTCCCTGGTCCAGGAGATAGGATAATCCCTTCGTATTTTTGGTTCAAGTTGTCTAGTTCAATCTCATTATTTCGGATTACTTCTACTTCAGCACCACATCTTAAAAAATAATCGTACAGGTTGTAGGTAAAGGAGTCGTAATTATCCAATAACAGTAGCACCAAACAAAAATAGGCATGAATAGAAACCAACACTTAGAATTATTGTATTTATTTCGTAGGAATGGATTTTGATAAGTTCACGAGTTTAAGCCAAGATAAGCATCATGAGATTTATGCAGCACTTGTCAAACCTAGGATGGTCGAAGAAAAGATGCTTAAGCTTCTCAGACAAGGTCAAATTTCCAAATGGTTTAGTGGAATTGGTCAAGAAGCGATAGCAGTTGGAGCTACATTAGCTCTTGAAGAAGACGAATACATATTTCCACTTCATCGAAACTTGGGAGTATTTACAACTCGTAATATCCCACTAACAAAATTATTTGAGCAATGGAAAGGCTCAAGTAATGGATTTACAAAAGGGCGTGATCGATCTTTTCATTTTGGGTCAATTGAACATCATATTGTCGGAATGATTTCCCATTTGGGATCGATGTTAAGTGTTGCAGATGGGGTATCACTCGCACATAAATTAGATGGTAAACAAAAAGTAAGTTTAGCCTTTAGTGGAGATGGGGGTACTAGTGAAGGTGAGTTTCATGAAGCCATTAATTTGGCAGCTGTTTGGGATTTGCCTGTGATTTTTTTAATCGAAAACAATGGTTATGGGTTAAGTACTCCTAGCCGTGATCAATTTAGGTGCGAGCATATTGCAGATAAGGCAATTGGCTATGGCATTGAAGGTAAGATTATAGATGGTAATAATGTATTAGAAGTATTTCATGAAGTATCTGCAATAGCAGCAGATTTGAGAAAAAACCCACGTCCATTTTTACTAGAATGCAAGACCTTTAGAATGCGAGGACACGAGGAAGCAAGCGGAACTAAATATGTTCCAAGAGAACTTATGGAAATGTGGGGAGAAAGGGATCCAATTCTTAATTATGAGAATTATTTACTTAGGGATAATATTTTGAATGACAGTCAACTTAAAAAAGTCCGAAATCAAATTTCAGATGAAATTTCGGATGCTGTTTCAGTTTTTACTTTGACTAATTCGACTGAAATAAATACCCATAATGAGTTAAATGACGTTTTTAGAGAGCATCACCAAATGGTAATGAATCCAAAGGGTGATAAGGAAGAATTTAGGTTCATAGATGCTATTCAAGATGCATTAAAGATTGCGATGAAAAAGTATGACAACTTGATACTAATGGGTCAAGATATTGGAACATACGGTGGCGTGTTTAAAATTACAGAGGGATTTGCAGAAGAGTTTGGAGAGAGTCGAGTCAGGAATACACCCATTAGTGAAGCTGCACCATTAGGAGCTGCATTAGGTTTGACTATTGGAGGTAAAAAAGCAATGGTAGAAATGCAATTTGCCGACTTTGTTAGTTGTGGATTTAATCAAATAGCTAACAATTTAGCAAAAACACATTATCGATGGGGACAGCATAGCGATGTTGTGATTAGAATGCCTACCGGAGGAGGAACAGCGGCAGGACCATTTCATAGTCAGAGCAATGAAGCTTGGTTTTTTCATATACCAGGATTGAAGATAGTTTATCCAAGTTCTCCAACAGACGCAAAGGGGTTATTACTTGCGTCATTTGAAGACCCTAACCCGATTCTTTTTTTTGAGCATAAAGGGTTATACAGAAGTATTAAAGAAGAGGTTCATGTTCAGGAATATACCATTGAAATTGGTAAAGCGAAAACCTTATTAAAAGGTGAAGACATTACATTCATCAGTTATGGTCTGGGTATTCATTGGTGTCAAGAAGTCATCAATGATTTAAGGATTAATGCTACTTTAATTGATTTACGCACATTAGTGCCCTGGGACAAAGACTGCATTAAAAAGGGGGTGCAAGCAACAGGCAAAGTGATTATTGCCCATGAGGATACAGAACAAGGGGGTATAGGTGGTGAGATTGCAGCATGGGTAGGTGAACATTGCTTTACATATTTAGATGCACCTGTAATGCGGGTATGTAGTATAAATACACCTATCCCGTTTAATGAAAATTTAGAGCGTAATTTTATGGCCAAGAGCAGACTAAAGGACAAGGTCATACAATTATTAAATTGGTAGAAAAGACCTTATGTTTAATTAATCCAAATAAAAACACATCTTTGTAGTCACGTTTTGAGACTGACTGAATTACCTATTGGGAGCATAGCGAGAATCTCTTCGATTGAAGAGTCACCATACAAAGAAAAATTACAAGAAATGGGTTGCATACCAGGTGTATTGGTTAAACCAATTATGAAGGCACCTTTTGGAGACCCTATTGCATTTGAACTAGAGGAATACACATTGAGTATGCGAAAAAAAGAGGCTTATAGTATTCAGGTAAATCTATTGAACCCACTTTTTAATAGTTAGAATGGATACCAAGTCACCAAAAATTGTTCTTGTAGGAAACCCAAATTGTGGGAAGTCTTCTTTATTTAATAACCTAACCAAATTAAAACAAAAGATTACTAATGTACCTGGTACTACAATTGAAAATAAGGTTGGAACAGTAACTCAAGGTAAGCGTAAAATTGAATTGATTGATACTCCTGGGACATATTCTTTTAATCCAAAAAGTTTGGATGAAAAGGAAGCAATAAGGGTCTTTTTTGAAGATCCTCCACCAGATACAATTCTATATATAGCAGATGCATCTAACTTAAAGCGTAACCTATTTTATTTCAGTCAATTAGCTCAGCATAGAACGCCAATGATATTGGCATTAAACATGATTGACATAGCTGATTTCAAGGGTTTTGAAATTGATGTTGAACGTCTAGAAAAAGAACTAGGGATTCGGGTATTTAAAATAAATGCAAGAACTGGGGAAGGAGTAAATTCTTTAAAAAAGGCTCTTTTTCAAGACCAGTTTGTGCCACATTATACGTTTGGTTCAGAGAATGATCATACACATGAATCGCATTATGATTCAATTGCTAAATTATTAAATAAAACAACTAAAATTAAGACCAAAAGAGAATTAATTACGGGTAAAATTGATGCTTTTGCAACTCATCCTGTTCTAGGGTATTTGATTTTTCTACTGGTTCTACTCTTTATTTTTCAGAGTGTCTTTACGCTAGCTTCTTATCCAATGGATTGGATTGAAAATGGCTTTGGAATGTTAGGAGAGTATCTTACTGAAATCCTTCCTGATGGCTGGCTTAAAAAATTAATAATTCATGGATTAGTGGCGGGAATTGCAGGTGTGGTTGTGTTTGTTCCACAAATTGCCATCCTATTTTTCTTTATGAGTTTGCTAGAGGATACAGGTTATATGGCTCGAGTAAGTTTTATAATGGATAAGATGTTGCGTGGTCTGGGTTTAAGTGGGAAATCGGTTGTGCCATTATTGAGTGGGGCTGCTTGTGCAATTCCAGCTATTATGAGTACTCGTAATATTGAGAATTGGAAAGATCGACTAATAACTATAATGGTAACTCCGTTAATGAGCTGTTCTGCTCGATTGCCCGTATATACGCTTTTAATCTCCATGGCAATACCAAACACTCCAGTCTTTGGACTTATCAGTCTTCAGGCCCTTGTTATGTTATCCATGTATGTATTAGGAACAGTTGCAGCTCTCGTTGCTGCAATTGTTTTTAAATGGTTTATTAAGTATAATATTCCTTCTTATTTTATTATGGAATTGCCTGTTTATCATTCACCAAGGTGGGGTAATATATGGGTGAATTGCTGGCAAAAATCAAGAAGCTTTGTCACAGAAGCAGGTAAGGTAATTTTAATTATTTCAGTAGTTTTATGGTTTTTAGCTAGCTACGGCCCTAAAGCAGATCAATCTTTAGGTATTCAAGAATCACCCACTTTAGAGCAAAGTTATGCTGGTCATTTTGGTAAAGCCATTGAACCCAGTATTGCTCCTATTGGATTTGACTGGAAAATAGGAATAGCATTAATTACATCTTTTGCAGCAAGAGAGGTTTTTGTTGGAACTATGAGCACAATTTATAGTGTGGGTGATGAAGATAACTTTGACCAATTACGGGAGAAGATGAACAAAGATCGCCACAAGAATGGAGAGCCTGTATATTCTTTGGCTGTCATTCTCTCTCTGATGGTATTTTATGCATTTGCAATGCAATGTATGAGTACGTTGGCAGTAGTGTATAAGGAAACACGATCTTGGAAATGGCCGATGATTCAATTTGGATACATGACCGTATTAGCCTATTTTGGAAGCTGGGTTGTGTTTAGTCTTTTCAGCTAACGATTTAAGTTAGTGTATTTTAATTTTTATGGGCTGTTTCATTCTAACTTTAGCAGGTTTCCCTTGATTTAGTCCTGGTGCCCACTTCGGCATACTTTTATAAACACTCTTGACTTCTTCTTCTACACCAAAACCAGGTTTGGAACAATGCAGTATTTCAATTTTATTAATATTTCCGTTTTCATCAACAACAAATTGGGTAACTACTTCAACCGTATTGGCTATTTCGAATATGACATCTGGGATTTCAAAATGATTAATAATGTAATTATTTAAGGCATCATCTCCACCAGGGAACTCAGGCATTTGTTCTGTCCAATCTCGGACGATTGTAGATGAATCTATAATGGGTTGAACTACAATGGGTTGGATGCCAGATAATACAGGGACATTTTGAGGAACGATTTTATTGATTTTTAAATCAAATAAATCATCAACTTGTTTGATCATTGATCTTGGATCAAATAGCTTAGCAATTTCCTTCGTCTTCATTCTTTCTTCTTTGAAATCTTCTTTTTTTTCGGTTAGTTCAACGAGTTGGAACGGTTGATCTTCTAGTATGTTTTCCTCTGTATGTACTGGAGGTAAATTAACCTTATAAGATAGGTTCAATCCAAAATTTACAAAGAGCAAGGCAATGATTATTCCAATTTCGAATAAGATAACTCGATCAAGATTTTTACGATTATTTCGGTGTGTCATAGGAAATTAAATTTTAGTCACTTAATCCTATAACGAGAAGAAAGGTAAACGAAGTATTTAGCTAGGGTCTTGGTATCGTTCTTTTACGATGGTAGGTATGGGGGTTGGTTTCCCTTCTTCATCTATTCGAACAAAGGTTATGTTAGTTGTTACAACTACATCTTCTTCTCCCGTATATACGCTTACTTTTCTAGCTTCAATTTTGAATGTGATTGAGGTATTGCCCATTTTAGCGACTTCACCATAAATCCGTATCAGAAAACCTTCTTTGACCTTTTTCTTAAAAACGAGTTCATCCACTTTTACGGTGACCATATTCGGAGTATGACAGGTACTTACAGCCATAGCACTTGCAGCTTCATCAATCCATGCCATCATGATTCCACCAAATAGGTTGCCATGCACTCCAATATCCTTCACCATGCATACGTGTGTTGTTACCAATTGCATAGGTGCGAATTTAGCATGTATTTTTTTACTTGAATGCGGAGGTTTTTTGTCGGCTGAATATTTATCCTCCCCAGTGATCTCTGTCCAAGCCATAATTTCAGCGTTTTAGTTATGCTAAAAATACATCAATTTCTTCAGCAGCCTGACGACCTTCTGCGATGGCCCAAACCACCAAGCTCTGTCCTCTGCGTGCATCACCAGCAGTGAAAACACCTTCCATGCTTGTTTTGAATCCTTCGGCAGCAATATTTCCGCGTGGGTCAGTATTAAGTTTTGCACTGCTAACTAAACCTTCATGCTCTGGGTGTAAGAATCCAATGGCTAAAATAGCCATATCACATTCAATAGTACGTTGCTTTCCAGTAGGAATGAATTGCCATCTACCAGCTAATTCCTCTCCTCGAACTTCGTCAAAGCATACGCTGACTAGGTTTCCATTCTCATCCGCATTGAAAGAAGTTGCATTTAAGTCCCAGATACGCTCACATCCTTCTTCATGCGAAGATGAGGTAAACATAATTTTTGGCCATTCAGGCCATGGGTTATTTTCTGCACGTTCTATTGGTGGCTGCTCTTCAATAGTCACTTGAATGACTTCTTTCGCCCCTTGGCGGATGGAGGTACCAATACAATCTGAACCTGTATCGCCACCACCGATGACTAGTACTTTCTTATCCTTTGCAGAAATGTCTTTGCCTAGTTTTACATCTCCAGCTACCTTCTGATTGTTCAAATGCAAGAAGTCCATAGCGAAATGAACACCTTTAACCTCTCTTCCTTTGGCTTGGATATCTCTCGGTTGCTTTGACCCAATGGTGATTAGAACTGCGTCGAATGATTCACGAAGCTCTTCTAAGCTGATATCAGTGCCGATTTTGGTATTGCATTGAAATACTACACCTTCTTCTTCCATGATGGCGGCTCGTCTTGCAACTACGTGCTTTTCAAGCTTATAATCTGGGATGCCGTATGTTAGTAATCCACCTACGCGAGCATCTCGCTCGAAAACCTTTACACGATGTCCTTTTTGGTTCAACTGATCGGCTGCGGCTAAGCCTGCAGGTCCAGCACCTACCACAGCAACACTTTTGCCCGTTCTTACCACTGGTAATTTTGGAACGACCCAACCTTCTTCCCAGGCTTTTTCACTTATTTCTTTTTCAATGAATTCGATTGTTACAGGTTTGTTGTTGATGCCCAATACGCAAGCCGCTTCACAAGGAGCAGGACAAATACGCCCAGTAAATTCGGGGAAGTTGTTCGTGGTTCGTAAGACACTATATGCCTCTTTAAAATCACCACGATAAACAGCATCATTAAACTCTGGAATACGGTTTCCTAATGGACATCCTGAATTACAAAACGGGACACCACAGTCC
>JAHEGS010000028.1 GCA_024645005.1 Bacteroidota bacterium
GACCTGGCTTTGTTAAAGGGGTGTTGGCTCCCCAACCATGGACCAGTTTAATGCCAACGGGTGGCGTATCGCCAACAGAGGAAAACTTAAAAGGATGGTTTGATGCAGGCGTTACTTGCGTGGGTATGGGCTCAAAACTTATCAGCAAAGAGATTGTTCAGAACCAAGATTTCAAGAAATTAGAAAACAATGTGCGTCAAGCTCTTGCAATCATTCAAAAAGTGAGGATTACTTAAGCTCTAATTTTTTAATTTTCTTGTAATCCTCCCCTCTAATTAGGGTAAATCTAGATATCATTTCGTTAAGCTTTTCTGGGTTATTGTCAGTCAAATTGACTTGCTGACCTACATCTTGTGAAAGATTATACAACTGATAAGAATTGGAACTTCCCAATTCGATATTTACTTTGGTGTTGACCGAGGGACCTGGATATGGTGGAATCATCACCCAATCTCCACTTCTAAGTGCGGTACGCGTAGTAGCCTCCAAAATAAGGTCTTCACGCCCCATATCACTATTGCCCATAAAGGTGTCTAGCAAATCTACACTATCATCGGCTCGAAGATCACTCCCAGTCAATCTGGCCAAAGAAGAAAATAAATCCAATTGACTCACCAAGGCATCAGATTTTTTGGGCTGAATCTTTCCTTTCCAATACATCATAAAAGGAACCCTTGTGCCCGCTTCATAGAGGCTATATTTACCACCTCGCAACACACCTGCTGCCGTATGATTTCCGTTTTTTTCAACCGCATCATCATAGTAACCATCGTTTAGGACAGGACCGTTATCACTTGAAAACACGATTAACGTATTTTCCAAAAGCCCCTCTTCTTCTAGCGTCTTAATAAGCTCGCCAACACACCAATCAGCTTCAGCAATCACATCTCCTCTGGGACCTAAAGAAGTAGCCCCTACAAAACGTGGATGTGGAGTACGTGGCACGTGAGGTTGTTGCATGCCATAGTACAAAAAGAAAGGCTTGTCTTTTTTTGTTTTGATGTAATTTTTCACTTTGGTCAAAAAGTGATCAGCCATGTCTATATCACTCCACTTGGCAGATTCCCCACCTTTCATAAAGCCTATACGGGGAACCCCATTAACAATGGTGTTGTTGTGCCCATGATGCCACATCATGGAAAGTAATTCAGGATTGTCTTTCCCTGTGGGTTGGTCGTCGAAATTTTCATCGTAATTAATTTCTATGGGGTCATTTGGATCCAAGCCATCTACATAGCCATTTTCGATGTAAACTGTGGGGACTCTGTCCTGGGTTGCCGCCATAATGTAGGCATGATCAAACCCAACCTCATTAGGTCCTGGTTTGATTTGTGTATTCCAATCAACTACTCCCGTCCCCAATCCTAAATGCCACTTTCCTATGACGGCGGTTTCATATCCTTGCTTTTTAAGCATTTTGGGAAGTGTCATTTGGGCTGTATCAATGATTAATGGCGCTGTCCCTGGAAGGATACGTGCTCTTTTTTCTTTCCATGGATAAGTACCTGTTAGGAGCGCATACCTACTGGGTGTGCAGGTAGCGGATGAGGCATAACCTTGGGAAAATTGAACGCCATGATTTGCTAAAAAATCCATATTAGGTGTGCTAATTTCTGTAGCTCCGTAGGCACTTACATCACCATAGCCCAAATCGTCAGTGTATATAATAATTATATTGGGATTTTGTGGGTCTTTTACACAACCTACAAGGTTTAAAGCTATAAAAACAATAAATAGAAGCATATATTTTTTCATTGTGGTGGCATTATTCGTCTCAAATCTAAAAAACTATTGAAAGTTTAAATGGTGTCATATTATCTTATAACTATTGATAATTATCATTTTTTGATAATATGTATTGACAAAAAGGTAATTGCTATTATGATAACAACTGTTTTATAGTTTAGTTTTAGCTAAACAAAATTGATTTGAAAAAAATATGGATATCAAAATACTTTTTCTGCTTACATGTTTCAGCTTGGTTACTAAAGCCCAAACCACAGTGGGTACTGTCTTTGGGGATGGTATGGTTTTACAGCAACAAAAAGACATCTATTTATGGGGCACAGATCATGTTGGTGCCAAAATTAATGTTGTCAGCTCATGGGGAGAGACAGCCAAAACAACCACATCAAAAAATGGAAAATGGAAGATGCAATTATCAACTCCTGTAGCAGGTGGTCCACATTCGATTACAATAAAGGGGTCATCAACTATTATAATAAACGAGGTATTGATTGGTGAGGTCTGGGTATGCTCAGGGCAATCTAATATGCAATTACCTCTTAAAGGTGGGTTAGATGGTAACTTCATTGAGGGCGGGCTGGATGCAATTGTAAATTCAAAAAATGATAGAATTCGATTTTTTAGGGTCCAGAAAAATACAAGTTTAAAGCCTTTGGAAAATCTAAAAGGTAAGTGGGAGAAAGCTGACCCATCAACATCAGGGTCCTTCAGTGCTGTTGGTTACTTCTTTGCACAACAACTTGAGAAAGTGTTAGAGGTTCCAATTGGAATTATCGTGACAGCCTGGGGTGCTTCTACAGCAGAGGCATGGACAGACTCGAGCACATTAAACGATTTAGGCTTAGAATCACCAGAAAAGATGGCCAAAATGAAACAACAAACGCCAAGTGTGTTATACAACGCCATGATACATCCTCTCATTGGCTATGGAATGAAAGGAGTTCTGTGGTATCAAGGAGAGTCGAACCGTCATAATGCGGAGCAATACGAAGATATCATTAATGCCATGGTAACTTCGTGGCGTAAAAAATGGAATATTGGAGATTTCCCTTTTAATTATGTCCAAATTGCTCCTTTCAATTATGGAAAAAACAATTCTGCTTTTTTAAGAGAAGCACAGCTCAATAGCAGTCAAAGCTTAAAAAACACAGAAATGGTAGTTACTTTAGATGTTGGTGATTGCACTCAAATCCATCCTTCAAAAAAAAGGGAGGTTGGCAAGCGCCTGTCCTACATAGCACTAGCTAAAGATTATGGCATAAGTGGTTATGATTTCAAATCACCCTCATTAACAAGTTACTTTATAGAAAACCAAGAAATCATTTTAACTTTTTCAGATCGTGTACACATGAATAGGAGCATAGATGCTTCAGAAAATTTTGAAATAGCAGGAACTGATATGGTGTTTTATCCAGCAAATGCAGTTATGACGAGTCCCTATCATAAAGATCAAAAAGTCAGGGTTTTTTCTGAAAAAGTACCTCATCCAAAAGCAGTGCGTTATGGATTCAAAAACTGTGTGTCACCAACGCTTTTTGGAAGGAATGGACTTCCTGTTTCATCTTTTAGAACCGATAATTTAAATGCCAATGAATAGGGTTTTATTTTTTTATTTTTTTATCATTGTTTTTGCAGCCCAAACATCACTTTTACAGGCTCAAAAACCCAACATACTTTGGATTTATGCAGAAGATACATCTCCATGGATGGGTTGCTATGGAGATAAAACAAATGCGAAAGCTACACCTAATATAGATTCCATAGCTGCGGCAGGTGTTCGTTTTGACAGGGCCTATGTTCCAGCACCTGTGTGTTCAGCTACAAGATCAGCTTTAATTGTCGGTCAATCTGCCATTCGATTTGGTGCTCACCAGCATCGCTCGTCACGTAACCAAGAGACACGTTTATTTTTACCTCAAGACTACAAATTACTTCCTGAAATATTAATTGAAAATGGATATACAACCTTTAACCACGGTAAGGCAGATTATAATTTTATTTGGGATATGGCCAAGACGTACAATTATACTCTCAAAAAACGTACAGATTTCTCCGAATTGGTTCACAAGCAACCATTTTTTGGACAAATCCAATTGAGAGGAGGTAAAAACAACACTGACTATTTAAACAAAAGTGTCAGAGTTGATCCTAATAATATTTCAGTACCTGCTGATTATCCAGACAATGAAATTTTTAGAAAAATTGTAGCGCAACATTATGATGCGATTCGAGTTGATGATAAAATTATTGGGCAGATTTTAGAAGCATTAGAACAAACAGGACTGCACCAAAACACCATTGTGGTTTATTTTTCAGACCATGGTGCTAACCACCTTCCAAGACATAAACAAATGCTCACTGAAGGAGGATTGCATGTGCCGTTTGTGGTTATGGGACCGGATAAATATGTCCCAAAAAACAGCATAAGAAAGGACTTGGTAAATGTGTTAGACCTTTCCGCAACAACGCTTTCATGGGCAGGTGCTGATGTGCCAAATTGGTACGAAGGGCAAAATTTATTTTCAAAAAACTTTACACCACGATCATTTGTTGCTGCACACAAAGACCGATTAGATCATACAATTGACAGGGTTAGAACGCTTAGAACTGAACAATTTAGGTACGTTAAAAACTATAAAACAGACCGTATTTTTTTACAACCGCAATACAGAGATTCAAAACCTGCCATACGTAATCTTCAACAGTTATATGAAAGCAGAAAACTCTCGGATACCCATCAGCAAATATATTTTGGTGAAAGACCCGTTGAAGAATTATACAATGTCAACGAAGACTCAGCCATGGTTTTTAACCTTGCTAACGATATGGAATACCAACATGTACTGGAACAGCATCGGGCATTACTAGACCAATGGATGGCTTCAGGAGACATGGGCTCAAACTCAGAATCCATAGCATCTCTAAAAGCAAATGGTGATGGAAAAAAATGGGGAGAAGGGGTAAATCCAGAATACGAGAAATACCGTGTGGATTCAGATGGAGATGGCTTATCCGACAGATGGGAAATAGCCAACAACAGAGACCAAAATGATGGGCTTCTTTATTTTGAATTTGATTGTGGTGGTTGGCAAACCGAGGGTTGGAGATCGACAGATATTTCTTCCAATTTGGCGGGTACTTTGGGCTATCTGGATTTTAAACTTGACAGAAAAAAGGGCACCATATATAAAGAAGGACTACAAATTAGAGAAACCAATCATCAAAAAATCATTGCCATTAAAATGAAATCAAACGCTAGCTTGAAAATTTTTGTTGCAAATGATCATGGTGACTTGGGCAGTGCAGAATATTCGGGTAATTCTTCTTATGAAGAAGTTTTGATTCTTATGAACAAAAACACCAGTTTGAGCGGTACGACAAAGCTAAAAATTAGCTTTCGTGGCAAGAAAAACGACTTGGTTGAAATAGATTATATAAAGCAATTATAAATACATCCAATATATGTTAACCAGCACAAAATCATGGGTAATTTTTAGCACCTTACTATTCCAGTGTTTTATTTATTTTGAGTAACTGTATTTTACCATCCATAAAAAAATGACATGCTCAGACTTATTGTAGCTTTTTCACTCATCTCTTTGTCTTTTATAGGCACATCACAAGAACAGCCAAATGTGTTGTTGATTATGGCAGATGATCTTAACGATTATATCGGTGCTTTTGGCGGACATCCTGATGTAGAAACACCCAATATGGACCGATTGGCAGCATCGGGCATGCAGTTTTCCAATGCACACACCAACGTACCTGTTTGTCAACCTTCTAGAAACAGTTTATTTACAGGAGTTTATCCGCACGATTCTGGAGATTTTGGCTGGACACCCATGTCAAAACAACCTGTGCTTAAGCACAATAAAACCATGATGGAGTATTTTGTTGAAAACGGCTACCAAACCTTAGGTACCGGAAAGTTGACACATGGAGCGCCGCAACAACATTGGCAAGAATGGGGAAATAATCCTAAGCATAATTATGGACCATTTTATTTTGATGGTGAGGAAATAGGTGTGTTGCCAACCGTACCAGACCCCTACCGCCAAATAGGAACCATTGATGGCTCATACGGACGCATTTCTGAAGGCGGCATCACCAATGGAAAACACGGTGAAGTTGGTTTGGTTTATGGGTGGGACAAGAAGCCGTACAGGTTTCAAAGTGATGATGACAGAGACCTACTTCAAGGAGAATTACATGCTCAATGGGCCATTGAAAAGTTCAAAAAAATTGCAAATAACAAAACAGCAAAGCCTTTTTTTATGGGTATAGGTTTTGTAAGACCTCATACACCGCTGCATGCCCCCGACGAATATTTTGACATGTATCCCATTGAAGAAATTGAATTGGATAAATGGATTGACGGTGATGAGTTGGATACCTTCTGGAAAGAGAATTTTCAAGGGGATTTATCTCTAGAAGGGGATGTGAAAACAGTCTACGGTTATAGAGGAGGAAATCTTAAAGGACCATTGTTATTAAAGACCTTGGTAGATTCTTATGGAGGAGACAGGGAATTGGCACTCAAACATTTCCTGCAAGCCTATTTAGCATGTATCACTTTTGTTGATGATCAAGTTGGAAAAATTTTAGACTCATTAGAATCGACAGGCTTGAGTAAAAATACCATAGTTATTTTAACCAGTGATCACGGATGGCATCTAGGTGAGAAAAACCATTTATTTAAGAATTCTCCTTGGGAAGAAAGCACACGTATTCCGTACATTGTCCGCATCCCTAATAGCGAAGTGACGGGTGAGGTAAATCACCCGGTTTCGTTGATAGACATTTTTCCAACGCTTATTGACTATTGCGCCTTGAGTGGCAGCACCAAAAAATCAAATTCCGGAGGAAATCTAGGCGGGTATTCCTTGCGCGCATTCTTAGAAAACCCAAACACAAAAAATTGGGTCGGTCCAGATTATGCCTTGACACTGGTTGGAAATTATGGACTAACATATCCAAAAGAAAAGCAGAATTACACATTGCGTACAAAAAACTACAGGTATATCAGATATTCAAATGGCAAAGAGGAATTGTATTACAACAAAAAAGATCCTTATGAATGGTACAATGTGGTTAATGACAAAAAGTATAGAAAAAAACTAAAAATGTTGCGAAATCAACTTAATCAAATATTAAAATAAACATGAAATCTAAATTTTTTTTAATATTTCTTTTGTTCTCGGGTTTGCTGCTTTCGGCTCAGCAAGATAACAACAAACCCAACTTGATTGTTATCATGACCGATGACATGGGCTATGCAGATGTTGGTTTTAATGGTTGTAAAGACATCCCTACACCAAATATTGATTCCATTGCTTACAACGGCGCTCATATAGTTAATGGTTATGTGTCATTTCCAGTTTGTGGACCTAGCCGAGCGGGTTTTATTACTGGAAGATATCAAGATAGATTTGGCTTTACTACCAATCCAACCATAGACCCAGCCAATAACATTGCTGGCTTACCACTCGACGAAAAAACAATAGCTGAAGTATTAAGAACCAAAGGCTTTAAAAGCGCCATCGTTGGAAAATGGCATCTGGGGACACATCCAAATTTTCACCCATTAAATAGAGGATTTGATTATTTCTATGGTTTTTTATCTGGAGGGCATAATTACTTTATGAATCAATTGACTATAGAAAATCTTGAAAATGTTAAGTCAAAATGGGCTTGGTATAAGACCAAGCTACGGGAAAATCATAAAACACTTGAATTTGAGGATTATAAAACCGACTACTTAACAGATGAACTCAGTGAGGCAGGCCTTCGCTTTATTAACAAGCAAGCTGAAAATAACCAGTCCTTTTTCTTATTTCTCGCCTATAACGCTCCACATACACCTATGCATGCGACTGAAAAATATCTTTCAAGATTCCCAGACATCGAGGATAAAAAAAGAAAGACTTATGCAGCTATGGTTAGTGCTGTAGATGATGGTGTCGGCAATGTACTTCGAACCCTTAAGGATAATGGAATCGAAGAAAATACGCTAATAGTTTTTTTATCTGACAACGGAGGTGCACATAACAATGCTTCTCAAAATACACCGCTTAGAGGAACTAAAGGAAGTGTTTACGAAGGAGGTTTAAGAGTGCCATTTGCCATACAGTGGAAAGGCGTAATTCCTGCAAATACAAGTTATGAAGAGTCCGTTTCGTCACTAGACATTATGGCGTCAATAGTTGATATTTTAGACATTAAAACAAATCCAAAAAAACCACTAGACGGTGTTAATATAATTCCATATTTGACAGGTAAAAAGAAAGGAGCGCCACATGAATATTTGTTTTGGCGCAAGTGGGAGCAAAATGCGATGGCTGCCATTAATGCCGATTATAAGTTACTTAAAGTAAAGAAAAACGCAGAGACAGAATTTTACAACTTAAAGAAAGACGTTTCAGAAAAAGAAAACATCAAGGGTTCTAATTCTAAAAAGGTGCAAGAAATTCAAAAAGAGTGGGACAAGTGGAATGTACAACTTAAAGACAGAGTGTTTCCAACTCTTGGAAATGATAAATGGTGGTTACGAATCCAAAGTAAATCTCATGATTAAATACGCATTACTTTTTCTATTTATTTTTAATATCTCAAACTTAACTGGGCAAGAAAAACCCAATGTGTTAATGATTGTTTTGGATGACCTCAATGATTATGTGGGTGTTTTGGATGGGCATCCACAGGCAAAAACCCCTAACATTGATAGGCTTGCTAAAGAAGGTATTTTGTTTACAAACGCACATGCCAATGTTCCTGTATGCCAACCATCCAGAGCAAGCTTTATGACAGGCATTTCTCCATTGCGCTCTCGGATGTGGGGTTTCTCCAATTGGTTGAAAAATGATTTGTTGGCGCAAGCAACCACCCTTCCTGAGTTTTTCACTGCAAACGGATATGTTAGTATGCAATCTGGAAAGGTGTTCCATAGCCCAAAAAAAGGTGCTTGGAGCCTTATGGGTATTAAAAAAGATTATGGCCCCATAGCATTTAATGGTAAAAAATCAGTTCCGCATCCCTCATCTCCAAAAGGTATGCGTGAATTAGGAGCTCTTGATGCAACATTTTTCTCTTTGGCAGACATCCCAGAAGTTTCATCTTCTGATGATGCACCTGGAGCAAAAGGATGGTATAATGGTAGCTGGGGAGGTAAACCATTTCGTTATGTAAATGATACAGATAGAGATTTAATGACGGATGAGAAAAGTACTATTTGGACCAAAAAACAATTGGAAAAGCTTGAAAAAGAGAACGCCAGCGATCCCTTCTTCATGGCCATTGGTCTTCACAGACCCCACACCCCCTTAGTGGTTCCGCAAAAATACTTTGATATGTTTCCATTAAAAAAGATTCAAACGTCACAAATAAAAGAGGAAGATTATGCGGATACTTTTTTAGAAAACAACAACCTTAAGAAAGGTGGAATGTCAAGAGGTAGAAAGGCATATATAGGTTTAGTTGAAGGATATGAATCAAAGGAGCTTGCACTTAAAAAATACACACAGGCCTATTTGGCAAGCGTTGCTTTTGCTGATGATCGTGTTGGGGAACTGCTTGAAGCATTAGAAAATTCGAAGTTTGCCAACAATACAATTGTTATTCTCTTTAGCGATCACGGATACAATTTAGGGGAAAAAAAATATCTATGGAAGTACAATCTGTGGGAAGAAACGACACGCGTACCACTAATTATAAAAGCACCAAAATACAGCGCAAATGCAGGAAATAAAGTAAACCATCCGGTTTCATTACTAGATATTTATCCCACAATACTAACCCTTACAGGAAACAATGTTTCAAACCTTATACTAAACGAAAAAAACCAGTTAGATGGATTCAGTTTAGAGCCATTTTTAAAAAATCCTAAAACCAAATCGTGGGATGGTCCTGATGCGGCATTAACAGTAATTGCAAGCTGGAGGTCTCAACTCCCTGAGCGACAACACCTATCTGTAAGAGGAAAAAGATATAGATATATTAAATATGCGAATGGTAATGAAGAGCTTTATGATCACAAAAAAGACCCTCACGAATGGTATAATCTATCTAGTAGTGCTGAACATAACACTGTCAAACAAAAACTTTCTAGTATTTTAAATCAACAGTTGAAAATTGTAAAATAGTTCATACTTATACGTTTATTATCATTGTCGCATTCAATGCGCTCAAAAAGACTAATTTTCCAATAAACATCACCATTGACCATGAACACCAATGAATCCGACATCATTGTAAAATCCCCTGGCCGCATCAATCTAATTGGCGAACACATCGATTACAATGGTGGGCATGTACTGCCCGCAGCGATAGATCGTAAAGT
>JAHEGS010000030.1 GCA_024645005.1 Bacteroidota bacterium
CCCACAATAAAATGGTTTGAAGGAGCCCAATTGAACATTACAGAAAATTGCATTGATCGACATTTGGATACCATAGGCGATCAAACAGCAATCATTTTTGAGCCAAACAATCCAGATGAAGATGCACAACATATTAGTTATCGTGATTTAGCCATCAATGTCAATAAAACAGCCAATATGCTCAAGGCACTTGGAGCTAAAAAGGGTGACCGAATTTGTATTTACATGCCCATGACTCCTGAGTTGGCTTATACCGTATTGGCATGTGCTCGCATTGGAGCAATACATTCAGTGGTATTTGCAGGGTTTAGTTCAAAAAGCTTATCCGATCGTATTTTGGATGCTCAATGTACCATGCTCGTCACTGCAGATGGAGGCTATAGAGGACAAAAAATCACCCCATTAAAAGAGATAGCGGATCAGGCATTGGAAAATACAGATTGCATAAAACAAGTGGTCGTATTGAAACGAACAGGCATCAACATTACCATGCAAGAAGGAAGAGATGTTTGGTGGCACAATGAGTTTAACAAGGCCAATGATGAATGCCCCGCTGAAGTAATGGATGCAGAAGATATGCTATTTATCCTTTATACAAGTGGCAGTACTGGTAAACCCAAAGGAATGGTACATACTTGTGCGGGCTACATGGTTTATACCAATTTTTCTTTCAGAAATGTTTTTCAGTACCAACAAGGAGATGTGTATTGGTGTACAGCAGATATTGGTTGGATCACTGGGCATAGCTATATTTTGTATGGGCCATTAAGTGCTGGAGCAACCACCTTAATGTTTGAGGGTGTACCGAGTTATCCAGATATGGGTCGATTTTGGCAAATTATCGAAAAACATAAGGTGAATATTTTTTATACTGCACCAACAGCTATACGAGCATTGGCAAGTTGTGATTTGAGTTTTGTGAATTCGTATAATTTGAGCAGTCTTAAAACACTAGGAACGGTTGGTGAGCCTATAAATTTAGAGGCATGGCAGTGGTATGATGAACATATTGGTAAAAAAGAATGCCCTATTGTAGATACATGGTGGCAGACCGAAACAGGCGGTATCATGATTTCTAGTATAGCGGGTGTTACAGAGGATATTCCCACATTTGCTACGTTGCCATTGCCAGGTATTCAACCCTGTTTGATGGATGATTCGGGGAATGAAATTCAGGAAAAAGAATCTGAAGGGAAATTATGCATCAAGTACCCTTGGCCAAGCATGGCACGAACGATTTATGGAGATCATCAACGATTTAAAGAGACCTATTATAATGCCTTCGAAGGCAACTATTTTACTGGAGATGGTGCCAAGCGAGATAAAAATGGAAATTACCGAATTACTGGAAGAGTAGATGACATTGTAATTGTTAGTGGGCATAATCTCGGTACAGCCGAAATTGAAAATGCAATTAATGAGCATCCTCGAGTAGCAGAAAGTGCAGTTGTAGGATATCCTCATTCGATAAAAGGCAATGCAATTTATGCATATATCACACCGCGAGGGGAATTTGATGATTCAGCTATTCCCTCACTTCAAAAAGAAATTAACGAATTAGTTTCCGGCACCATTGGACCCATTTCAAAACCAGATAAAATTCAGTTTACCAATGGGTTGCCCAAGACACGAAGTGGGAAAATCATGCGTAGAATATTACGAAAAATTGCAGAAAATGAATTGGATAAATTGGGAGACACATCTACACTATTGAATCCAGAATGCGTGCAAGAAATTATCGACGGAAGGCTCACAGATTAGCCTGATATAAGGTAGATGCAAGGTTTTTTGTGAAGTTCAATTTCATTGGGTTTCCAGTCTTTTATGGGTTTTGAAATGATGGTCTCTTTTCCTTCTTTTTCTAGATCAACGGCTACACAGAGTCGGGTAGAGTGTTGCAAATTTTTAATTAAAAATTCCAAAAATGGATTGTTTCGGTAGGGAGCTTCCATGAAAATTTGTGTCGTTTTTCTAGACCGATATTCCATATCTTTAAGACTACTTATTCGCTCTTTAGATTCAATGGGGAGGTAGCCATTAAATTGAAAATTTTGACCATTAAACCCACTCGCCATGAGGGCCAAAAAAATAGAGGAACTACCTGATAATGGGATTACTTTAACATTTTTTTGGTGAGCGTATTTTACAATTTCATTTCCAGGATCAGCAATTGCTGGAAGTCCAGCTTCAGACAATACCCCTATTGAAAAATCTTGAATATGGGTGTTAAAAAAAGGCTTAAATCCAGCATAGTTATCATGTTTGTTGAGTTCCATAAATTCAAATTCGCTTTGAGCTATGGGATGATCAATGGCTTTTAAAAATGCTCGGGCTGTTCGCTCACGTTCAACGATAAAATGACGAAGGGTGTAGATATAATCTAACGTTCGTTTTGGGAGGTAATCTTTATAAAATTCACCGATGAAATTAGGAATTAAAAAAAGAGAATGATTAGCCAATGGTTTTTAAAAATTGAATGCTAGTTTGATTGAAAATAAGGGGTCTCTCTACGTTGACCACATGTCCACAACTTGGTATAATATGAAGTTGAGAGTGCTTGTGATGACCCGCTAGTTTTTTTATACTGGGCAAAAACATATGGTCTTCGGCTCCCATAATGTATAAGGTTGGGATAGGTAGATCGTTGATGCGAAACAATTTAAGTAAGGGATTAATTTCAGCCACTAATGTAAACCAACGTTGAAATTCTTTTTGGTATAGTTTTTTGGCTTCATTAATAAACAGGCTTCTACTCTCCTTGTGCGATCGTTTAGGCATGATGATATGAGCAAAAAAACGATAAAGCATGAGGTAGGGGACTACTGATTTTAGCAGGACACCTAGTCTCATAAGTACTTGTCCACGTAGGTTCATCTTCATGATAGCACCACCCAAAATCATACTTTTACTGCGTTCGGGAAAACGTTCAGATAACTCTCGAATGATGATTGTGCCTAATGAAATTCCGACCCAATGGGTCGAAGTAATTTTGAGGTGGTCCAATACATCGATTACCTCATCACCGATGGTATCAAAAGAATACGATTTTAACTTTTCGTAGATGGGTTTTTTAGATTTTCCGTGGCCTCGAAGGTCAATCAGCAGTACATTATAGTCCGACTTAAAATCTCGAATTTGCTTATACCATATGCTACTACTACCCCCTGCACCATGCACAAACGTAACCCATGGAGCGTTATCATCTTTGAGGTATGTGATATAGTGAAGCACGATTTTAAACGAAACAAATGTAATTAAACGAACGTTTTTATAAATTTAATTTTTTTACGAGTTAAAATCATACGCAATTATGATTTATATCATAAATAACCGGTTTGACGAATGGAAGAAGTCTATCTTTGTTTTGTAAAGAATAGTCTAAGATTTATTGGTTGTAATGATTTTAGATTTTATTTACAAAGTTTTTCATAATTAGACACGGGGTTGGGAAACCCCGTGTTTTTTTTTGGATATCGTTATCATTGCAACCATGCACCCGCCTAAAGCGAAAAAAATACCTAAGGAATTAACCATTCATGAAGACACCCGTATAGATGATTATTTTTGGTTAAACCAACGGGAAGATCAAGAGGTTTTGGACTACCTAAACCAAGAAAATGCATATTGTAAAGCCGTTCTCAAACCAACAGAATCCCTTCAAAAAGAGCTGTATGAGGAAATAGTAGGACGTATAAAAAAAGATGATGAATCTGTACCCTACAAAAAAAATGGCTATTGGTATTATACTCGATTTGTCAAAGAAGGGGAGTATCCCATTCATTGTAGAAGAGCGGGTGGAGATAAATTTGAAAATTCGGGTGATGAAGAAATTTTACTGGATGTCAACGAATTAGCAAAGGGACATTCATATTACGCTGTTGGTGGTTTGAGTGTGAGCCCAAATAATCAGTTTTTAGCCTACGGAGAAGATACGGTGAGTAGAAGAATCTACACACTAAAAGTGAAAGATTTGATGTCGGGAAAACTCTTAGATGTAACCATTCAAAGGACTACTGGAGGGGCTACTTGGGCAGAGGATAATGAGACCCTTTTTTACACGGAAAAAGAAGAAAAGTCGCTTCGTTCAGCCAAAATATTCTCTTATAATGTATTCAATTACGAAAGTCAATTGAGGTATCATGAGGCAGACGATACCTTTAATTGTGGGGTTTATAAAAGTAAAAGTATGAAATACATCATCATTACTTCGGGAGCTAATATTACTTCTGAGTTTAGGTACATAGATGCTCGAACTCCACATGAGGATTTTACTGTTTTTCAAGAGCGTATTCGTGGACTCGAGTATGGTATTACTCACTTTGAAGATAAGTGGTATGTGTTGACTAATTGGGATGCTCAAAATTTTAGATTAATGCAAACCCATGAGACGAATACTTCGCGAGACTTTTGGAAAGAAGTGATGCCTCATCGAGATGAGACCTTGATTGAGGGAATAGAGTTATTTAAAAATCATATGGTCGTGGAAGAACGAACTAAAGGTCAAAATTTTATTCGAATAATCAATCAAAAAACAGCTGAAGAGCACTACATGAATTTTGATTCGGAGACTTATGATTGCTGGACAAGCATAAATCCAGAGTTTGATACTCCCATTTTGAGATTTGGCTACACCAGTATGACGACACCTAGCTCTGTGTTTGATTATGACATGAACACACAAGAAAAAACCTTATTAAAACAGCAAAAAATAGTAGGTGGATACGATGAGTCTAACTATGAAAGTAAACGAATTTGGGTAGAGGCTAGAGATGGAGAACAAGTCCCTATGAGCATGGTTTATAAAAAAACTAACGAATTAGAAATACCAAAAAATGCACCTCTACTTCTTTATGCGTATGGTTCATATGGGCATTCATTGGATCCGTATTTTAGTTCGGTCAGATTGAGCTTGTTGGATCGAGGTTTTATCTACGTAATCGCACATATTCGGGGTGGTGAAGATTTGGGCAGACGGTGGTATGATCAGGGTAAATTACTTCATAAGAAAAATACATTTTACGATTTCATTGATTGTGGTCAGCACTTGATTAAGCAGGGCTATACTTCCAACCAAAAATTGTATGCGATGGGAGGAAGTGCAGGAGGTTTATTAATGGGAGCAGTCATCAATATGAGACCCGATTTATGGAAGGGGGTGATTGCAGCTGTTCCTTTTGTCGATGTTGTGACTACGATGCTCGATGAGTCTATTCCTCTGACCACTGGAGAGTATGATGAATGGGGAAATCCCAATGAAGAAGTATTTTATCATTACATCAAAAGCTATTCTCCATACGACAATGTAGGACGAAAAGCATATCCTAATTTGCTTATTACTACAGGCCTACATGATAGTCAAGTACAGTATTGGGAGCCAGCAAAATGGATAGCTAAGCTGAGAGAGTATAAAACAGATGATAACATTTTGATTATGGATTGCAATATGGAAACCGGCCACGGTGGAGCAAGTGGGCGTTTTGAAGCACTCAAAGAAACAGCCATGGAATATGCATTTTTGTTGATGTTGGAAGGACGGTTTTAGGATACTTATCGAACTTTTAAATTCATCATTTATGTTAGGCTTAGTTGTTTTACATTTTAATGCTTGATTTTAATTGTATATTTAGATGTTTTTTATTTAAATAATAAATATGGTTGAGGTTAATGTATTAAAGCGGTTATTTAAAAAAACTATTGCATTTATTATTATAATTTTAACATTTTACTCTTGTAAAAAAGAAGAATTGTACAATGACAATTTGCAGAAAACAAATAGTGAATTCATTGCTGCTGTAGATATTTCCAGCTATCCAGAAATAGCCCTTACTAATCAAACCTTCTATAACTTGGACGGAAATAAACAAAACTTTTTATCCATATTAAAAGAAAACGGGGTTAATACTATTAGATTAAGAGTATGGGTGGATTCAGTTGATAATCACTCTGGATTTAACGAGGTAAAATTATTTGCGGAAACCCTAAGAAATATGGAATTTAAAATTTGGCTAACACTTCATTATTCAGATACTTGGGCGGACCCCAGTTCTCAACAAATACCCCATCAATGGCAAGAATTGGACTTTGAGACATTAAAAGACAGTGTCTACAGTTATACAGATCGAGTGGTTAATGAATTAAAACCAAATTATATTCAGATTGGAAATGAAATAAATTCTGGCATTCTTCATCCTCATGGAAACATTTCAAATAACTACAATCAATTTGTGGAACTACTTCGAGAAGGGTGTAATGCAGTAAGGAGTAATTCAAGGGATTGTAAAATAATGTTGCATTTTGCTGGTTTTGAACATGCAGATTTTTTTTTCAATCAATTAAAAACGATTGATTATGACATAATAGGTTTATCATTCTACCCTATTTGGCACGGGAAATCACTCCATAAGCTCAAAACTAGCATGCAAAGTTTGAGTGAGTCAATTAACAAACAAATTATTATAGCTGAAACAGCATACCCTTTTACACTTGAGTGGAATGATTGGACTAACAATATTGTAGGGTTAAACGAACAGTTAATTTTGCCTGAGTATCCGGCAACAATTGAAGGTCAACATAAATATATTAGAGACTTAAAAGGAATCACACAAGAACTAGAAAAAGGAATTGGATTTTGTTATTGGGGTGCAGAATTAATTGCGTGGAAAGGAAATCAAGCAACAGACGCATCAGCATGGGAAAATCAGGCATTATTTGACTTTAATAATAAAGCACTACCTGTTTTGAATGAATTTAAATAGAATATTAAAGTTGCGAAATAACTGAAAGTTAGGCCAAACAGTTACGAAAACACAATAGTTTCATTTTAGCTGAAGGATAGAATCGAATTATATTCGCAATCTCATATGAAAAAAATAACATTAATTTTATTAGCATTTGGCAATTTTGGAGCGTTTGCACAAATAGAAACAGATCGACCTGATTTTACTGAAAGTCCAAATACGGTTCCCAAAGGTGCTTTGCAAGTGGAAACGGGGTTCATTATGGAAAATGATAAAATTGAAAATTTAGGAGGTTCTTTTGAATATCAGAATTTGACCTTGAATACAACGCTGATAAGATATGGGTTGCTTGAACACCTTGAGCTTCGTTTTAATTGGGCGAATAATCAGAATGAAGAAACACAAAAGAGATTAATTCAAGGAGGTGTAGATTCTAGTTTCAGTTCAGTTACTAGTGGGTTCTTAACCTCGTTTGTAGGATTTAAGACGAATTTGTACAAAACAGACAAAATAAGCATAGGTTTTTTAGGCCATTTGTATGTTCCTGATTTATCATCTGGAGATTTTAAGGTGGATAATCAAAAAGTAGCATCCGAGCTTTTATTTCCAGTAAGTTATCAAATTACGGAACGGTTCGGTGTAGCTGCTCAATACGGGATTAATTGGGATGGCTTGTCTCCTAATCCGACAACGGGCTATACACTCGCATTTGGTTATGCGATAACAGATCAACTCAACTGTTATATTGAGCCTTACGGGTTTCTTACAAATAATGGTGAGGAATTGCATCTCGTGAATGGTGGATTTACGTATTTGGTGAATGACAATTTTCAATTGGACTTGACAGGTGGTTTTGGCTTGAACGATGATGCACCGGATAATTTTATCAGTTGCGGGGCCTCATTTTTATTGTTTAATAAGTAATGAAAATTGGGACTTTATTACTTGCGATTTTAATTATAGCCTGTAACTCACCCCAAAAATGGGAAACTAAAACAGAGTCCGTTTCTTTTGATGTGAAAGAACAATCGCCTTATTCACAAAAAGTGCTTAGACATAGAGATAGCATGGATGCGGTATTTTACAGTGGATCTAATCAGGTATTGCCTAAGGAATCCATCGCTACTGAAGGAAAGCTAAATTATTTTTTGCCTGATGAATCTTATCGAATACCGGCTCAATTTATACCCATCAAAAACGGTGAGGTTTTTAAAATGAAAACCAACACTGATCGATTACCTGAATATAGAAAGTATGGTCAATTGCTTTTTACAATCCAAGATCAAAAACTCGAATTGACGCTCTATCAAAATGTGGAGCAACCTGAGTATTTATTTTGTCCTTTCAAGGATAAAACAAATGGAAATCAAACCTATGGTTCGGGCAGATTTTTAGATTTTGAGGAAAGAGATTTAGAGAACATGGTATTGGATTTTAATTATGCTTATAATCCATACTGTGCTTATAATTCTAATTATTCATGCCCAATCCCCCCATTTGAAAACCATTTGGATATCGAAGTATTGGCGGGTGAGAAGAAGTGGCATTAAAGTGAGTTAGGTTTTAGTACATTTGTTCCATAGAAATTGATGATGGATAAAGTTTTAGTAATAGGTGCTTGTGGTCAAGTGGGTTCGGAGTTAGTAGAGAATCTTCAAAATAGTTATGGAAGCAATCAAGTAGTTGCAAGTGACATAAAAACGTCTAACAACGCGGTCTTTTCAAATAGTGAATTTGTCCATTTAAATGTTTTAGATAAAGCACAGATTAAAGAAGTATTCAGCACACACAAACCAAATATTGTCTATCATCTTGCGGCTTTATTAAGTGCTACGGCCGAAGAAAATCCCAAGTTTGGATGGGAACTCAATATGGATGGCACCTTCAATATTTTTGATGCTTGTTTGGAACATGGAGTAAAACGAATATTTTGGCCTAGTTCTATTGCGGTGTTTGGTCCAACTACACCACGTGTCAATACTCCTCAAAGCACCATTTTGGAACCCAATACCATTTATGGTATCACCAAACTTGCTGGTGAACGTTATTGTGAATACTATTTTAATCGGTATAATTTGGATGTTCGTTCGATTCGCTACCCTGGTCTGATCGGTTGGAAGTCGCTTCCAGGAGGAGGCACCACGGATTATGCAGTTGATATTTTTCATCAAGCATTAAAGAATCGACAATACGATTGTTTTTTAAATGAACAAACTACACTTCCTATGATGCACATGGAAGATGCGGTAAGAGCTACGATGGAAATAACGGATGCTCCCTCAAACTCAATTAAGATTGGAAGTAGCTACAACATTGCTGGAGTCTCATTCAACCCCGAGGAATTATACCAAGAGATACAGAAACATATTCCTGAATTTCAAATATCATACCATCCAGATCATCGTCAAAAAATAGCAGATAGTTGGCCTGAGACTATCGATGATCACATTGCTCGAACCGATTGGGGATGGCAAGAAAAATATAACTTGGAGAGATTAGTAGTCAATATGTTAGACAACCTCCGATAGGTTAGTAGTCCAAAAGTTTTTGAATTTCTACAGCTACTTTTTCTTCGTTGGGTAGCATGGCTTTTTCAAGTTCAACATTCATGGGTACAGCAGGCAGGTCTTTTGATCCTATACATTTAACGGGAGCATCGAGGTCTTGGAAACAGTGTTCCTGAATTCTTCCAGCAATCGCTTGAGCAAATGAATTGTTGAGGGTTTCTTCGGTTAGAACAATAACTTTATTGTGCTTTTTAACACAAGCATATATAGCTTCATCATCACATGGACTTAATGTTCTTAAATCGAGTATTTCAATTTGACCCTCAAATCTTTTAGCTGCATTGGTTGCCCACCAAACACCCATTCCATAGGTGATAATGACTAATGTTTCTCCATTGTTGATTCGGGTTTGGTCCGCCTCAAGATGGATGCGAGCTTTACCGAGCGGAATCATATAATCACTACTTGGTTCGATGGTTTTTGCACCTTCTGTTCCAGGCACCTTGCTCCAGTATATACCTTTGTGTTCAAACATAACGACCGGATTTGGGTCGTAGAAAGCACTCTTCATCAAGCCCTTCATGTCAGCTGCATTACTTGGGTATACAATTTTGATTCCTTTAATAGGCAAGATGCTAGATTCGTTGGTGCCACTATGATATGGACCGCCACCACCATAGGCACCGGTAGGTACACGAATGACGGATTGAATTGGGAATTTTC
>JAHEGS010000194.1 GCA_024645005.1 Bacteroidota bacterium
AATATAAACCAGACTTATCTTATGAAGAATGCTCGAATGAATTTGGATATTAACTCGTATTTATAGGAGCCATTATGAGTTCTGCACCCATTCAAGATATCGATCTCGCAACCTTCAGCTTTGATCCATATCCAGTCCTTGATTTACTTCGCAGTAATTTCCCAATTACCTACGTGCCGCAGCTGAAGGCAACGCTATTTTCAAAGCATCGGGATATTTTTATCTGTGAGAAGAATATTGAGATATTTTCCTCTGTACAACCTAATGGGCTAATGACCAAGCTGATGGGCCAAAATATGATGCGAAAAGACGGGGCCACGCACATGGCAGAAAGAAAAGCGATTTTCCCAACAGTCTCTCCAAAAACAGTAAAAAACTTTTGGAGAGATCAATTCGTAGACAAAACGAATGAAATTTTAAGCCACCTCAGACACAAAAAAGAATTAGAGATTGTTTCTGAATTCTCCACACAAGTATCAGCTGAAGCTTTGAAACTTATTACAGGTTTGAGTGAGATGAAATGGATGGAAATGGATCGGGTGAGCCAAGGGATGATTGATGGTTGCTCTAACTACATTAGTGACCCAGTGATAGCAAAAGATTGTGATGATTGTACTCGATCAATTGATTTGCACATCGATGCACAGTTGAAAAACCCTAAACTACATAACGCACCTTCTCTACTTTCCAGCCAACTGGAAGCAGGAATGTCTATTCAAGCAATAAAAGCGAACATAAAACTTGCCATCTCTGGGGGTCAAAATGAACCACGCGATGCTATTGCAGGAACGATCGGAACCTTACTAGAAAATCGATCTCAACTAGAAATGATCATATCGGGCACAAAAACATGGCTTCAAGCGTTCGAAGAATATGCAAGGTGGATGTCTCCAATTGGTATGTCTCCAAGACGCATAGCAAAAAAATTTATTTATAAAAACGTTGAGTTTTATGAAAATGACATGATCTTTTTCATGTTCGGATCAGCAAATCGGGACGAGGCTATATTTGAAAACCCAGATTACTTTGATATCTCAAGAGATAACGGCCCATCCATTGCATTTGGTGCTGGCCCTCATTTCTGTGCAGGCTCGTGGATATCTAAAACTCTGATCGCAGAAGTAGCACTGCCTTTATTTTTTTCACATTTTCCCAATGTATATTTAAAAAAGCCAATTGAATTTCAAGGTTGGGCCTTCAGGGGACCCAAGGAGGTTATTTTAGAAAATAGGAATAAATAACTTGCTGAAGATAAAATTATCAAACATATTCCAAATAGAGAATATTATTGGCTCTGGAAAAAACTATGATTATTAGAAGGCGTTCATTTCTAAAGGCTGCGTCCTGTCTGCCATTATCACTAACTATGCCAAGTATTGCGTCTACGCAGGTTAACTTTGGAGCTGCAAAGATTACAACAGTGAGTGATGGAAGTAATACACTTCCAGCAGGACTGACTTTCGATACAATGCCACAAAATGAACTTGAGCCAATACTAAATGAATTCTCTCTTTCAAGAGACCAATTGATCCGGGAATGTAATGTCACCCTGGTGGAAATGGACAACCGGAAAATACTCTTTGATGTTGGTGCTGGTGTTTATTTTTTGGAAGGTATGGGTTTTATATTAGACAGCTTGAACCAGCAGGGCCTCACGGCGGAAGATATCACTGACGTTATTTTTACTCATGCACATCCAGATCATATTTGGGGGGTTCTCGACGATTTTGATGATTTATTATTTCCCAACGCAGTTTATCATATTGGCAGGATTGAGTGGGATTATTGGTGGGATCCAGAAACAGTTAATAAAGTCGATGATCGCAGGCGCACAACTGCGGTCGGGGCTAAAACACGGTTTGAAGCATTGCAAGATCAAATAGAATTTTTCGATGATGGAGATGAGCCAATACCAGGCATATCGGCATTGCTTACTCCTGGACATACTCCTGGACATATGAGTTTTGAACTAGCAGATGGCTCGACGTCTGCGCTAATTACTGGAGACGCTTTAAATAACCACCACGTTGCATTTAAAAGACC
>JAHEGS010000057.1 GCA_024645005.1 Bacteroidota bacterium
TAAGTAATCGGGTACTCCAAACGAATTTCTATCGTCGCTTAAAAGGGGCGCTTGATTTGGATTTTTTTATAGCCTTACCAAGAATTATTATGGGGATAGTGGTCAAAAGTGTTGTCCTAGACCTGTTTTCAGCTTTACTAAGCCCTCGAAAATGGACATTTCAATACTGATTCAGCAAGGAAAAGGTCCCTTAAAGAGGTTTAGAGTGATCCGTTTTTAGCCGATTGGCGGCTTGTGCAACGGTTACCATTGTTGGCAATAGTATTAATTTATCTTTATGAATCTTATGTTATCAAGGTTTGTGCCCGATAAAATAAATCCACCAACTTTTCCTTTCGAGTTTAACTGAAAGGTTAATTCTCCTAAGGGATAATCAGCATAAAAACTATTTTTTGACAATGGACGCAAAGTAATCTCTCCATTTGTTAGATGTTTAGCTATCAGATTATCCTCGACTATTAGAAGTTGATAGTATGTATTAAATTCCTCATTTTTAAAGATGCCCACATATTTTTCTAACTCTTTTCTAATCAAAATAGGGGGGTTAAAATCTATTTTTTCATAATGATAGTTGAAATCGGCTATCCTAAACTCCATTGCATTAGGATGAAAAGTGAGATAAGAAGTTGGAACATACTGGAATTCAAATTTACCATCACCAATTAAAGGTAGAGGATTAGTATCATCTCCAAAGTAAAGATTTTTTTCATCTGCCTTGATTGTCCAATATTGACCAGGTTGAGTTTTGTAAACTCCTTCAAACTCCTTTAATTCCTTTGAAGAGTATGATGTCTTTACTGGAATTGATTCTACTATATAATCTTTTAAATACAATTCCAACAAGTCCTTAATTACAAGTAATCCGTCAAAACTTTCTTTGTTACCTAAAGTGACAATGGATAAGTTATGTTCTGGAACGTGTAAAATGTATGCACGATATCCTGCGGTTCCACCACCATGAAAAACAGTTTTAAGTCCTTTGTATGTCTCAGTAAGATAACCTAAACCATACCCCAAATCACCATCTTTGGATATAGATACTGTTTTTGTTGCTAACCGTTCAATCTGACTTGAAGTGCCTACTTTCAAATTTTTAAAATTGACGCTCCATTTTATGAAATCATCTAATGTTGTATGGATATTAGATGAGCCACATTCCATTTGTCTATTCATATGTTCCGAAAAGAATTCACCGTTTTTTCTGAAGGCAATAGCTTTATTACTTACAATAATATTTGGGTCGTCAACTACTGAAGTACGAGTCATATTGAGTGGTTCAAAAATCTTTTCTTTTAAAAGTATCCGAAAGGGTTTTTCGTAAACACGCTTTAGTATCTCAGCTAGAAGTATAAACCCTGAATTACCATATTGATATTTCGTTCCCGCTTTAAAATTTGCTTGTTTTGCGCTCAAGATTGTTTCGACTGCTTGCTCATTACTAATTGGAGTAGCCAAGTCAAACCCCATCATTGCGGTCAAGTCGGAATAATTTGGTAGTCCGTGAGTATGATTGGCAAGTTGCTGAATTGTGATTTTATTTGGTATATTTTTTAATTCTGGTAGATACTGCCTAATGTCATCACTTAGCTTTAATTTTCCTTCTTGCTCTGCCATAAAAGCCATAAGAGCTGTGAATTGTTTGGAAACAGAAGCAATATTAAATAATGTTGAATCATTTATTGAAAGGCGATTTGAAAGGTCTGCGATTCCTTTCGAGTTTTTATAGATAACTTTTCCATCTTGAACAATCCCGATAGCCATTCCAGGCTCTTTAGGATTACAATATGATTGAAAAATAGAATCTGCTGCAAATGATTTATTTGAGAATGAATTCGTTTGAGCAAAAGTTGTATTAATTGCTATTAGTAGTGACAGTAAAAATATTTTGTTCATTTGTTTCTATGATATTATTGCCAACGGTTAGGCTAAACGGTGTTTTAATGCCGTTTTAGCCTGTGTTAGCCACAGGTATTTTCAACTTTAATCCATTTCTCAGTTTTATAAAAAAACAACCAATAGCCTCTTAAAATCAAATTCCCATTATCTAGCCACATTTTTCCTTTATAAGTCCTTCCTGTTCTTACATCATACAATCTTCCTTTTACAAATTCTCTCGTTTTGTTGTCATATTCAAAATCAAACATCATGGTTGTTCCTAAGATATTTCTTTCACGTTTTAACTTGTCAGGATTCAATTTGTCTTTCCAAGGTTGGCTAGTTTTTGAGTTAATTGGGTCAACAATACAAACAATTTTCCCATAATATTTCTCATTTGTTTTGTAAATTTCTATGTGCCCCATTTTATCTTCGGGAAGCCATTTTCCTATAATTTGTTCTTGACTGTATAAGTTAAATGACAGAAAAATAATCAGAATGGATAGATGCCCTGTTTTCATAATTTTTACGATTTAAAATGTTAAACGATAACTTATAATTGGAAGAAAAGCCATTTGATAGCTTATTTCTTCTTTTTGCGTAGCTTCATTATAATTTCTGACGTATTCGTTTTTTGTATTAGTGATATTTTGAAAATCAACACTTAACTCATGTGATTTGTTTTTATGGTTTTTGATAAAAGAAAAACGCACGTCATTTCTGAAGTAACTTTTGCTTCTTCGAGTAAAGACATTTTCTTGGTCTATGCTACCATCTAATAAGTATTCTTTCAGAGGATTACCTCCTGCAAGAGTTAATTTATTATTGATTTGAAAGACAGATTTGTTGTTCAATGAAATTTCATACCCTCCTAATAAGTTAAAAATATAATTGTTGTCAAACTGAGAATTTCTCCATTTTTTGTCAGAGGCTAAATATTTTGATTTAAATAGTGATAGAGTGGAAAGAAGATACCAGTTGAAACTTAAAAATTTTTCAACAGTAATTTCCATGCCATAGTTTTTGCCTTTTCCACTACTTACTAGATTGTCCGGTCGTTCTTGAAAGAACTCCGATCCAAAATTGATTAAGGAAAAATAAGAACTTTCTATTTCTACAGGAACATTGAACAAATTTTGAAAGTATGCTTCAATTTTTATTCGAAAATTTGGAGAAATTAGAATATTGTCCGAAACGGTAAATTGATGGCTGTTTATGTACGAAAGATTATAATTTTTTAACAACCCTGTATTTTCTTCTCTGGTAAAATAGGTTATGAAGGGCAATGCCTTGCCAACAAGTCCATAGCCAACCCCCAATCTATGCTTGTTGTGAATATAGCTTATACCTAATCTTGGTTCAAAGGAATGTGTTTTGTTAAAATACAAGCGATTGTAGTTTATGCCAATTGAAGAAAATATGTTGTCGGAAAAATTATGCTTCCATTGGATGAAAAATTGTGTTTGCCAAAGACTTTTCTCTTTGGCATCTGAAAAAACGTAATAAATTGGTTTGCCATTTACGGAATTGACATGGGTACTGTCTATATATTTTATTCCTTGTTTGTAAATTCTCACGCCTGCATCTACAATGTTTTTATAGTTAATTCTTTTTCTATATCTTGTACCAAAAGAGGTGAAAAAATCCGTTTCATCAAATGAGGTAAATAAAAATTTGGACATGTTTTGTTGGACGGAGTCGAGAACAATTCTATTTTTATCTTTACTATAGGAAACATAACTTTTGATGCTTGATTTTTCATTCAATTTTATCTTATGACTCAAGTACGTAATTATTTTATCGTTTTTTGTATCAACATCCCAGAGTGCTTCATAAGCGTTTTGCCCAATCTCTCCCCTTTCAATTTTTACATTACTCAACCCTCCGATTACGGCAAAAGAAAAATCACCGATTTTTTTTGTTTGAAAGTCTGTTTTAATGGTTAAATCTTGATATTTTGGAACACCATTAACCCCAATATCAAAATTAAACTTCTCAAATAATTTTAAATCGGCATATCTGTAAGCCATAATAAAAGAGGATTCTTCTTTAGAGATAGGCCCTTCTAATCCAAATTCTATTCCGTTCCATCCTATTTGAAATGTTTTTTCAAAATCCGATGAATTTCCTTTCCTCATTTTCAAATCAAAGACCCCTGAAAAAGCGTTGCCGTATTCTGCAGGAAATGTGCTTGTAAAAAAATCTGAATTTGTCAATAGATTATTATTCAGAATAGTAACAGGTCCTCCAGTGCTTCCTTTGGCACCAAAATGATTAGGGTTTGTTACATCAATTCCATCAATTCTCCACAAAAGGCCAAAAGGGGTGTTTCCTCTAATTACGATATCATTTCTGCTGTCACCTGCACTTGATACTCCTGCAAAATTTTGTGCCATCCGAGCTGGATCGCCAAGGCTTCCCGCATATTTTTCTGTTTCCTCTATGGAAAATGTACGGGCACTTGTAATAGCAAGACTGTTTTGGGCTTTTCTTTTATCATATCTATTTACTGTAATCACAACTTCTTCTAATACTTTTATATCAGAGGTTAATTCTATTTCTACATAGGTTGATTTTCCTGATTTTATTAAAATTGGCAAGATTGCTGTTTTATAACCCAAAAAAGAAACTCGGACTTGATGTCTTCCTGTTGGTATATTTTCAAGTTCAAATTTCCCTGCTTCATCTGTAATTGCTCCAATATTCAATGAGTCTAACACATATACATTTGCGTAAGCAATACCTGTTTTAATATCACTATCTAAAACAATCCCTCTTAATGTCTGATGGTTTTGAGCACAAAGGAAGTTTGTAATAGCTATAAATAGTATATATATGAAGTGTTTCATAGTGCTAATATTTTAAGACAATTCCACCAATTGAAAACCCTGCAGAAGTACCTGCTAATGCAATGGTATTTCCTCTGCAAATTTTCCCATCCTCAATAGCATCATATAGAGCCATTGGTATCGAAGCCGCTATACAGTTGCCATGAGTATTAAGGTTATTAGCTACTTTTCCTTTAAATTCAGGATATATTTTTTCAAAAAGAAAAAGCCCCATTTTACTTCCCTGATGCGGTATGAAAAAATCTATATCTTTAGCGGTAACCCCACACTTAACAAACAAATCTTCAATAAAAGGTCTAATGTATTTTTTTGCCAATCGCAATAGATTTTTCCCTTTCATTTTAAAACTATAGTCTTCAGGGTTGTAAGCATAATCTTTGAAATGAAATCTTAAGCCCCCACCTTTCACAATGGTTTCTTCAGCACCTTCTTCTTTGGTCATCATATGAGCACCATACACAAATGATTCATCATTTTCAGTATATTCTACAATAGCACAACTCGCTCCATCTCCAAACAATGTAAATGTTTCAAAATCTTTTGGATTAAGGTTTTTTGAAGAAATTTCTGATGAAATTATTGCGATTTTACTATATCTTTTACCATCTAAAAGGTAACTCGCAATATCTAATGCTGTAACAAAACTCAAACATGTAGTATCAATTGAAATACAAGGGACTTGCGTTCCGTAGTCATTTAGCTCTTTTTTAATTAATGGTGCTTGATGAGGAATTGGATAATCATAGGTTGCATTTGCACTAATGATTAAATCTAAATCGTCCATTTTTAAGTTTGCTTTTTTGAGAGCATAGGTAAGGCATTTTGCTCCCATAAATGCGTTAGTTTCGTGCGTTACCCAATGTTTGGTTTTTACACCCGAATACTTCTCAGACCATCCAAGTGGAATTCCAAATTCTTCTTCAAGTTTTTTGCTTTCGATTTTTTGAGGTAAATACTTTGACATACTTACAATTTTTAATTTTTTCATGACCGTTAGTTATATTGATTAATGTTTGTTTTACTTGTGGCTAACGGTTTGGGTATGGTGCGTATCCCGAAGGGTATGCACTATACACGGTGTTAGCGGCTTTTATTATTCAAATATTTCGTTCATAGCTCTATGAATTCGCTCCATTAAATATCTAAACATTCTATGTTCGGTTTTGTCCTCGCAATGCATTGTTACCTCCTCTGTTTCTCGCATCAAGATATGGAGCTCTTTTTCTACACTGCCTTGAGGCATTCGTCTCTTTGAACTGATTAGTTTTTCTAGTTTGTTTGAGATTCTTTCATATTCAATTGATGACATACTGCCTTTGGATTGTCTTCTTCCATTATTCATCATTGAGATTTCCATCATATGCCTCAAATCATTCAACTGGGTTTGGAGTATGTCGATTGCTAAAGCTTCTTTGTTATCTCCATCAATAGTAGGAATAGTGGCAGGATTACTAAGAGCCATAAGTCTAACAATAGAATTAATATTCCCTTGTTTCCCCTCAGCTGCCTTGGTTGCTTTTAATGCTTCCGTTAGTTCAGATTGAGTTTTAAGGACGTCATGATATTTCATGCTTTTTGAATATTCTAAATATCTCAAAGGACCAATGTCAAAAATTTTAGGAGTTCCCTTTTCTTGAATTAGAACTACAGGTTTATCAAAGGCTTGTCTTATACCCAATTCAAATAGAACGTTTGGATTTCGGGTACTTAAATCACATATGGCAATAGGAGCATCTATTAATTTTTTTAGAATATCAAGATGAATAAAGTTTGTTTCCTTCACTTCATCAGCTCTAGTTGCTTCAAATTCAGTATTCTCAACTGCTGGTTTTATTATGTCCTCATATACTCTGTTAAAGTGTCCTTTGTCGTATCCGTCAACATCACTTATAGGCATAATGATGAAACAGTCTTTATTTTCTTTTTTTGCCATAATATATTTTTTAATTGCCGCTAACGGTTGGGCTAAAAAGTCGTAGCGGATTTTCGGGCTAGATTGTCAGACCGTAGGTCAAGACAATCGGTTCGGAAATCAGCACGATGCGAACCACCGAACCCGCTATGCTTTTTTAGCCATTGATGTGTTTAGTGCTTTATTTTATTTCTTCAATTCCTAATTTTTTTAAATATTTATATGTATTATCATAAAATTCATTTGGTCTTGTTTTATCTGAAGCACAGCCTTCTGGTATAAAAATCACCATGCCTTGACGCGCTCTTGTAAGCAAAACTCTGTATGTATTTTTTAAATAACTCTTATCAATCTCTTTATTAATATTCTGCCACTTAGTCCCTTTAAAATTTTGATATTTCCAAGTTGTACTATTTAAATGAAAATTTGCACCCCAAGCGACACACGCCCAATCAATTTCAAGTCCTTGAATATCAAACTCTGTAGCAATGTCCTCCATGTAATATGAAGACCGAATATCTTCATTGTCATTTAGAAACCAATTTGCTGCTTCTATTTCATTTTTCACATCAATTCCATGAGGTCTTAATCGACGAGCACCAGATGAAGCTATAAGTCCAACTCGTTCCGTTCCTTTTGCTTTGTTCTTAATCCACTGTTTTGCAAGCTCTAAATTTCGAGTTAAAACAATAGGGTAATCATGTTTTAATTCATTGTATAGTCTATTTGCCGAATCCTTTTTTAAATCTAATAGTTCGTGAATAAAATCCGAGAGTTTTTCCGAGCGAAATGACCTTACGGAAACGGCTAAATGTAAATCCGTTTGGATATTTGCATTGATAGTTAACCAATCTTTAAGTTCAGTTTGTTTTAAATAATTTTCATTCTCAGTTATTAAATTCGAATAATGAATTTCCCATTCAGAATAATGTTCTTTCAAAGCTACAATCCATTCTTCTAATCCTGCTTCTCCCGTATTAATTTCTTGGCCACCACCAATCAAACAGATTATTGTACACCAGTCCTCATGGCGATTCATTACATCAATCAGGAATTCAGGTTCAGACATGTTAAAGTCCTCAATTCCTTTTTTTCTTTTCATAAATGAGCTTGCTTGTTGCATAGTCCATGCTCGCTGAGCTTCATCAAATACAACAACTTTTTCTATTGGAGCTTTTTCAGATAATAAATTATCGTCTCTGAAGTGATGAATATTCTGGATAAAAGCATTTGCTTTAATTGCAGCTTGTTTCTTTGTCTTGTTTTCTCCGGATTCCTTAGCCGTTTGTACTTCATCTCTTGTTAATGCTTCTCTTAAAACATCAACTAAAGGTCCATTTCCCGAAAGAAAAACAGCATGCTCATCTTCGTCCGTATTCATTCGTTCATTTGCTATATTCAATCCTGCAAGAGTTTTACCGGCACCAGGAACGCCGGTTACAAAACAAATTGATTTAGATTTTGAAGTTTTTGAATGTTCTACAATTTCATTTATACAAGTGGCAGTTTTTGAAAGATTTATTGCTCCTGAATCAGAACGAGTAATTTCATTTACATTATGTCCTTTATACAGAGCTTGAGCAGCTTCAACAATAGTCGGAGTAGGTTTGTAAATTGAGTTTTCCCAATAGTCAACATCAATTAGATTATCATTCCCATTTAGAAAAGACTTTATTACATCTTGTAGGTTATTCTTATTCGATTTTGCAGCTGTCTTATAATTAATTATTTCTTGAAGTTCATTACTTGTGATTTCTGCATTTGTTGCAACAAGAATTGGAATTAATTTTACAAAATGACTTCCTTCATGGAAATTCTTCAGGTCAATTGTATAATCAATAACTTGTTCAATTGCATATTTTTCGTATCCACCGTCGCCAACTTTAAACTCTATAATAAATGCAGTATCCTCTATGATTACAATATTATCAACCCGTTTTCCCATTCTTGGGATTGCAAACTCAAAGTAGATTTGTCCTTGCAATCCATTTAGTTGGTCTTTAAGTATTTCAATTTGCTTTTTCCAGGCATTAGTTTGCAACTCATCTAAACTTCTGTTGCTATGATTCATGCTCAATTCTCCAATTATACTGGAAACTGAATCATTTAAAAATTGGTCAATTTTATTTGAGTAATATGCTCTTTTCATTTAGTTTTCTTCTGTGGGACTCGGTTTCTTGGCATTAAACACAACTACTGTATATCAGAACAGGTTCCGATACATATTTTTTATAGAATATTGTTTTCTTATTAACCTGCTGATAATCAGCACTTCTATTTTTATAAATCGAAAACCTAGGACTTTCAATTCTTTTTAACCTAGGTTGTGCAGTGGAAGTCTCTCTTTTTAGAGCATAGCCCGATAAAAGCCGTCCTATTCTTGGCTGTGATTTGACCAATGGGATCAACTCCTGTTCGAAAGCAAAAAAAACTTGGACAAGGGATTGGCGGGAACGGATATCGGGAATGAGTCGTAGGTTATACATGGGTTTAAAGCGGTTTGGGGTGCTGTATATCCAAATTTAATAAAAATTGCTTTACTAAGGACTGCGATTTTAAACTTAAGTATGGAGTAATGAGCTAGCTAGCTCAAGCTTGTGATGAAGTGGGGGTCTAACTACTGTATATCAGAACAGGTTCCGATATATCGTCTTTATGGATTTTTGTTTTATCTATCATTAACATGCTGATAATCAACACTTTTATTTTTTAAGATCCGATCAATAGGACTTTCAA
>JAHEGS010000004.1 GCA_024645005.1 Bacteroidota bacterium
AACTTGAAGATGCAGATGCACAAAGAGATGCGATGAGAAAAATGACTTGGTTTGCATTGTTTGGTATGTTACTATATCCAGCAATTATTTTGATTACTACTATTATGGGTCAAGATAAAGCCGCACAACTTATTAGTGATATCGCACCTACATATTTTGTCTCTATTTCTGTGTTGGTAGCAGCCTTCTTTGGCGCTGATGCTGTGAAAGGAAAACCATCAGCTAAGAAATAATATACATAATTTTGTTATGGAGTTATTATGAAAAGAATGATATACCAAGTCGCCGTGGGCGCCAAATCTAGATTATATGAACACTGCATTGAGTCATGTGCAAACTATTGTGAAGCCCATGGCATTGATCATATTGTTCAACGAATTCCAATCTTAAAAATCAAACCTGATGTATTTGCTACAAATCGTAGTAAAGAGTCATATGAGAAACATGGCGGATTTCTTCCAATTTATGAGAAGGAAAACGCCTTTTCTTATTGGGACAAATACGACCAAATTGCAATCATTGATGCCGACATTTGGATTAGACCTGGTTCTAAAAATATTTTTGATGAGATCAAACCTGATGTTTGCTTTGCTGGTGTTATTGAAAAGCAGATGCCAATAACTGCAAAATACAAACAGAAGATCCATAGTTATTCACGTATGCAATATGGACCAATTAAATTAGATTGGAACTGGGATGATGCAGGAGGTGATTTCTTTAATATGGGTATGATGGTAATGAATAAGAGCATTACTAAATATCTGAATGGAGAAACACCAGAACAGTTTATTCGCCGACCAGAATTTAAAGGCTTTGTTGATGGACTTGGTGGTTGGAAATGGTCAACTGATCAAACACTTTTAAATTACTGGCTAAAGAAATATAATATTCCAGTACAGCACTTGCATTCTGAATGGAATTCATTATATGGTGCTTTAAGAGATAATAGATATTATAAAGAAGCCCAATTTGTGCATTTCTTTTTAAAGGATCATTTACCAAATCGTGGTGAAAACGTAGAAGAATTAATGAAAGCAGTTCAATGAAGATATTTGTTTTAGGTGGTGATGGGTTTTGTGGTTGGCCTACAGCTTTAAAATTAGCTAAAGAAAACCATGAAGTATGGATTATTGATAACCTATCACGGCGCAGAATAGATGAAGAACTAGAAAGCAATTCACTTACAGATATTGAGCCTATTGGTAAAAGAATTGCTACTGCTCGTAATTTAGGATGGGATATTAAATTTTGGAATATTGATATTGCTAAATCTTATGGGTATTTTGCAAAAGCAGTAAACGAATTACAACCAGATGCCATTGTGCACTTTGCAGAACAAAGAGCAGCACCATATTCTATGCTCGGCCAAACCGAACGGCGATACACAGTTGATAATAATATAACCACAACACATAATGTATTAAACGCAATTGTAGATCATTGTCCAAGTTGTCATCTAGTCCACTTAGGTACAATGGGTGTTTATGGATATTCAAAAGAAATGGGTTCTATCCCAGAAGGTTATTTGGATATTACTGTAAAAGAAACTGGCGAAGATGCAAGTATTTTATATCCTACAAATCCAGGTAGTGTATATCACATGACAAAGTCTATGGATCAATTATTATTTCAGTTTTATAATAAAAACTGGAACATTCATATTACAGACTTGCATCAAGGTATTGTTTGGGGAACTCAAACTGAAGAAACATCTATGGATAAAACACTAGTTAATAGATTTGATTATGATGGAATTTATGGTACTGTTCTAAATAGATTTATTTCACAAGCAGCAACTGGAAAAAATCTAAGTGTTTATGGTACAGGTGGCCAAAAGAGAGCATTTATTCATATCCAAGATACTGCAAATTGTGTTAAATTAGCCATTGAAAATGTACCAGATAATAAAAAAGTTAGAATTTTAAATCAAGTTTCAGAAGTACGTTCAGTAAAAGAATTAGCAATGATTATATCAAATTCATATGGAACTCCTATTGAATTTTTAGATAATCCAAGAAAAGAACTAGCAGAAAATGATCTTGCAGTTGATAATCAAGGGCTAAAAAGTTTAGGGTTTCAACCTATTACACTAACTGCAAATCTGATAGACGATGTACGATATATTGCCACCGAAATGCATAAAAATTTAAAAGAAGAAAATATCCTTAATTCTCCAAAGTGGTAATATAATGAAAACCATAATTTATCAATATTGGGATGGAAACCCTACACCAGGTAATACTGCTGGTGTAGCAGCGATGGAAGAATATGCTAACAGAATAGGTGCTGAATATCTCTATGAAGATAATCCAAGATGGAAAACAGATCTAGGTAAATATTCTCCTCATTATGGTGCTTTTAAACCACTCTTTACCGAATCGTTTTATAATTATGACTATGTGTTATTTGCTGATACAGATGTTTTCCCTGTAGCAAATTTAAATGAAAATATATTTGAACAGTTTTATAATACAGATATTGAATTAGGTATCTGTGAGGAATGGCAGCAGCCTGAGGTTAGAAAAAAACATGACCTTGGTGGTATTAATAACGCCAACGATGAATATTGGGTTAAGTTAATAGAAAAAACATGGCCAGTTAAAATGCCTAGAACTGAAAATAAAGCACCTAGGGTATATAATTCTGGTGTGGTTGTATATTCAAATGCGGGTATGATAAAGGCTAGAGAAAATTTTATTGATTTTAAAACATATGTGAATTTTATATCTAGCCATAGATTGCCACCATTCTATACGTGTGATCAGCCGTATCTACACGCTATGATACAGGCATGTAGATTTAAATGGAAAACAATGGACTATAAATGGAACAGTAGTGTACACTATGTACCAGGTACAAAAGATCCTAGACCTGTAAATGATTTAAGAAATAATCCAAATTTTGTGCACATACAATTAAGAAATGCAGATAATTATAATAGTGATAAATTATATAGAATAACGAATTTACCGGTAAAGGAATGGAATTTATGAGTAAAATCTTTGATTACACATATGAAGAATATATAAAGGCACAAAAGAAACTTACAGATTTTAAGTTTGGCCGTATTGTATATGTAAAAAAAGACACTATAAGTGAAATTTATAAACACTTTGCAAAAGATAATATTTTATCAATTTTATGCCATGGAACTAGATCAGGTGAAGAACAATCCCATTTTAAAAAATATTTTAACTGTTATGTTATGGGGTCTGAATTATGTGAAAAAGCAACAGATACACCAGATACTACTATTTGGGATTTTAATAAAGTAAAAGAGGATTGGATTGGTAAATTTGATTTAGTATACAGCAATGCCTTTGATCACTGTATTACACCAAGTGAAACAATTGGTGTTTGGCGAGATCAATTAAAGCCAGATGGTAGACTTCTTATTGAGTGGTCTGATTCACAGAATGGTAAAGGTGTTACAAATGGTGATCCACTAAATGCTACTGAAGAAGAAGTGACTGCATGGGCTGAAGAAAATGGTATGTTTTTAGAAGCAGAACTTATGAAAAAGAAATGTAAACACGCCGGTACTATTTTGGTTTATAAAAGAAAATGAAAAATTTAATACTACAACATTGGAATGGTCCGTTACCTTTATGGGCAGAAAAGTGTAAAAAAAGCATTGAGGATTATGCCGAGTTAGTCGGTGCTGATTATCAATTATTATCCGGGTATCCTTTTATTACACCACCAGATAAATTCGAAATAAAGCCATGGACTGTAATACAAAAAATTCATATGTTAAGTGAAGTGTATGACAGTTATGATGATGTTTTAATGCTAGATATGGACATGATGGCGATAAGCCGGTTCCCTGTCGATAATATTTTTAATTATGAAGGTATAGGCCGTTTACATTTAAAATCAATGTCTGGCCTTAATAACAGTAGATCCAAATTATGGCCTAAACTATATAAGGAAGGTGCTCCTGCATTTTTCGGTAATTGTGTAAAATTAACAAAAAGAGAAAGAGTTATTTTAAGAAGTGCTTGTGATAAACAGGTAATTTTAGATGCATCCAATGAGGATTTACCACCTAATGATGAAGTTATTATGCACTATTTAATGCATAAAACAAAAGTATTATCTGATAAAAACACATTGGAATTACCACATGACCGTTTTTGTGATTTAGTAGAAGAAGCACACCCAGAAGCAACTATTATCCATTTTTGTGGACCTAGGAAAAATCATATCAAATGAAAAATTTAATCGTGCAACATTTTCATCCACAATACGAAAACGTGGGCAAACCTATGCCATGGATTGTGGAAAAAAGTACGGATAATATTAAGCGATATGCAGAACAATTAGGCGCAGAATACAAACTATTGGATGGTGAACCATTCAGAAAAGATTTACGAGCACAATGTCAAAAGCTTTGTGTGTTAAATGAAGAATTTGATGAATACGATAATATCGCTGTATTCGATACAGATATGTTTTTAGTAAATGGCTGTAAGGAAAATATATTTGAAGCAAAGGGTATTGGTACTCACCCAGAAGTTCACAAAACTAGAGTTATGGGAGATTTCCAAAGAGCATTTCCCAAACTGGCTAATCCTAATTATCCTATACTATCCGGATCTGCATATTCATTTCCAAAAGAATTTAGACAATTAATGCGTAAACAAATAAATTCAGGAATGGAATCAGTATTTAAATTAATAAGCCCTAAACCGTTTGTTGATGAGGGCATTTTACATGTACTAATGCAAAAGGCCAAATTTAAGCTAGACAATTACCTAGATGAAAAATGGTCATATAGTAGCTATTTGCCAGAGTTAAGTAAAGCATATATAATTCATGTGCGATATACACCATTTAAAAAAGGTGGGCCTATTGATAAAAGAGATGAGAATTGTAAAAAGTTGATGGATGAAGGAATTATACAGTGAAAGCCTATGTAATAACCTTAGATGATAATGTGCTTAGTCAAGATGGTGCTAATAATCTTATTACATCATCAAAAAAAGTAAAAAATGATTTTAACATTGAAATATTTGATGCTGTAACTTCAAAGATGGCCAATATTATTTTAATGGGAAATGGGCTAAAATGGAAATATCCTTGGGAAGGTCAAGAAACAGATCTAAAAACCGGTTTAATTAAAACTGCATATCCAACACAGGTAAAGGAAAAAAGAATTGCCTGTGCCATGAGCCATTGGTTATTATGGAAAAAATGTGAATCATTAAATGAACCAATTTTAATATTAGAACACGATGCAATTTTTATTGAAAAATTAGATTATAAATCTATTTTAAAAAGTAATTTTAATATCATTGGAATTAATAGTCCTGCAGCTGCAACTCGTAAGGCACACCAGTTTCATGATATTGTGCAAAGTAAACCCGCCTGGATTCAACCAGTGCCAGATATTGATGAGTTTAATATCCCCCAAGGACTGGCTGGAAATTCTGCATATATAATTAAACCAGAAGGCGCTAAACTAATAATTGCAGCTAGTCATGAGCATGGTGTTTGGCCTAATGATGCTCTAATGTGTAAACAAATTATCCCCAACCTTGGTGTGACGAAAAAATACTTTACAAGAATCCAAGGGTTACCCTCAACAACAGTGAATTAAATATGAAAAAATCAGTATTAAATCATGTAAAAACATTAAAACAATTTCACACAGAAATTTATAAACAGCAAGAAGAAAACCACAGAGAACACTATTGCGCAGTACATGATGCTATTGTAAAATATTGGAATTTAGGTAAGTGTCAATCATATATGGAATTAGGTGTTCATCAGGGCGGTACTGCATCAAATATTTTATTACAAAAACCAAAAAAAGTAGTATTGGTTGATAAAAATTTAGATCTGTACAGAGAATATTTAGAACCAATTGCCATTCATTATTGTGATCAAAATGACATTGATTTAAAAACAAAAGAGTGCGAGTCAATTGATCTATATGCAATGGAAGTAGAATGTGATATGCTTTTTATTGATAGTTATCATAAACCAGATTATATGATCCAAGAGTTATCTACTCATGCACATAATACTAAGAAATATATAATAGCACATGATACATATTCTGTTAAATCATTGCACGAATGTTTAGAAAATTTTGCGATGAAAAATAAATGGGAAGTATTAGAATATAATAAAAAAAATGTGGGTTATACAGTATTGGGAAGAAAATGAAAGCTTTTGTAATTACAATTATGGACAATGAAAAATCTGTACAATCTGCAATGCGTTGTATGAAATCTGCAGAGAAATACGGATTGCATGTAGAACATCATATAGCGACAACCCCTAAAGATAAACCTTGGGAAATTCTCCACAAAAAAGGTATTTCCCCTCACGGATTTGTTGAACGATATTCTAGATTAGAAAATTGCATGGCATGTTTTTTATCACACCATTCACTATGGGAAATGTCTGTAAAACTTGATGAACCAATTGTAGTCTTTGAACATGACGCAATTGTTACTGGAGAAGTTCCGATCAATGAGAAGTTTGATGGATGCATGACTTTTTCCAAACCTTCATACGGTAAATTTAATACACCAATGAAATTGGGAGTTGATGGATTAGTTCAAAAGCAATACTTCGGTGGCGCGCATGGATATATGATTAACCCAAAGGGTGCGAAAGAATTTATTAAAAAGGCAAAAATAGATGCATCGCCTACTGATGTATTCATTAATTTAAAGAATTTTAGTTGGTTGCAAGAGTATTATCCATGGTCTTGTATGGCAGTGGATACATTTACTACAATCCAAAAAGATGATGGATGTCAAGCTAAACATAATTATAAAGACGGATATGAGATAATTGATGCATAAAATTATTGATGAATTGGTAATTACTGGTTGTGATTCTAAGACCGAATGGCAACTTCCTTGGTTTTTAGATAATTATTTAACACACAACAAAACACCAATTTGTGTTGCTAATTTTGGTGTTTCAGAAGAAATTAGAAATTGGTTAGTGTCACACCCATTTATTCATTGTGTAATGGATTTAAAAGAAACAAGGGATATAAAGGCTTGGTTTTATAAACCAACTGCAATGTTACATTTACCTGCTAAAAAAGGTGTTTGGCTAGATACAGATTGTCAAGTATTGGATAATATTAGTAAAATATTTAAACTTATTGAACAAGATAAGCTTTTAATGGCAGTTGATAAACCATGGCTAAAGCGCCGTGGTGAATTATGGCACAATAGTGGAGTTGTTGGTTGGAGTGGACGACCAGAAATTTTAAATAAATGGATTGCTGCAATTAAAGAAAACCCTAGTGTCGGAGATCAGGAAGTTTTACACAGTATTCTAAATCCTATTACCATGATGAAATATATAAAAGAGTTACCAAACGAATATAATTGGTTACGATTACAAATTGAAAATGATGGTGAAGATAGCCCTAATAAAAAAATTGTACACTGGACCGGCGAAAAAGGTAATGATCGTATCAGGGGTATGATGAAAATAAAGGAGACAATTCGTGCCTAAAACAGTACACGTTGTTGGTAATGGTGATTCAGCTACATTTTTTAATGAAGCACCTCGTAGAGGGTTAAAACTAGCATGTAATTTGGCACCATTTCCTATTGAAAATTGTTACGCATCATGCATTGTTGATTTTAAAATGATGAAAACAATTCAGAGTGGAGTTGTGGATGTACCTGGTGAATGGGTACTAGGAGCAAGACCAAAGATTTTTATGGAAAAAAATCCTGGTTTTAGAATGCAAAGAGCACATCAAATTAAAACATTCTATACCAAACTCCCAAAGTATGCTTCTAATTATACAGATTTAAATTGCGGACATATGGCAGTTTACTTTGCTGCTGAACACTTAAAGGCAGATGTAATTCATATGTATGGTTTTGATTCAATCTTTGATTTTAATCTTAGAAGCTATACAGATACCTTTATTAATTCTGATAGAGGTAATATGAATAATAATAGATTATCCACTAATTGGAGACCGCTGTGGATGAATATGTTTAAAGACTTTGACGGATCTGGTAAAAACCAGAAAACAGAGTTTGTATTACATCATATGCATGATAATTTAAAATTTAATCCAGGTAATAATGTTATTATTGAAAAATACGGCCGTAGGGGCGAGATAAAGCCTCCAGCTGATAAAGTAAAAGGTAGTTGGCAGCCACCTGCAAATGGGATAATGTAAAAAAAACACTTTACCTTTTCCAACTTATGTATTATAATAAACATAATGGAGAATGATATGATCTTTGTAGAAGGTGGAAGTAAACGCCAAAGAGAACTTACTTATCAGGCTGCAGAGTTTGCGTGGATGCAATTAATGCCAAGAATAAAAAAATGTGTTATTAATATCGAACTTAAAAAATTAAAGGGTTATGACGGTACATGCTTAGATATTGGCCATAGAGAATATCTAATGGAGATTGATAAAAAGCTTAGTCTTGGTGAGAATTTTTTAACCACAATCTTTCATGAGATGGTTCATGTTAAACAGTATGTGAGAAAAGAACTTTTCAGTGATGTCAATTTTTATAGCACTAGGGAAGAATATTTAAATCTACCATGGGAAATAGAAGCCTATGAAATGCAGGAGGTATTATTAGAGTTATGGAATTCAAAGATCACCAACAATCGGAAACAGAACTTTACAGGCGCGAAATCATTAATAGAGAAGGCCAAATCGAAATTCTAGAAAATAACATATATGAATTGCAAGAACAGCTACAAGAAGCATATAAACGCATCGATCACTTAAATGAGGAATTATCTAATGTTAAAGTATGTGAATGTCCCCCTATTGTCAGCGGCGTTGATGGTCTTGGCAACCCCTATTAAGACTAAAACCATTTTCTTTCAAAAATAAATTGAAAAAAATGCATTTTAGGGGTTTACATTTGCCTAAAAATGGTTTATAATATATTATAAAATCAAAAAAGGAAGAGGAGCCTATCATGATTAAATTTATTATTACCGTAACTATGGAATCTGGTGAGGTTTGGGAAACTATTCGTCACACAAAGAATGGTATGCAAACTGTTTTGGATTCTATTTTTGCTTGTGGTGAATTTGTTAAATTTTCAGTTGAGGAGGTGCGTAATGACTAAAGATCAAATCAAACTCCAGGCTCATATCGAAGCAAAGAATGCTGAAGGTAAGAAGTGGATGGATGAAAATCCTGGTTCCTATTACGGTATGACTGTCACTGATCCTGCGCATTGGGCAGATCAAGGTATTACTACTGTCGAGCAGTATGAGTACCAAATGGAGTACTATGGTCTGTTTGACTATATTGCTAACTTGACATCAAAGGGCAATGCTCGGTATTTGCTAAGTCTTTGTTGCACTATGGACGATTTGAATGTGGCTTACGAAAAATTCAATTCTAACTATGAGCATGATCCGGATCCTGCTATGGAAGCAGAAAAGGCATGGTGTGAGGATGCAGCATAATGGATAAAGTAGAAACGTCTGAAGCATTCGGTTCAATGTTTACCACTCATCCTATTTCACTATATGATAGTGGCGATGAACCTTCAGTATTAAAAGAATTTTTTGATATGCTACGAAAAGATTATGAAGATGCCGGTAAAAGCATTATTAATATGCAAACGTATTATAATAGTGGTTATAATGGAGCGACTGATCAGTATGAAGGTAAAAAAGAATTTGGAATTGAAGTTGAATGGATTTACTAATTTAGGAGACGCTCCTGTCTCGCTCCTCTCTCAGTAGAGCGTCTCCTAAATCCTTATGGTTCCGTAGCTCAGTGGATAGAGCAACAGCCTTCTAAGCTGTGGGTCGAGGGTTCGAATCCTTCCGGAATCGCCAATATACTCGGTTAGTTCAGCGGTTAGAACCACGTGCTCATAACGCGTTTGTCGGGGGTTCGAATCCCTCACCGAGTACCAATTTAAAGAGAATCATATATGTTTAAAACCGATGGTGAAGTAATTAAAGAAGCCTCTATTGGAAATAATAAATATGAATTAAGAACGAATGGTATTTTTGTCTATTCTAAAAACTTAAAAAAGTGGAGTACTTATGCAAGAAGAAACCTTGATCGACACTGGATTAGAATTAAAACCACGAGCAAAAAGGCTGAGTCAATCGGAAACAGCAAGAATAAGAAGAAGGAAAAATAAAGTAATTGTTTCTGAAGTTCAAGAACGCAGATATGCTCGTAATAGACGAATACGAAAGAATAAATAACAGAATGGGTTGGTCGCCTAATAGACCCGATAGTCCTTAATGTTAGGGACGAAAACAAAGGAGAATGCATCCAGCGTTTATAAGTTGGCTCTGCTCAATTAGGGAGACTATATGTTAACTTGGTACGATTACGCAATGGTAGGTATTTTTTCATATACTATCAGTCAAGGATTAATATATAGTTTCCCATTTGCTCTTATCGCATGGATTTGTTGGGTTCAATATATGTACCAAAGGAGAGATGGTCGTGTCTGATGATATGTTTGATTTCGGTTTTACTGCAGTAGATGAGTCTGAATTACAGGCTGTACAAGATGCGCAAAAGGCTGCTGGTGATGTTTCGGTAGAAGCAAGAACAAGTCAAGATAAGTTAGATAAACTCTATAATGCTATTATACCTCTCCTCAACAATCTAAAGAAAAATCCCGAAAAAGAATATATCCTTTGGCCTAATCGTATAGATAAGGTGGAAAAGTTCGAAGAACACCTCCTCAAAATATACCGCTCCTAAACTTTTTTTAAACTATTTTACAAGTGTTTATTTTTATTACAAAAAATAATGCACTTTTTTGTTTACATTTGCCTAAAAATGGTTTATAATATATTATAAAATCAAAAGAGGAGATATAAATGATTTTAAAAAATATTACAAAGTTGGAAAAAACCCTTTGGAAAGAAATTGTTGAATATGTAGGCGTTGATAATGAAATGGCAGACTTTGTTGCTCAGGACCGTAATGATGTAATTACCTGTAAGGAACTTCTCCAGGCTGGCAAAATTACAGCTCTTCGCAATAAGGTTAACCATCTTGATACATTTATTCGCGATGGAGTTGTTCTTGCTCTAGCCAAAGACCTTGGCGATGAATGGGTTTCTAATGCACTTGGATATGAGGTACGCTAAATGACAAATATTGTAATTACTAAAAATTCTACTTATGATGAACGTATGGAAGCTATTCGCGATGCCGCGGATCGGTTTGCCAAAATTAAAGCAAGACGCGCAAGACTTGCCGCAAGTGCAGCTCGTGTTCGTAAATATGTGGATGAGGAAGAAAAGCCTAAGCGGAAAAAGTTTGATGATATGATTTCCAAAATGGATGAAAATTATAACCATTATCAAGATGCCCCACAATATGCGGAGAAATATTATGGCGATAAGATGCGCGATACTGTTGCTATGGATAACGATTGGAACTAGTGCTCAGGCACAAGATTGTTTCTATCAACAAGAAACCCAGTATCAAAATGGTACTGCTATAAATTCAGTCACTAAATACGATTGTGAATCTCCACCAGAGGTGATAGTGATTGAAAAGCCAGTAAAGGCAAAACAAAGAACCTTTGGTGAATTTTTGTTTGGTGTTGAAGAAGAAAATAATGGTGTCAGTCATCTTTTCAGCACTTTGGTCAGTATAGGAGTTATGTAATGATTAAGTTTGGTTTTGGTATGATTGCTGGTGGTGCACTGGTAATTTATAATCCAGAGGTATTGAATTGGTTTGTGTCCTCTGGTATGCGTGATAATATTGTATCTGTTCTACAAGGAGTTTAATATGAAACGGTTAGCATTGATTCCCCTCGTTCTGGCAGTTTCTGCTTGTGATAAAACCCCACCAGAGACAGCAATGTCAAAACAGATGTATGAATATAAAAAGGCACAAGTCTCTGAACAGCTAGACACAATGCCTGAATGGTATACGGCAATTCCGATAAAAGATGATGCTGTATATGCTGTTGGTACTGCACTAACCCCAGATATGCAATTGACAGTTGATATTGCCATTCTTTCGGCTAAGACAACTTTGGCCGATAGAGCAAATAGTCGCCTTCGTTCACAATTAAAATTATTTAAAACTAAATTAGGTGTTGATGATTTTGATAGTGTTGTTCAAAATGACTTTGAACAAGTAACTCGCAACATTATTGCAGATGCAGATGTTGCAGGTTATACAGTTAAGGAAACAAAACTTGTTCAAAACGGTACTCAATTCCGTGCATATGTTCTACTAGAATATAAAAATTCAGTAGCTAATCAAATGATTAAAACACGCCTTGCGAGTAATGAGCCACTTTATACTGAACTAAGAGCAGCAGTTGCATTTAAGGAAATGGATACTGCCGTCGAAGCTCAAAAAAATAGTGAATTAAATGAGAAAAAAGCCATTATTGATCAAGTTATTGGTTTACAAACTCCAGAAAATGTAGTAGAATAATATAATGGAAAATTTATCTAGTGATCGTATGATGGCAATCAGCGTTTTTGAAGGTGAATTAGAGCGGATGAAAAACATTAAAAATGGCGAATATGATGATATCGATAAAATCATTAGGCAATATCTTCAAGAGCGTATTAATGAAATGACTCGAAAAGGATACAACAGATAATGACAATGCACCTCGTACGTGGTATGACTACACTATCAACACGCAAGCGAAAGTCACGTATTAAGACTGCAGCTGTGTTGGAAGAAGAACGCAAGACGGCTAAACTCCTCAAGTCTCTTGGGTATCAGAAAAATGCTAGTCGCTGGAAAGCTGACCTTCCAGATTATACCGTGTCCGAGACTGTGCCCACCAGCGACCTCATCATCAAGGTAGAAGGTAAGCGTAAAGCGAATCAGTATACTGGGGATGAGCTCGCTGGAATTGGCACCCTCCATAAATCAAATAGTGTTCCTATACGAAAGGATAGTAATGATGCAAAAGAAATTGCTCGTATGCGTAGAGGTTAGTCTATTTTTAAGTGGATGTGATAGAGCTAGAAATTTGCCCGCGTGATGGAATGGTAGACATAACGGACTTAAAATCCGTGGCCTTAAGGCGTGGGAGTTCGAATCTCCCCGTGGGTACCAAAAATAAATTAAAAAAAATGCATTTTAGGGGTTTACATTTGCCTCAATGCGTGTTAGAATAGTATCATAATCAAAGAGGAGAATATTATGAGATATGAAATTTACCAAATGGATAAGGAACATACTACATACCTTGTAGAAAATGAACCAGATATCTATTTTAACATCAGTCGGGGTAATATTACACCCGTTGATTTTCTAGCACACTATCAATTAGTTGCTGAAATTGAAGCAAATGATTTGAATGAGGTATTTAATATCGGTAATAATGTTGGACCAGAAGAAAAGATTACTAGGATTGCTAGAATGCATTCTATTTCTGTTGGTGATGTAATCCGAGATGATACTAATAAACTATTTGTAGTGAAACCAATAGGTTTCGAAAGATTCCATGCATCAGCAACGGAGGTAGCATAACATGCCTATGATTAAACGTAAAAAGAAAACAGTTAGGGCTAGAGCTCGTACCGGTATTGCAGCTGCCCCTATTGAAAAAGGCTATGATGTTGTCAAGTATTATTTTCATATGGAACTAGATCGTAAGGATCTTGCTGCTAGCATTAAAACTTATGTAAAACGTGTTTATAATAAAAAAGATGCATCTGCTATTTTGGCTAATCCTGAATATAAATTTACTGCATTCAGCCATTATGCATGTATCTCATTTTGGATGAATAGTGCATTACCTACAGATGAAAAAACCGAATATTGGGAAAACAGTCTTAAAAAATATTTGGCTGGCCTTATTGAGTCTGGTAAAATCATTCTAAGTGAGAATGAAAAGAAAGTAGAAAATAAAGCAAATGATAATGTGATTACACTATCGCCTGCTCAAAGACTTGCTAATAAAATTTCAAATACTATTATGCAAGATCTGCTTGATTTGGAAGATGCATGGATCGAGGGAGATAAGGCTGAACTCGATATATATCAACAATTTAAAAAGCATGGGTTGAGTGGTTCTGCCACAATCCCTGTGCGTAAAGTAATTGAGGGATGGGTCGTAGATTATGAAGATGCGTTCCACAAGCGTTGTGAGCAGGCAGTTGAAGGATATTCACACCTGAAGCGACCCGAACTCAAGCGACGGCTATCGGAGTGCAGTAAAATGCTCGATGATCTAGACCGTATAAAATCTGCTGCACGTGCCACTAGGGCTACAAAAGTCAAAGGACCTCGTGCAGCAGACAAACAAATTGGTAAGGTTAAATATAAAAAAGAGGATACCGAATTTAAGTTGGTATCCATTCCACCAATTAAAATTATTGGTTCATTTAGGTTATATGTTTTTAATACTAAACATAAATCATTAACCGAATATGTTACCGAAAGTCCTAACGGATTTGAAATTTCTGGTACTACAATTAAAAACTTTGGTCCTACAAGCCGTTCAACGCGGCTTAGAAAACCACTAGATTTCTTACCTGTGGTATTAGGTAAAACTCCAAATCAAATTGATAAGGAGTGGAAGACACTTACTACTAAAACAAATACACCCAATGGTAGGTTAAACGAAGATACAATCTTATTAAGGGTATTGGATAAATAAATGTCAACAGTAGAATCACACTTTCTGAGTAAGAGTAAATTCACAAAACTTATTGAAAGTACCGTAACCGAATTGAGGATCAGCTATATGGATGCTGTTCTTCATCTCTGTGAAAAGAATGATATTGATCCACAAGATGTCAGTAAATTCATTTCACCTATTATCAAAAACAAGTTGGAGGCCGAAGCAATGAATCTTAATTTTTTACCTAAAATTAATTCTATCGACTCGGCCTTTTTTGAATAAAAACATTATATATAGTTTTACATTACAGCTATAATGTATTATAATAAACATATAAACATACTTCAGTCATACAAAGGATATAATCACTATGTCATTCGAAGCACTAAAACGTAACCGTACAGATATCTCTAAACTCGTTCAAGCCGCAGAGGCCGCAGGTGGTCCAGGTGGTGAAAAGAAAAATTATGATGATGAACGAATTTGGAAACCAACTGTAGATAAGGCCGGAAATGGTTATGCAGTCCTCAGATTCCTACCAGCAGCAGAAGGAACTGATCTCCCATGGGTTCGATATTGGGACCATGGATTTAAAGGACCAACCGGTTTATGGTATATCGAGAACAGCCTTACATCTATTGGTCAAGCTGATCCAGTCGGCGAACTCAACTCACGGCTCTGGAATTCTGGACACGAAGAAGATAAGGAAACAGCCCGAAAGCAAAAGCGGCGACTACATTACGTAGTAAATGCTCTGGTTGTTGAGGATCCATCGGCTCCTCAAAACGAGGGACGTGTTGTTCTCTATAAATTTGGTAAAAAGATCTTTGATAAAATCATGGATGTTATGCAACCATCGTTTCAAGATGAAAAGCCTGTAAACCCATTTGACTTTTGGAGTGGTGCAGACTTTAAGTTGAAGATTCGCCAGGTTGAAGGTTATCGTAACTATGATAAATCCGAATTTTCATCCTCATCAGCACTATATGATGGTGATGAATCAAAATTGGAATCCATTTATAATGGGTTACATAATCTAAGTGAATTTAATGATCCAAAGAACTACAAAACCTACGATGAACTAAAAACAAAATTGGCAAGAGTTCTAGGGGAAGAGGCATCTATGGGTGCTCCAACCATGCAACAGGAAGTGCAGATGAACACACCAGCTGCTCCGCCAGAATATAAAGTTGCAGAACCAGTTACAGCAGAACAAATGAATTTGTCTGATGATGATACTATGTCATATTTTGCTAAGTTAGCTCAGGAAGACTAAAAATAATAGGGCCACTCTTTATGGGGTGGCCCCTCCCCAAATATTATCGGCTGCATCTGATGAATTTAATTGAAGTCCCATAACATTTGTATCACCTGCTTTAGTTACAGATTGATCAATTGTTTGTGAAACTAGTTGTGCACCAAGTTGTCCTTGTTGTCTAATCATTTGATCTCTTAAAATATTATTTAAGTCTTGTCTCATTGGAGCTCTACTCATATCTGCTTTTACTTGTACTGCAGCTGCTTCACCATCAGGGCCCACCATATAATCATAAGCATTATTTCCACCAAGACCGGTACCTTCTTTTAAATTAGATGGATAATCAATACCTATATCTTTAGCAGTTAACCCTTCAAATTCGCCGTGTTGACCACCATACATCATTTCCGATGGCGTTGGAGTTCTTTTACCAGTTTTTATTTGCTCTAATTTTTTATTTTTTTCTATATTATCAAAATATCCACGTCTTTCATTTTGTAGGGCTTCAAGTTCTGCTCTTAATTTTTCAAATTCTATTTTTTCAGGTTTATTTGCAATATAATTATCACCTGCAATATATTTGTATTGGCCTGCTAATTCAGCCATTCTAGCTTCTTTTTGTGAAATTTGACTTGCAACTTCCGGATTCACACTTGCATATTCATCTACCATTGTACTTGTTATTTGAGTTTTACCAATACCCGAATTATTCAAAATAGTTTTACCTGCATCAATTAAATATGTTTTTATATCAGCAAATCTATTAGACAACCAATTGTTTATATCTTTCATAATATCATTTATGGTATTTTTTAATGATGCCCAACCATCATCTACAAATTTCTTAAAATCATCATTTGTATTATAAGCAATAATACCTGCACCAATTGCTGCAATAGCCATAACAATAATTCCAGCAGGTGTAAATAAAAATGGTAATACTTTTGTTAAAAGAGCAGGTATGAGTGCAGGTAAAAATAGTGCTCCTGCAGTTGCCGCATATTGAGTCATTTCTGTTGCAAATTTTGGATCATCAATATATTTTCCAAATTCATCTTCATAATAACCTTGAATCTTTTCAGCTGTTTCCTTATTCCATATAGCACCAAGTGCAGCACCTATGATACCACCTTTTAATGCGCCACCAGGGCCTCCAATAAGAAATCCAATTGCTCCACCCAATGCACCCCATTCTGTAACAGAACCTAAAATTTCACTACCTGTTAATTTTTTAACTGCTTCACCAAGCTCATCTGCTAATACAGCACCAAGAAATGCCGGACCTACTCTATTTAATAAAAATGAAAATAATTTAGAAACATATGGTAATAAATTACCTACATCAAAAACACTTTTTAAACCACCAAAAAGACCTTTATCACCCTTTTGCGCAGCTCTACTTACTTGTGTAGCACTGTTACTTTTATCTTTTGCCCCTTCACGTTTATTTTCCTCATCTTGTTTTTCATCATCAGCAGCTGCTTCTTTTATCATTTTAAAGAAATCATCAAAAGATGATTTAAGGGCATCAACTCTATTTGAAGTATAGGTTTGTTTAGCACCTAAAACTGCAGTTTGTTTTTTCAAAGATTTATTGATATCAGAAAGTGATGTTGCCATTAACTATTTGCCGCTTCTTTTTCTCTAAGATATTCTAACAGTAATGCCAGATATACTTCTCTCTCCCAAGGTAACATATTATCTATTTCAGTTAACGAATAATGAAAGTGTTGTAGCAATTGAAAATTAGTTCTATAAAAATTTTCAAGTGTCTCATGAGAGAGGTTTATGAAAAAAAATCTTGTAGGCCCTCCAGATTATGTTTATGTTTCTTATTACAATCCAAGCACGTGTATTCCATATTTAATGTTATTTTAGGAATTTTTTCTATAAATTCTCTCACCTTTGCAAATTGCTCTGAAGTAAGTGAATTCACAAATGTCTCAATTTCTTCCTTTGATTCATCCTTAAGTGAAATATGCTCATCTTCAGTTAAAATAGAATCCATGCATGTTATTAACATTTCAAATAATATTTCAGTACCCATGCGATCCGTATTCATAATTTTTTCATTCATGGTAAAATCATAATATGATGGGTATTTCATTTTTAGTGAAATGTCTTCAGTAATTTTTACAGTTGATGGTTTTACATCTCCTGTTAATTTAATTTGATCCAAATCAATTTCAACATCATTATCATGTGAGCAAGAGGGGCATTTAGCATTGATTGTAACTTTTTCCCCCACCGATTTAGATCTAATTTTTGTAAAAATATAATCTACATCAAATGTTGATAATTTATTTACATCGTATGCATTATCTGTACAGTTAGCAACACAGTTCAAAATAGCGTTAATAATTTGTTTTTGATCTTGTGATTCATATGCAATTAAAAGTAATTTTTGTTCCTTGATTAAAAATGGTCTGTATTTTAATTCTTCATTTGTTGAAGGTATATTTAATATATACTGTGAAGATTCATTCAAACGTGGTAGTGCCATTATGCGTTTCTCCAAACATCCTTTGCATTCACCCGAATAAACGGTTTATTTGTTTCATTATTATTTGGATTCTTAATAGTCAACATAACGTTTTTGCCTTTTTTAAATGCTTCTACTTTTGCAAGCATTTGAGCAGTACTACCAATCCATTCTCTACGTGCTTCTTTTGTCCAACGAGAATTTATAGATTTACGTTGTCCTTTTGAAACTTGATTTGCTCTTTGTTTTTTCTTAGCCATTATAACCCCTTATAAACTACCTAGGCCACCAAAAGCTTGGATCCAACCTTGGCCGCTGCTTGTTGGTTCCCAATTTGTATATGACATTGTCACGGATACTTGTGCAATTCCACCCATTTCATTACCTAATTCTATTTGTGCTACGTCTAGAGGAAATGCATCTTTCAATCTAACTGTATATACAGAACCACCACCTAACCCAACATTTACTCTAATAGGCCCAGCACCAAAACCAATATTTTTTAATGGTTTTCTTAACTGATGAATTTTAATATCTTTACTGTATTGTGATTTATACCCAACAGTCCCTTGATTTTCATCTAATACAATTTTTCTCCATTCATCAAAATATTTTTTTGTGCCATAGTCGTTCATTAAATAAAATGTCATATTCACATCAGGTGCAATATATCCATATGGAACTTTTTGCATTTCCATACCCATTGGTCTATCATGTGTTAATAGAGATTTGCCTGGCATTGTAACTGATGAACACAATAAATTTAAATCACCCCCACCAGAACCAAGACCGACACCACTAGTTAAAAGAGTTGTCAACTGGCCAAGAAAACCACCACCTGATGCAAAGGTTGTGGGTAATTCAACTAAAAATTGATTTGCAATGGCAAAACCTAGTTTACTTGATGCCAATGATTTTAATTGATCTACTGATGTCATTTAATTTTATTCCTTGAATCTTTATATATTGTTGATGAGTTAGCTCCAGACCAACTAGCAGTAGGTAAGAAAGTTGCAATTTCCCATTCTGGAGCAGAAACTCTAGCCAATCTAGATTTTACATGCTGTGTAAGATAATGCTTAAAACAAGGTGCAAAATATTTTGATTTGCTTGCTTGTTTTAACATATCATAAGAAATTTGAAACCTCGTTGATTCATCATATTTTTTATTTGTGGTATTTTCAATTAATGCATCTAATAGTTTTGCTCTTAATGTATTTGGCAAATAGTGTAAATTTAATCCATAAAATCCTTTTTCAGCAGGACCGACTATAATTGTCAGTGGGAATCTATCATAATATGGTAAAGTATCTTTGTGTTTAGGATCATAAAAAAACATATTCATAGAACCAATTAAAGGATTCTGTCTGTTTACCAATTTCAATTCTTCAGCACCCAATAAATCCATCCGATTAATTCTATTAATAGTACGAACCCTTTTACGGAACCAATCCTGAGCTTCTTTAGTTCTAGGGTTTATCCCAGCTCTATAAGCTTCATATTCTAATGTTTTAAATAAATTTGACATACAACTATTTATATTACTTTTTTGGTTTTTTACGATATGGTTTCAATGGTTTTAGAGGTTTCAGTTTACCCTTCTGTTCCTTCATAATACCCATTGATTTAAGAGTGTTTTCCGTCCATATTTGAAACTCCCAGCCTCTATCCTTAGCATATATATTAGCCGCTTCCCACTTGTTCATATTTTTCACATATGTCATTGCCTCACTTATGTATCGCTTACTTTTATTTGCATTTTTAGGAGGTTCTGTTTCTTTGGCTGGTTTAATTTCAACCAGAATAGTTTTTCCATTATTAAATGTTATTTTAAGATCAATAAAATATCTGTGGTATTTTTTATCAATATCCCAAAAGTAAGGCACGACAACCTCTTCAGAACTCCACGACTTTATAGAGGGATTCCGATCACACCAAAGGAAACATAATTTTTCCCAGTGTGATCTATAAACAACTCCAGACGCATCACCGTTATATTTCTTTAGATTCTTTGGTGTGTACTTGCCAGAATATGCCATTTTACCATATAAATAATGAAGTAATAATCTTATTTATAGGGTGTGTCATGGCGTATGAAGGCGACTGGAATAAACCAAAACCAGGAACAAATTGGAAAACAAGAAGTTTTGTTCAAGATGATAATCGTGGTGGAAATACACAGGTAACATCAACAAAATATAATGGTGGTGTTCCAGACTTTGTTAAAATGGTACCGGCCGGTTCTGGAGGTAGTGCTGTAAGTTTAAAATATCCTCTGGAAAATACCGATTTTTATAAAGCTGCTATAAAATTTAGTGTGCACACTGTTGATCCATACGAAGTAGATCTTATTAATGCTGCAGATATACTTGATGTACCACTAGTATTTGGCAATAAGTTTGCAAAAAAACTTATGGAAACTATAAGAGAAAGAGAAAGACCAGATGACAGTGGTGATGATTTAGCAGGTAATAATCAACAAACTGGTAAGTTTTCTGTTGGAGCAGATGGTCCCGAACCATCTGAATTAGCAGCAGATCAATCTGCTGCTGCTAAACTTAAATCCAAGGAAAGAGAAGAGGCTTTTAACCAAAGTATTAAGGCTGGTGGCCGATCATTGGGTATGCTGACAAAAGATTTAAATAGAAAAGTTACATTATATTTTCCTCCAGGATTGGTAATACAAGATGCTGCACAATATGATAATGCAGAACTTGGTTTTATGGGTACAACTGCTTTAGGTGGTATCAGACGTGGAGGTAGCATGATTGGCTCTATGGGTAATGCTGTTAAAGAAGGGTTGGTTGATACTTTTCAGTTAATGTTAGGTAACTTTGCTCCAGGAGAGGCTGCACAATTAGCAGCTGCCCGTGCAGTAGAAAAAATTCCTTTTCAAGGTGTCCAGAACGCTGCTAAGATAGCATTACAAAGAGTCATCAGCCCAAATACCAGAACCATGTTTAAGGGTGTTCCCATTAAATCATATGCATTCACATTTAAGTTTATTGCAACTTCAAAAGATGAAGCAGATGAAATTAAAAATATTATTAAGTTTTTTAGAACTGAAGTATATCCGGAATCAATGGCTCCAGGCGGGATACCTTTAGGTTATAAATTTCCAAATATTTTTAGATTACAATTTATGTGGAATGGTGGTGTTAACGAGACAATACCACAACCAATTTTATCATATCTTGTAGATGTTTCCACAACATATAATCCATCATCGATGTCTTTTCATGAGGACGGCAATTCAACCGAAATTGATATGACATTAAGATTCCAGGAGTACAGAGCAATGTCTAGACAAGATGTTGAACGGCCTCTGGAAGGAGGTAAATAATGGACTTTTTCAAAAATTTTAAATATGCGAATTATGTTTTTGGTGCAGAAGAAGGCACAAAAGTCTCTGGAGATTTAATCACATCACTTTTTACTAATGTAGCACAATATGTTGATGTTATTGATAGTGTTAAGGTAAATAATGCTTATCACACAAAATATTATATTCAAGAAGGTGAAAGACCAGATCAAGTATCTATGAAAATTTACGGTGTACCATTTTACCACTGGACATTTTTTATGATGAATGATAATCTAAGAGAACAAGGATGGCCTCTTACTTATAGACAACTTGATGAAGTAGTAAAGAGAGATTTTCCTCATACAGTATGTACTACAACAGATGATTTAACTGGCCACTTTTTGCCAGGAGAAAGAGTTATTGGTTCTACATCTGGCGCTCGTGGTAATATTTTAAGAAGAAAATTGGATTTAGGTCAACTTATAGTTGAGCAAATTGGTTCTACTTCATTTTCACCTCGCGAGGTAATAACTTCAAGTAACGTAAGTGCCACTAGGACACAATCTGTATTGGTTGATACAGTAATAGAATATAATGCACTACACCATTATGAAAATGCTGCAGGTGATTATGTTGATGTTGACCCTAGGGTTGCTAATCCAGGAATATATACTGCTGTTACTAATTATGATCGGTATATAAAACAAAACGATGCACAAAAATTGATTAATGTTATAAAACCAGATAACGTAATCGAAATTGTGAATTTATATAAACAGGCTTTGAATAGTTAATGAGTACTCCTAAAACAATAATGAATGACGTTAATTCGTCTGATTTTTTAATAGAGACAATATTATTAATTTCAGATAGAGCAATTGAGCCTCTGGAGTTAAAATTTTCTGTCACTGATATTGCAATATTCGAGCATTTGGATAAACCATATCTAACTGGTTATATCACACTTTTAGACAGTAAAAGATTATTTGATAGGTTTGATTTTCAAGGTTATGAGAAAATTGTTATATCAATAAAACGAACTGAAAAATCACCGGAGTATATTAAGACTTTTTTCATCGAGCAAATTGTAAAAGGTATAAAAGTGAATGATACTTCTGAAGTGTTCACTTTTAGATTAATCGAAGAAACACTTTTCCATTCAAATTTACAAAATGTAAATAGAGCATATTCTGGAATTCCCTTTGATATTATTAGCCAAATTAGTAATGATTATTTAGAAAAACCAATTGAAAAAATTGGTGAGGTTGATTATCAAAGGAATATGAAAGTTATTATCCCTAATATGCATCCCATTCAAAGTATGTATTGGATAAAGGAACGAGCTACAACAGTAGATGGTTACCCACAATTTTTATTTTCAACTTGGGCAAAGACTAACTTATTATATGCAGATTTGGGAACTCTTTTAGAACAAAAACCTATAAATGAAAATACGCCATTCATGTATGCTATGAATGCCGGACAAGCACCAAATGCAAATAAATTTTTTGGTATACAATCTTATAATTATAATAAAAATGAAAATTTATTTAAAATGATTGATCAAGGTGTTGTTGGTGCAAAACATGAATTTTTTGATACTACAAATAATGAAATGTATTCAGTAGATTTTGATATTAATAAAGAATTATCAGATATGGTAACTGAGAAAAATGCTAGACAACCAAGTTTGAATTTATCTAATGAGTTTAAATTTAATGAAAAATCTTTGGGTCAATTAAATAGTAAAGTTATAACAAATATTTCTAGTACCGGTGCATATAGAATCCCAGATGGCTATTATAATACATATGGCGAAGAAAATGATGTTGGAGGTCATAAAAAGAAAGTAATAGCACAAGCACTGAAAGCAATGATGAATAAAACACCAATTGAGATTTCAGTGAGAGGTAGAGAGTTTCTTTCTGCACAAGAATCAGGGCCGAATCATAAAACAATTGGTAATATAGTTAAGATCATTTTCCTTGCGAACTCGCCAGGGGCTCTTAAAAATAAACCAAAAATAGACCCTTATAAATCTGGTGACTATCTAATTTTCAGTGTAAAGCACTTAATGCAATCACAAAGATTTGATTCTGTTTTAACTTGTGTTAAAATTGCAAATTATACTTCAGATGAATTTCCTATTGGGGCAATGTAATGAGACAAGTACCTAAACTAAATTTAGAATATTATGGAGATGAAACTCGTTGGTTTGTCGGAGTGGCAGTTGATATTAATGATCCACTACAACTCGGCCGGGTGAAAGTAAGAATATATGGTATTCACACAGGTAATCAGTCTGATATATCACATTTTGATTTGCCATGGGCACAGGTAGTAACTCCTATTACAGAGGGTGGTAGTAGTGGTATCGGCGCAAATACTGGCATTAAACCCATGGCATTGGTGTTTGGTTTATTCATGGATGGTAAAAATTCACAAATGCCAATCATTATAGGTTCATTACCAAAATTTGAAACATCATCATCTCAAAGCCCACCAGTAGCACCAGTTGATGATCCCATAAGACCATCCAATAATTCATTAGTTGCGACCACAACATTACCAGCTAAAGAAATTGATGATAAGTATTTAGCTAAATATGGTACAGAAAATAAAGAAAGAGCCTATAAATTCTTTTTATCCAATGAGGGTGGTTCATTACAAACACACCAATCTGCTGGAATTGTAGGTAATCTAATTGTGGAATCAAATGTTGATCCTAATGCATTAAATGAACCAGAAGGATCATATGGTATTGCTCAATGGAATCCATCTGCAAATGCTGGAAATAGAAAAGGAAAATTGGAAACCTTTTGTGCAGATCCGTCACGCAATTTACCAGTAAATAGCCTATATGCACAATTACTTTTTATTAATTATGAGTTATTCGTAGTTCCAGAAAATTTTGGCTTAAAACCGCTGCAGTCTTCCAAATCTGCAGAAGAAGCTGCAGAAGTATTTGCTAAATCTTATGAAAAGCCTAAAACTGGTACCGGCACAATTAAGAAAAGAAAAGAAACGGCCAAAGGTTTATTAGAAGGATTTGAAACATGATTGATAAAAATGAAATGTTAGCCTTTTCAACGTCAGTAACTAACAGCTTATACCAATCTGGATATATGTCTGCTGGAGAAAAATTACAAGCCGATGCAGCTGCAGTTCAAGCCGTAACAATTTTGGAAGAAGGTGTTGAGAAAGGTGGTTTTAAATCTCTTAATTCAAATGTTATTGAAGGACAGACAGTAACCGATGGTCCAATCATGGCATTATTAACCAATAACGGTACTGTTAAAATTGAAGAAACAAACACTGAGGCGACTGCTATCGGCGATCTAACTGGTAAGCCATCTGGTAATGGAACACTTAAAAAGGTTTTTGTTCAAGGAAGCCCAACAGCAATGAAGTCGGCATTAAAAGGAGTTGTAAAAGCAAGTGATGCCGATATCAAGGCAGTTGTGTCTGAAACATCTTCACAACCTACTCTTGTTTCTAGCGCCATTGATAAGGATCAAAAATCCGAGTTGGCCAAAGAAGTAAAAAAGGCAGTCGCAGAAAATAATAGAAAACTAGATAATCCAATTGCTTCTACTGAAGATCCATTTGGCTCACTTGGTGGTAAATTCGGTAATATTTTTGCCAGTATAGCTTCTGTTGTATCTGGTGGAAAATCATTTAAGTCTGTAGGTGCTGAGTTAAAAGATGTAACCACAGAAGTTATTGATCCAGTAAGTGGAGAAAAAACCAATCCAAATATTGTTAATGTAGACGGAACAACTAATATTAAAAATACGGTCACAAAAAGTGCTACAGGGGAATCAGTAAGTAATTCTGACACACCATTTGATGCCATTGAAAATGGTAAAAAATTTGGTACAGCAAGTTATAAGTATGAGCCAGTAGATACTGCAGAAGAACTTGAATTAGAATTAAAAAAATGTAAAAGAGAATTAACTACCATTATGACATCTTGGTTAGAATTCCCTATAAACTTTAATGGCACTTTAGAAAATTATAGCGACCTTATAAAGAAAAGGGATAAACAAGCACTTGATCAGTTTAGTGGAGCATTTGGTACTGGTGCTAGTGGATTCTTTAACCAATTTTCAGGCATTATAGATTCTATTGATTTGGGTGTACAAGAACATTATGTTATTTTAAGAAATGGTAAAGTGTTTAGAGGAAGACCTTTAGCAAAAGCTCAAGCTAAAAAAGAAGATAAAATATGGTCAAAAGGTGTTATCAGTGTAGCATTTTGGGCTGGTTCAACAGAACCATATGAAAATCCAAAATGGCGATCTTATATGAGTGTTAAATCAATATCAGCAGATCAATGGAAAGCATATGATTTAATTACCGATACCTTTTTAAAGGTATTTCCTGGAGGTGCTGTTATCTCTCTTGATAAAGTAAATAAAGATAAATCCCCAAACCCTGGATTTGATGCTGCAGAATATGTAAAGAGTAAATTTGGAAAAGAAAGTGTTTATGATGATGAGGATTATGAATTATCTGAACCATATACTGCTGAAGAAAAAGTAGAGAAAAAATCAAAAACGGCTGTAGCTCCGCCAACAGATCCTACCGAAGTTCCTTCTATTCAGGATATCAATAAAAAGGCCGCTGCTATTGCCGATATAGATAATTTAACAGGTGTAAAAAAAGATATAGATGCTGCACAAATATCTACTGATTATAACAAGGCATTACAAGATGCGCAAAATGCATTAAGACAAAAGGATGGTATTTTAGGAGAAGCAATGAAAGCAGGAACCGGTTTATTAGGTTCATTCACAAATGCTGCTAATTCTAATGAATTATCACTAACCAGTGCTTTAAATTCTGCTCAAGGGTTTAGACAAAAAGCAATAGATGCTGGATACACATATGACCCAGTAACAAAATCTTGGAATAAGTAATCATGGCTGAAAACGAAGATGATTTAGGACAAACACTTGAAGATGGATTTAAAGATCCACAAAATGTTTTTCCTAGAGTAAAGTATTATAACAAGCAATCTACCAACTTTGCTGCTAGAAATATCCAAAACAATGATTTATATATTGGTGGTGGTGACGTTGCTCTTAGTTTAGGGTTACAACCCCATACAGATACACAGTATCCTATGAATCAGGTTAGAGAAACAGTTTCTGGTCATGTAACAGAAATTGATGATACTCCTGGTGCTGAGAGAATTTTATTTAAACATAAAACTGGTGCTGGTGTTGAGATGAGAGCTGATGGTACCGTTATCATCAGTTCAACAAATAATACTGTTCAGATTACCGGTGGAGATCAAAAGGTCATTGTTGAAGGTGACGGTGAAATAGTATATCATGGTAACCTTAAATTAACAGTAAACGGTAATTTTGATTTAAATGTAGGTGGTGATTTTAATGTTACAACCGGTGGTGATAATGTTGAAACTGTAAAAGGCAGTTATAAACAAACTGTATCAAATTTCCATGAAACAACAGTGACAAAAAGTAAATCACAATTTGTTGGTAAAAATACATCAAGTACTGTTTTGGGTGATAATAATACAACAGTAAAAGGTGAAAACAATAATTATAATCAAGGGGATTATAATCTTCACGTTGGGTATTTTGATCCGGAAACTGGTGAGGATATTGGAACACTTCGAATATCAGCTACTGATGAAATCATGATGTCTGCAGCAAATATGAACGGAATGGCTACCGATATGACGTGGGTGGGAGATCATGGTGATATTGGTGGTGATAATATAGTTATGCACAATTATAATATGTACACCGGCCATTCTATAGATGTTGGTGATACACTTACAGTTCCAACCATTTATAATGATACTCAAGTTACCAGTGGTCATATGAATATTCCTGTTGTATATGGTGATTTGCAAGGTACTGCAACTCAGGCGATGGTATCCAATCAAGCAGGACTTCATCCATCTAGTGGTGCTCATGCCGGCGCGGGATATGGTTACACAGCTGCAACTGACACTACAGCAGATATACCAGTTGATCCATTTTTAAGAACAAGAGTAAATACCGCAATTGCGGATGAATACCTATATAGAAGTGATAGAGGTATTTCAGATGTGAATATTGATTTTGGTGGAGAAATGCTTGATACTGTAGATAAATCTAGACCTTATGATAATATTAGCCAACGTAAATTAACCACACCTGAAATCAGATCAAAATTAAGAGATCCAAATACACTTCGAAATGAAACATTTATTAATGCTCAAATTTTGGAAGGTAAATTATCAGCTGATTATATTAATCCTGTACCACCATTTGGATACGGACGTGTTGTAAATAAAGGAACAACTCCAATACGTGGTTCTGCCACATTACCTAATAGTGATATCACAAAGCGAGTTATATAAATGGCCATATTTCAAGTTGCAAATGAATACAATCCTGAATTTCAATCTAAAATAACTAATAAAACTAAGTTAGCTATTGGTATTACTATGGCTAAATTTTTAGGTGGTTATGGTTCTGCAAGTAATATGAATCACGTTTCTGATGATAATGAACGAATAAAAATTGCAAAACAGTATACAATGCAAGCGAATGCCATGAGAAAAATAATGACTAATCAGGCTAAATTTAATGAATATAGACTGGTTGTTGCTGAAGGCCTTTATAAAAAATCACAAAATGAAACTATTGAACTAGATAGTATTAATGAATTAAAAAGTAAAGGTAGGGCAGTTGTTTATGAACTACGGGATTTAAATGGACAGATTGCGCATGAAAAAACATTTGATCTTGCAGTTTATTGGAAAGATAATTTAGAATTTGAAAAAATGATTCTTTCATACGATTCATATAATCCAGATCGATCAATCGTGACTCAACTTATTTTGGTTATGCCTGAAATCATTCCTGCTTGGACGGTGTCATACAAAAACGAAATTCAAACAATGTATAATAATAATGTGCAAACCAATGGAGAATTGGTTGAGATTTTGAATAAATAGTAACAGGGATAAAAAATGGCCAAAGCTTTTTCAATTGAGGACGGAAATCAGAGTACTGCTACTCTAGTAGGGGCTAGAGCAAGATCGTACACTGATATAGATCTAGCTTTTATTAATAAAACTTCTGGTGATTTATATAAGAAAACAGAAGCAGCTGCTGTTAAACAGGCTGTAAAGAATCTTTTAATGACTGGCGAATCTGAAAAACCTTTCAATCCGTCATTCGGTGGTAATTTAGGAACTGCTCTTTTTGAATTAGATACAGAATATGATGCTAGAGATTTATCAGATAGAATTTTTAACACTATTGAATTGCATGAACCAAGAGCTAGAGTGTTAAATATAGATATTAAAACTATATCTGATAGAAACCAGTTGAGTGCTACAATTCAATTTGAAGTAGTAAATGTTGGGGAAACAGTTACTATAGATATAAACCTAACGAGGCTTAGATAAAATGGTACATGTTAATGCATCTGATCTAGATTTTGAACAGATTAAAACTAGATTAAAAACATATCTTAAACAAAAACCAGAATGGACAGATTACGATTTTGAAGCTTCTGGTTTATCAAATATTTTAGATGTTTTATCATATAACACACATTTAAATGCATTAACAGCTAATTTTGCAATTAATGAATCATTTTTAAATACTGCACAATTAAGAAGTTCAGTTGTTTCCCATGCTGAAAATTTAGGTTATGATATTAGATCAAAAACTGCTGCAAAAGGACTTGTAAATCTTTCTGTTAATTTAAGCGGAGTTATTAACAGACCGGCAGCAATATCTTTACCAGAAGGTGCATCATTTACAGCACAAGTTGATGGTACATCATATACGTTCAGAACGATTACTACTTATATCGCCAAGGATGTTGGTGGAGGAATTTATAAATTTACAACAAATGCAGGTTCATTTGATATTCCAATATACGAAGGGACCTCAAAAACCAAAACATTTTTTGCGCCAGATAAATCTGAAAGACAAATTTATGTCATACCAGATGAAAATTTAGATAAAAGTACAGCCGTTGTAAGAGTATATGATAATGCAACATCTTCCAATTTTACAAATTATTCTCCGATTAAAGATGCTGTACAGGTAGATGCAAATTCAGCATTATATACAATTAGGGAAACACCAAATGGATATTATGAGTTAAATTTTGGAGATGGTATTTCGTTTGGAAAATCCCCAGATGCTGGACAAAAAATAGTTGTATCATACCTTTCAACTAAAGGCCCGCTTGCAAATACTGCTAGTGGATTTATACCATCAACCCAATTAATTGTAAACGGTATTAGTTATAATATAGCTACTACGACTGTGGCAGTTGCTACAAGTGGTTCTGCTAAACAATCTATAGAATCCATTAAACAACTAGCTCCTTATGCCTATGCATCACAACAAAGATTAGTTACTTCACTAGATTATAAAGCAATTATTCAAAGTAACTTTACTGATGTTCAAGATGTGGCAGTTTGGAGTGGTGATCAAAATGTTCCTGTAGATTACGGTAAGGTTTTTGTTTCACTTAAATTTGCAAACGGTACTCCAGCATCTACACAAGAGGCAATTAAAGGTAGTATTATAACCAACTTTACTAAAAATCTTTCTATTATGTCAATCAAGACACAGTTTGTAGATCCTGTTAACATGTTCCTCGAATTAAACACGGAATTTAATTTTGATCCAGCATTAACAGGTGATACTGTACAAGCAACAGAAACACAAGTATATAATTTCCAAAATGCTTACCTAAATACAAATTTAAATAAATTTGATTCAGTGTACCGCAGATCAGTTCTTGCTTCAGAATTGGATTCCTTATCGCCTGCTATATTATCATCTAGAGTTGAAGTAAAAGCCCAATTAAGATTTGTGCCTACATTAAATGTTTCAACACAACATGAATTAAAATTTCCAATGCGAATTGCTGTACCAGATGATATTGAAAATACCGTTATATCTACTACGTTTGAATATAGTGGTGTGATTGGTCAATTAAGAAATAAATTAAGCAGCAGAACATTACAAATATATGATCTGGATGGTAATATCTTAGCAGACAATGTTGGAGAATATAATCCTACAACAGGTATTGTAAATATCATTGGATTTAATCCTGATAGATTATTATTTGGTGTTAACTATATTAAATTATCTGTGAAACCAGAAAATGAAGCTACAATAAAACCTTTAAGAAATTATGTATTTTCAATTGATGCTGCAAAGTCTTCATCTACTGCAATTATTGATCGACAAACAACAACGTTGGAAATAAATGTCTAATAGTGAATCATTAAGAGATTATAATCGGCTTGGAGTAAACTTTAGAAAAAGTGTAGTTCAAGAAGTACTCCCGGAATATTATCAAACCGAATATCCAAACATAATTACATTTTTGGAAGGGTATTACGATAACTTAGATTCTGATGAAATGCCAGGTGGCATTATTAATGAATTACAAACTATTAGAGATTTTGAAGATACAGATTTAACTAAATTAGATCTTTTGTTTAATGAACTTGCCTTGGGTATAGCACATGATAAAGTTGCCATGCCAAGAGAAGCTATTAGAAATTTTGGTAATTTCTTTAGAGTAAAAGGGACTATATTCTCTGGTGAAGGATTTTTTAGAGCATTTTTTGAAGAAAATGTTGAGATTATTTACCCCAAGGATAGACTATTTACTATTGGTTCATCAACAATCGGTACTGATGATGGTTATATTACACAGGATGGTGCTGTAAACCAAATATTTTCCGTTTTAATTAAATCTCCAATTTCATTTACATTTTGGGAAGAATTATATAGAAAATTTGTACATCCATCTGGTTTTTACTTATCTGCTAAAGTTGCATTAGAAGGTATACCAGACCCTATAGAAATTATAACTAATGAATCTGTTCCAGATCCTTTTAAAAATATTGCCTTTGTAACAGAAACTGCCTTATTAGATAAACAAACGGGTGCTGGTGAAGCAAGTCATATAAATAATTATTGGACAGGAAGTGCTGTATCTATTAGTGGCCATATTAATTTACCACAATTTAGAACAAACCCTTATAGATTAATAGAACACTTTACAGATTCAGCCGTCGCTGCAAGTGTAGGTAATAGAGTTTATACTTCACTTGCTAATTTAGGATCTGCTTACAAAGACCTAAAAGAGCTAACGGATTACGGAATCCACTGGTCAAGCGCATTTGATTCCAATGGTACTGGGTTATCATTTGATAATTCATATGAAAAACTGGATCAACAAGAGTTTGAAACATATGCTTCTTATACTGCTGGTCCAGGTAATTATGTAGCTAATGGTTATATTCCGTTAGTTATTAAATCATAATTGGTTAAAAACATTATAAATATAGAGTAACTCTACTGTAGGATTGAAAATGGCTAGAAAAATTATTAACACAGGTGCTTTTGCAAATGACGGAGCTGGTGATGATCTAAGAACTGGTGCAACTAAAATTAATGATAATTTCTTGGAGTTGTATTCACAACTTGATAATATTTCTTTGGCTACTAGTGGTGTTGCTGTAGCAAATGGTATTGGTTATGGCTTTTATGGAATTATGTTCGATGGAGCTACATCTGATTCATTTGGTACTTCTACAAGATTAGTACCAGAAGATCCAACACAGATTAATACTATTACATTAAGAGATAGTAGTGGTGAGGTTGCATTTGTAGATGATATTGGTAGAATTATTAACCGGAATTATATTCTGAACATTAAAAATAATGGTTACCAATTAAAAGATGAAAATGAAATTTTACAGTTAATTTATGATAATTCAATTGACTCAGCTCGAGCTGTAGCCATCACAATTGACTCTGCAGAATTATTGGCTGCTGTTGATAGTGCATATGTTCAGTCTAGACAAATATTTGGCACACCTGGCGAATTTCAACCATATATCGATAGCGCCGTAAATGTATTAAGAAGTGATCATGATAGCGACATTACTGTTAACAGATTTGATATTGATTTTCTACTCGGAAACCAGGCGGCATTAAATACTGCAGATGTTACAGAAGCTCCTTCTAATCTTTATTATACCAAAACTCGGACAGATTCAGATATCAGTCAGGCATTTGGGAGCATTTCACAAAACTTAATTCCGGCAGATGATAGCACATATGACTTAGGTTCTCCCACTAATAAGTGGAAAGATTTACATCTTTCAGGTAATACAATTTTCTTAGGTAATACATCAATTACTAATGATGGTACCAATATTAATTTTGGTACTCCTATTAATGCTGAAATTGTTGTTACTAATTCTATGGATCTTGGATCAAATGTGATACAATCTTCGACCAATAGTCTTAGATTAAGACCTGCAGGTGGTCGTGATGTAAGATTGGAAACCATTGATGGTGTTCCTATATTTACGGCAAGTACTGATGGTGATGTATATATTGGTGATTCTCCAGGTACCAATGCGTTATTACCTGGTAATAAAGGTTGGTTATATTTAGGTGTTAATACAGAGGCAGCCAGATCTGTTAAAATGAATGAAAGACATGGTCTAATACATTATAATGACAATCACAATACAATAGAGGTCTATGCTGATAATCAGTGGGATATCTTAATGACTGAAACATTAGTTGATAGTGCTATTGTTGCAATTATTGATAGTGATCATGTTAAAGCTAGACAAGTGTCATCGCATTATTTACATTTTGGATATGACCCAGACTTAATTGGTCTCCAATCTGACATTAAAATGCGCCAGACTGATGGGGTGACAACAACTACTGGTTATCATCTCCCATTACCAGGTAAAGTAACTCATATTACTTTTGATTGCACCTGTACGGCTGTTGGTAGTGGTGGCCAAACATTTAGCATTGAATTATGGAAAGCCGGTGTTGCAACTGGTTATATTGCAACTTTCGAGCTTACCGGCGGTCCAGGTAGTGTCTCCTCTTCCGTAGGAGTTGATGAGCCGTTTGGGCCGAATGATGGGTTACAACTTAGGATTAGTCAGGACAGCGCTTTAACAACAAATAACATTATGGCTTCACTTAGAATAGAAGAAACATTATAAGGATTATAAAATGCCAGCAATTGTAACTGATTCACTTAAAGCTTTATTAGCTAGACAATTTTTTGATCAATTCGCAAACGCCACTGCCAGATATTATATTAGTATTGGAAGATCAGAGCAATGGGATAGTTCAGATAATGTTCCTACACCAATAAACACACCAGGGCAAATTGAAGCTGTAAGAAACCAAATGCAGTCTGTGAAACGTGTTCAGGCTACTTCTTTAGTTGTTCCAAGAACAACTTGGTCAAATGGTGGTATTTATTCCCAGTATGATGATACACAACAAGGGTATCCTAATCCACCATATTATGTCATAAACGAAAATAACAATGTTTATATTTGCTTAGAAACTGGTAGAACCAATGCGGGTGTTGCAGTACCATCAACAGTAGAACCATCTGGTTCAAATAACGACCCTTTTAGAACTGCTGATGGGTATGTGTGGAAATTCTTATTTACTATAAGTGCATCTAGAGGCAATTCCTTTATGTCATCTAATTTTTTGCCAGTGCAAAAACAAGGTCCCACAGATTCATCTTCAACAGGTATTCAATTAAAACAAAGAGAAGTTCAAGATACTGCAGTTAGTGGTGCCGTTACTTCTGTAATTATTACGGATACTGGTGCTGGTTATACATCTGCACCAACAGTTACAATTACAGGCACAGGTGGTTCTGGAGCTCAAGCAATTGCATACATAGACTCTGCTACTGGAACTCTATCAAAAATTTCTATGAAAGATAGTGGTACCACACTAACTCTTGGAAGTGGTTACACAAAGGCGGCAGTCGCGATTACCGGTGGTGGTGCAACAACAGATGCAACTGCCCGAGCTGTTTTAGGCCCAGATTCTGGTATTGGTGCTGATTCTCGTGTGGATCTTAAATCTTCTTCAATTATGTTTGCCACAACCATCGAGGGTACTGATAGTAATTTCATTATAAATCAAGATTTTAGACAGGTATCTCTTATTAAAGATATTAGAGATGCTAATGGTAGTGTTTACACAGCAGAAACTGGTAATACTCTGAAGAAAATGACACTAGCAACTATTACTAATGCATTTACAAGAGATAAAAAAATCAGAGGTCAAACTACACTGGCTGAAGCCTATATAGATAATATAGACAGTAACGAATTATATTATCATCAAACTGACAGTACCGGGTTTGTGGCTTTTCAAGATGGTGAAATTATTGCAGAAACAAATGGGCTTGGTGAAGGTATTAGTGATTCATCACTTATTCTACCACTCACCGATCCGGCAACAGGTGATATCCTTTATATAGATAATAGAGCACCTATTTTGAGATCGAATGTCCAGTCGGAAGACATTAAAGTAATTATACAGTTCTAAGGGTTAAAAATGGCTATACAATATACCGAACAGTTATTTTCCACAAAATATAGAGATGATTTTAGGGATAGTGATCACTATCACAGAATACTCTTTAACAGTGGACGTCAGTTGCAAGCCCGAGAGCTTACACAAATGCAAACGATTATTCAACGCGAGTTGGAAAGGTTTGGTAGGAACATCTTTAAAGAAGGTGCAGCAGTTGTTCCAGGTGGTATGACTATTAATAGTGCATATGAATTTGCAAAATTAGATACTTCATCAAATACATTACCTGGTAATACCACATCAATGATTGGCGACACATTCGTTGGACAAACATCTGGTGTTCAGGCACAAATTCTTCAAGTGGTACCAGTTGATGGGGCCGATCCTGCTACAGTATATGTAAAATATACAAATTCACTTTCTGGAACACCAGGCGCTACGGCTATCAGATTTACTCCAGGTGAAGATATTGTTGGTAATGCAAGTTCAGTATCACTTACTGTTCAAACAGTTAATACATTAGCTAATCCTGCTATTGGTAAAGGTACTATTGCTTCTATGCATAGAGGTACTTTCTTTACACAAGGACACTTTGTACAAGCCGATAATCAAAAAATTCTTGTTTCAAAGTATTCATCAACTCCTACAGAAACTGTAGGGTTTGTAGTAACACAAGATGTTGTTACAGTTGATGATACAAATGATCTTTATGATAATCAAGGGCTATTACCTAACCTCACATCGCCAGGTGCAGACAGATATAGAATTACTCTAACACTTGCAATTAAATCACAAGTTCTTAGTACCGACACATTTGTTTATTTTGGTAAGATTAAGGACGGTGTTCTAGTTGAAGCAGTTACTGGTACAGAAGATTATAATAAAATTCAAGATTTTAATGCTCTTCGTACTAAAGAAATCAATGGTGATTTTATTAAACAAGCATTTAAAATTGAGTTTGATGAACACGATTCAGATATTACAAAATTGACTATGGATATAAGTGCAGGTGTTGCCTATGTAAATGGTTTTAGAGCATCAAAAGGAGCACCTTTTAAAATTGATGTTAACAAAGCACTTACTACAACCACATTAAATGCAGAAGCAATTGCTGCATCATATGGTAACTATGTTTTATCAACAACTTTTGTTGGTTTACCAAATGTTGACACATTCGAATTACAGAATATACGAGATACCATAGGCCATGGTGGTTCGACAATCGGTACTTGTAGAGTTAAGGCCGTAGAAGAAGATGGCGCGAATTACAGATTTTATCTAATGGATATTAGAATGAATCCTGGTGAAACATTTAGAGATGCTAAATCTATTGGCACCAGTGGAGATCAATACTTTAATCCGATTTTAGAGAATGGTATTGTAGTACAAAAAGATGCTGTTAATAATAATATGCTATTCCCGTTCCCACAAGAACGTGTAAAATCAATTACAGATGTAAGTCTTACAACGCAACGTCGTGTGACTGCAACAACTGATGGTTCTGGTAATGCTTCGTTACCGACATTGGGTGCTACTGAAGTATATTCAACTTCAACTCAATGGATTTTTGCAGAAGTTGGTGGCGGTGGTGCCACATTTACACCATCCTCTATTACCGGTGTTGGTACTAACTCAGCCTCTATTACGGGCGGCCCGGCGGGTGTTTCAATTGAGGCCTTGGTACATATTCAAAAGGACGGCATTTTAAGAACAAAGACTCTTACAAATACAACTAAAACAGCTACTATTGCAACTCCTTCTAATGGTGCTAGATATATTGATTTAGGTAAAGCAGATATTTATGATGTTACTAGAATTAGAGCAACTGATTCTAATGGTGCTGATTTATCTAGTGATTTTCTTTTAGATAAGGGCGCAAGAGATAATTTTTATGAAACAGGAAGACTTCTCCTTAAAGGTAATGCATCTGTACCGAGTGGAAGTGTTTTTGTAAGATTCAATTATTTTACACATTCTCCTAATGGCCATTACTTTGCTGCTAGTTCATACGGCGGAATTGATTATGGTGATATTCCTGTCCATACATTAGGTAACGGTACAGAAATTGCTTTATATGATGTGTTAGATTTCAGATCACGTAAAGATGATACTAATGCTAACTTTAGTGCAGGTACTGCTAGAGTCAATGAAGTTCCTATTAACACAAGCCTTATTACTGCTGATACTGAATATTATCTTCCAAGGTTTGACAAATTAGTCATTGATGAGCAAGCTAAAATCTCATTATTAAATGGTACTCCTTCACTTAACCCTCAATTCCCACCAATTCCGGCTAACAGTTTGGAATTGTATAATGTTAAATTTAATCCTGGGACAACAGATGAAAAAGATTTAACAATTCAGAATATTGAAGCCAAAGGTTTCACTATGAGGGATATTGCTAAACTTGAAGAAAGAATTGAAAATCTAGAAGAATTTACAACTCTAAGTCTTTTGGAAAATGATGCAAGTAGCTTTGCAGTATTTGATTCTATTGGTAATGATAGAACTAAATCTGGTTTCTTAGTTGACAACTTTATTGATCATGTTGCATCTGATACACAAAATACAGAATATAGAGCCGCTATTGACCCTAGAGAACAAATTTTAAGACCTATATTTAATGAAGAATCAATTAACTTAAGATATGATTCTTCACTTTCAACAAATGCTATTCTAAAAGGTGATAATGTATACATTGATCATACAGATGTTCTTTATATCGATCAACCTCTTGCATCCGGCACAGAAAATATTAACCCATTTGCCGTAATTACTAACAGAGGTGTTGTTAATCTTTCACCTGGTTCTGATAACTGGAAAGAAGTTGTCTTTGTTGCAAATAGAGTTATCAATGGTGGTACTAGATTAGATACTAGACAAGCACTACTTTGGAATAACTGGAACTGGAACTGGCAAGGTAACAGAATTAATAATTTAAGGGTCGGACAAACACTAGCATCAACAGATACTGGTTGGCAGCGCCGCGGCCGCGTTGCAACTAGAAATACTGTAGTTGATACTGTAGTAAGAGATGAAGTTGTAAGAGAACAAGTCGGAGATCGTGTAGTAAATGTTGCATTGATCCCATTTATGAGATCACGAAAAATATTCTTTAAGGCTGAAGGTATTGCTCCTAATGTTAGAATGTGGGCATACTTTGATGGTACAAGAGTAGATAACTGGGTTCGTTCAGAATCATTCCAAAGAATGGCCGTTCAGCCAGATGATTATGGTAGCAAATATAATAATGCTACACAACACCCAGAGGCACCTTCAGCACTATTCAGTAATGCCCAAGGTGAGGTTGAAGGCTCATTCTTCATTCCTAATTCACCTGCTCAAAGATTCAGAACTGGCCAAAGAACATTTAAACTAATGGACATTTCTGCAAATAATGATGATGATGCAATTTCAATTGCCTCAGCACAATTTACATCAACTGGTATTTTAGAAACTCGTCAAAGAGACATCTTATCTACTAGGGTAATTACTGTTGCTGGTACTTCTAGGCAACACAGAATGGTGTTTGATCCACTGGCACAATCATTCTTTGTGGATGAAGATAATGGTATGTTTATTACAAAAGTAAGAGCATATTTCCAATCAAAAGATGGCACTGTGCCAGTATCATGTGAGATTAGACCAATGGTTAACGGACAGCCATCATCTGACACAACTGTACCTGGTACCGTAAAATTCTTACCACCATCGTCTGTTAATACATCTTCAGATGCGTCTGTCGGTACAGATTTTGTATTTGATGAGCCAGCATATCTACTTCCTTATACAGAATATGCAATTGTTCTGAAAGCAGAATCAACAAGATATAATGTTTACATTGCAGAAACAGAACAGTTTGTTTTGGGTTCAACTGCTAAAAAGGTTTCAAAACAACCAACACTTGGTTCCTTATTTAAATCACAAAATGCTTCAACATGGGAACCTGCTCAGACTAAAGATTTAATGTTCCAAATATATAAAGCTAGCTTTAATACTGCAGGAGCTACAGTTGTATTGGAAAATACAAATGTACCGCAACAATTACTAGGTAATAACCCATTCAGCATTGCAGGTAATTCAAAAGTTGTTACTGTAACTCAAGCAAACCATGGATTTGATTCCGGTGACACTGTAACATTTGGTGGTTTGGATTCTGCTACAAACTATGGTGGTGGTATTCTTGGAACAGCCATACTTGGCAATCGTAGTGTTATTTCACTTGATGAAAACCAGTATAAGTTTAATTCTGGAACTACCAATTCATCTAGCAATACATTTACATTTGGTGGTGATAATGCATTAGCATCAAGAAATTATATGTTTGAAACTGCAGTACCATTTATCGAAAACATGATACCACAAGAAACAAACTTAAATATTGTGGGTAAATTCACTTCAGGTAAATCACTTGCTGGTGCAGAGACTCCATATATCAAAGACGCTACAGATACAGATTTGGATATGAGAGAAAATAATTTCTTCCCTGTTGTAAAAATGATAGCAAGTAGAGGTGCAGAAATTTCTGAAATGGGTGGAGCAAGATCTGCTACCATTACAGTAAATCTTACAACTGCAGATCCGAATGTAAGTCCAGTATTAGATATGCAAAGGTCATCATTATGGGTGATTCACAATAATATTGACTTCCAGGACTCTGCTGGCTCACTTGGTATTTTATCAGGTACTAGAAACTTACCAATTAACTATGCTGATGAAACAGATCCTACTGGTGGTTCACACATTGCAAAACACATTGTGCGGCCTGTAACTTTAGAAAATGCAGCAATTGGGTTAAAGATCTTGCTTGGTGCTAACGTACCTCAAGAGGCAGCATTTGATCTTTATTATAAGGCTGTTGAAGAAGATGTAGCATTTGAAGATACAAATTGGGTTTATATCGCGCCGGAAAATAATTTACCTACTGATGAAAATCCAAATATCTTTAGAGAATATGAATATTTAATCGGAGGACAGAGTGGGTTAAGTAGTGCATTCACTAAATTCACTTTGAAAATTGTAATGAAATCTACTAATGCGGCTAAAGTGCCAACATTTAGAGATCTCAGAATTATTGCATTGGCGGTATAATGAGAAGATATGCTAGAGTAGAAGGTTCATCAAGCCTTATAAGAGATCTTAGAAATAATGCCGTCCTAAATATGGATAATGCAGCCATAGAGAAAGCCAAACAAGCTAAGATCTTAAGAAAACAAAAAGAAAAAGAGCTTGATGATCTTAAACAGGATGTGCTAGACATAAAAGAAATGCTTAACAAAATAGTAGAGAGATTATAATGGCTCGTAAAATTCTTGTAGATTTAAGTAACTCCCTAGGGACATTCGTTCAAAAAACAAATGCTCTATCGAATTGGGTGGGAGACCTAGATGATTTTAATCCTAGATTTGGTGCCAGTGGTACTGATTCAGATATTGTGAGTGTTATCAACTTTTTGGATTCACAATTGCAAGGTGTGCTTGGAGACAGTGCTAACTTCGCATACATGAGTGTTGACAGTGCAGACTTTAATGCACTTAGAGCAGAAAGTGCATATATTAACACACTGAATTTTGATAGCATATATGGTGGTGATATTCAAGCAGATAGTATTACTGCAAACTTTTTAAGAGCAGATAGTGCGTATATCACACACCTTTCAGTTGATAGTGCATATATTGATTCTGCAACAATTGTTCGGTTACGTGGTGACAGTATTAGTTATAAGTATGCAACATTCAATCAAATTGATTTGGAATCAGACAGACTGATTTTTGATGAGTGGTCAATCACAGAGGAATCTGCTAGTGGCCAAACATATTTCCCAGGTGATCCAGGCAAAAGATTTTTAATCAATCATAATAATCCAGTGACTGGTGTGACTCCTGTTTTATGGTTTGATTCTAACCAAACTATTCACAGTGATACAAATATCCTACCTGTTTATAATCTTATTGATTCTTTCGGAGTATATGACAGTACAAGTCATACCGTCGGTTCTTATGCCAGAACATGGAATGAAATGCACGCTATTGATTTTATTGGTACTGCATTAAGAGCAAAATGGGCTGACTTGGCTGAAAATTATCTTTGTGATGAGGAACTTGAGGTTGGTACTGTAGTTGCAGTCGGTGGATCAAAAGAAATTACTAGAGGCAGTTATTTGAATGCACACTCGGTTATTGGGGTTGTTTCAGAAAAACCTGCTATTCTCATGAACCAAGATCTGATTGCTGGTAGTGATGAATATGTTGTACCTGTAGCTCTTAAAGGTAGGGTTAAGGTTAAAATCTCTGGTGCTGTCACAAAAGGTGATAGATTAGTTGCTAAGGAAAACGGTACTGCAGTAGCAGATAATAATAAAAACTCTTGGTCTTTTGCAGTTGCCCTGGAAGATGCATTATTTGATACAGTTGAAGCTATTATTCTCTAAACAAGAATAAGTCTACTGGTACACATAATCTAAAATTACTTGTTGGTCTGACCGAGTGATATAAAAAACTTGGAAACATAATTACTTGACCTTCCACGGGCTTGTAAATTTTTGATTCAAATAAATTTCTAAATGATAAATCGTAACCACGTGATGCAAAATGTCGTGGATCATATAATACTAATTCTCCATCATCTGCCGTCACTAAATAAAATATAGCAGACAGCCAAGATCCGGAGTGAGTATGATATTCCATACTTTCATCCTTTGAATATCTATTAACCCAAGCTGTTAATTTATAATCACTATAATAGGATAATCCGTGATTTAGTGTTTCATTTAGATATTTGTCAAAATATTTTAAAGATATTTTTTCAATACCTTCTGTAATATTCTGTAAACTTTCTTGGATTAGATCTTCGGTAACAGTAAATTCATCTACCATTACGTCTGTAGGCCAACACTTATTTAAGCCTAATTCAAATGTCGTAAAATTCTTTTTCATAATATTTTCTCACATCAGGAACCATGCCTTCCATAGGAATTGGAAATTTTATGCTATCAAATAATAAATTATAGATTGCAGGTTCCTCATCATATGTTTTAAAGAATGGATCATTACCAGCTAGTAGCATTGGGTCTCTTAATAATTCCCAAAAATCTTCATTAAAATCTACACTAATCCAATAGGCATAACAAAAAGCCACAAAGTATGATTTAGCTGGATATAACCACGTATCTATTTTTTCTTCAAAGTGTCTTATGGTATCATATTCAACATTCATTTCTTCGTAAACAATGTCTACTCTGTTTAAATCATCATCATGGTCTTTATTTAACCTATGATATAGTTCCTGTCTGATTCGCCATTCTTGCATATTTTTTTATCGCTTTCATTAGAAAATATCTTTGAATTGAATTGTGTAAAAATGTGAATCTGCATTCCAATTTATAAACTGGTTCTGAAAATGTATATGAGTCTTCTATAACATATTTCACAAAGGGGTCATAAAAATCTATATGCTTAGATTTAAAACACACATGAGGATCATCATTAAAAAATCCATGACCTTCACAACTTCCAACAGTTTCAATACCTTGACTTATTAGGTAAAGTACATGGGGCCAAATCTTCTTTTCTATATTTATTTTAAATTCTGGATGTGTAACTGGTAAAGAATATCCTGTATATTCTTCGCCTATATGAGTAAAAGGCATAATTTTATTGTGCTGTTTTTCCATAATAATCCAACAATCCTTTATATCCGTTACAAGAATTATTTAGGTCTTTTACATACCGATAATGCTCTGTTAAACAATTACCCAAATAGTTACATGATTTGCATATTGGGCTTAAATTGGTTTTTTCATCATCAGCCCATTTTAAATATTCACTATAACTATCTAGTTCTAAAAAATACTCTTTATCATTTTTATCAAATTCTAAAACACCAAATTTACCATTTGGAGTAATATAAACATGATCATCTGAAAAGGCATTATATTCATTTGATAAGGATTCTTTTATTTTAATTTCATTTATAAATTCAAATCTCTTTTTTATAGGAGAATCTAACCACTTAATTACAAAGTCTTCAAATTGTTTATGTGTCACATTATGTGCATTTGCTTGATTAATAGAGTATGGTTTTATCTCTACAGATTGAATTGCTGAACACATATTTAATTCTGAGATCATACGATCAATATCCATATTAACTACTTCTGGTGATGCTAGTACTAATACAGCAATTGGTACTGGAGACATAAGCATGTTCTGAAAAACTTTATCACTTTTTTCACGTGCAGTAAAATCATATGATACAGATAGATATACATCGTTATCAAAGAATCCTTCGTGTATCATAGACATATTCGTAATAATGTTAATTTCACCATTGTAAAATTTACGAATAGAATCCTTTAATCCATAGAAATAATTTTTCTTTAACGCACCTATTTCACCACCATATAAATCGATATACTCAATTTTAGGTATTTGAGATAATAAATTTTCAAGTTTTGATAACTCTATCTTTTTCGTGTCATTTAGCTGCTCTTTCGTTAAATAACAAAAGTCACATTTAAAATTACAGAAATAAGATGGGTTAATACTGATTTTCATTAATGTATTCCGTAACTGCTATCTCTAATTTATTTGATTTAATAATATCTGGTGCTAGTTGTTTCATGTGATAACAGTGTTCTTCTACCATTCTATGTTGTTTCATATCCTTTATTGTCTTTTTACAACCATTACAGATCTGAAACATAGGACAAGTATAACAGGCTTGTTTTAGACTATTTAAATTATATTCATTTGCTAACGGTGTAAAAAACTCACCAGCCATTTCTTTATTAAAATCAATAGACATTTCCTTATCGTCACCAAAAGCACCACAGGAATAATAATCGCCCTCTGGTTGTATTGTCCTAATATGTGAATCACACCCTCTTGTTTGTGGGCATATCGTAGCTTCACCACGCAGTCTTTTCATCATCTGCTGTGTGTTATGTTCCCAATCAGCTAAACCTGCTTTCCAAATATCAATATATTTTTCATATATCTTTGAAAGTCTATATGGTTCACCCTGATCACCAGAAGCCATAGCATAATTTATTTTACAGACCACATTCATCCGTTTTGCTAATTCTACTGTCTGTATTACAGTATCTTCATTTTCTTCCGTAATGACAGCAATAAATGATGGTCTGTAACCACAATATTTTAATACGGCATTTGAACATTTCCAAAAATCTTCTTCTGTAAATACTGAGTAATCACCTTTTAATCTTCCGTTACCATATTGAAATGAAGTTGCAATACCTACTCTATGATGTGTAAAGACTTCCATCCATTTATGTGGATTTTTATAGA
>JAHEGS010000061.1 GCA_024645005.1 Bacteroidota bacterium
AGTGGAGTGAACCCAATAGTCCGATAATAAAGGCAGAAAGAAGCAAAGTTTAAATGATTATAGCTGTTTTATATAAGTATCGCTGATTGTTATACGTCCAATCGATTGTAATATTCCATCTTCCTGATTCCAACTGTTCTCTGCTGATTATAATTTCAGATTGTTTGATGTCAATAGGAATTGAAGTGTCTAAGTTTATGTTTGATGGTCGGTATAATTGAATAACACCACTAATGGCATCGGGTTGTTGATTATTTGGAAAGACAATTAACACACCTTCCTCAATTAGTTCAACCGAAATAGGAACATCCAAGTCTTTTGCTAACTGCTCAGCATCGATTTCATTTTGAAAGGCGAGCTCCTCTATGTAATAGGTCTCACTAACCAAACTGTGATTCGCTTTATCATCTGTGATCATACGAAATACGAAAAAAAGAATAAAGCTAATAAAGCCGATAAAGGCCAGTACAATTCCAGTTCCCCAGTTAAATTTCATAGGTATTATTTAGTGATTAATGAAAGGATCGAGGTCCTAAAAAGTTAGCCTCAGTCGTATCGATGAGTTCCTCATTCGAATATACGCCAATTTTTAATTCAGTCTTAGCTTTATTAATAAGGGCTGATTCAATTTCAATAAACAGGGTTCCTTCTGCGTAATTTGTTGGCTCAATTGTGAATGAATCTCCGCTGACAACTTTAACAGTTCCTTCAATTGAAAGTATTTTGAAATGAACATTTTCAACTGGCTGATCAGTCTTATTGATAATTTTATAGGTGTACACATTACTGAGTCTAGTATCTTTGTGTTCAAAGAGTTGACCAGGGAGTCTTAAGATGCTCGCTTCGACAGAATTTCTCAAAAACAACATGGATATAAGTACCGCAATTAATGCAAGTAGAACTCCAGTATAGCCTTTCATTCTCAAATTGAACTCGAAAGCTTTGTTTTTAGCAATATTGTCTTCACTTGCATAGCGAATAAGTCCTCTTGGCTTATCGATTTTATCCATTACGGTATCACATTCATCGATACAGGCGGTACAGTTAATACACTCTAATTGAGTGCCGTTTCGAATATCGATTCCAGTAGGACAGACCTGTACACATTGATCACAATCAATACAATCGCCATAACCATTCGCTTCTCGATCCTCAGCTTTTTTGAATTTTTTTCGACCCTTAGTTCCTTCACCTCGAACATGGTCATAAGCAACAATGATTGATTTATTATCTAATAGAACACCTTGTAATCTTCCATAAGGACAGGCAATGATACATACTTGCTCTCTAAACCAGCTAAACACCCAGTAAAAAACAGCAGTAAAAATTGATAAGGCAATAAAGGTTCCTGAATTTTCACTAATTCCCTCACGGATATGTTCAATGAGAAGATCACCTGAAATTAGATAAGCTAAAAAGACATTGGAAATCACAAATGATATAAGAGCGAAAACAAACCACTTTAAGAGTCGCTTAAAGATCTTCTCACTATCCCATGGCTGCTCTTTAAGTCTTTTTTGTTTAAATCGATTTCCTTCGATAAGGAATTCAATTCGTCTAAAGACCATTTCCATAAATATGGTTTGCGGACAAATCCATCCACAAAAAATACGACCAAAGGAAACTGTAAATAATGCGATAAAGACCACGCCAATGATCATAGAGATCACAAAAAGATGAAAATCTTGCGGCCAAAATGGAAAACCAAAAATATTGAAGCGACGCTCCAATACATTGATCATTATAAATTGATTTCCATTGATTTTTACAAAAGGAGCGGCTAGAAGAAAAATGAGTAAGAAATAACTTACAAGTTTTCTTCTTGAATAATATCTTCCATTAGGTTTCTTTGGGAATACCCACTTGCGTTTACCGTCTTCGCGGATAGTCCCGATAGAATCCCTAAAGTTTTCTTGTTCTTGCATACCGAATTAATCGAGTTAATGGTTAAATGTAATTTGTTTTGATCAATTGGTATTTAATCACTACTTATTCTTCCCAAAGTTCTCCTTCAGCTTCTTTTGGATTTGCAGGAGTTGTTCCTCCAAGAGTTATGACGTAGCTAGCTACCTGAGCCATTTCAACAGGTTTTAGTATTTGCTTCCAAGCGACCATACCTTTACCATCACGTCCTCCTTCAGAAATCGTACTGAAAACATTTTTGATACCGCCACCTAAAATCCAGTGTTGATCTGTAAGGTTTGGTCCGATACCTCCACCACCATCAGCCATGTGACAGGCTACGCAATTGGTTTCAAAGATTTGTTTACCTGCCGAAAGATCTGCAGCATCTGTTAAGAGCTCCACAGTTGATACATCTACAAGATCCTTAGCAGTTTTTTTGTATTCTGCGATTGCGATTTGTGCAGCTGCAACTTCCATTTCATATTCTTCAGCTTGAGTGTATTCTTTGATAAAATCAAAACGAATATGATAGATAATCGCAAATACAATCGTAGCGTAGAATAGATAAATCCACCAGGGAGGTAAGTTGTTGTCTAATTCTTTGATCCCATCAAAATCGTGATCGATAATGATGGTTTCTTCTGAAGCACCTTCTTTTTTCTTTCCGATTAAGAAAATCCAAATGGATTTTACCCACTTGCATTCTGGAAGTTTATCTTTTTCAGCAAAGTAGCGTTCCTTAGCTTTTTCGTCAAGAGAATGAAGCATAATGTTTTCTACTGCTGCTACGATAATTTCAATTGCTATTAAAATTAAAAGTACAATACCCAAAAATAATTGAATCGTAGGTATAGCTATAAATGCGGGTTGATCCCCTGAATCGATTGCCCATTCAGTTGCGGCAAAAATGATAAAAAATAAAGCTGGAATTCTAATCCACCAAGGTAATAGGTTTTTCATGGTTATTGTTCTTTATAATTTTGTTGGTTGTCTTCAAAAGGTAAATGACTCATTTCTTTTACATGGTCTTTAGTCGCGGTAGCTACCCACCAAAATAAAGCGACAAAGAAGACGAAAAAGATGACTAGAGATATCATGGGATAGGTTGCTATCCCTTCGATATCTTCCATATATGGTTTAATAAATTTCAGCATGACTTACTTAACTTTAATATCAGTTCCTAGTCGTTGTAGGTATGCTATCATTGCAGTGATTTCTCTGTCTTTCATCGGAACAAATTCCGCACCAGCTTGTTTTGCATACTCTTTATCATCTTCATAACTTCTCACAAAGTCAGGGTCGGCGTGAAGGTTATCTTCGATTTTAGCGGCTTGTGCGTCCATGGATTCAAATGCATTGGCGATATCTTCATCAGTGTAGGGTACACCTAAAGTAACCATAGCACGCATTTTATCTTGAATAGCAGAACGATCGTGCTTACTAGTGATTAACCACTGGTAGGCCGGCATAATTGATCCTGAAGAGGTTGATTGAGGGTCGTACATATGGTTAAAATGCCAGTTATCAGAGTATTTTCCACCAACTCTAAGTAAGTCTGGTCCAGTTCGTTTTGATCCCCATAAGAAAGGGTGATCGTAAACAAATTCTCCAGCTTTAGAATAAGGGCCGTATCGTTCAACTTCAGATCTAAATGGACGGATCATTTGAGAGTGACATCCCACACACCCTTCTCTGATGTAGAGGTCTCTACCTTCAAGTTCAAGAGGTGTATACGGTTTTACACTACTGATCGTTGGAATATTTGATTCAACGACTAGGGTTGGAATAATTTGTGCAACACCCCCAATTAAAATAGTTACTGTAGCTAATAATGCCAATTGTACAGGTTTGCGTTCCAACCATTGGTGGAAGGTTTCTCCCATGGTTCTTTTACTCGCAACTTTTTCTAATGCTGGAGCCTCAGCTGCTTCATCAGTTACTGATTCACCTGCAAGGATGGTCTTGGCGATATTGTAAATAAGAACAATTAGCCCTATAAGGAATAAGGTTCCACCGATAGCTCTCATCCAATACATCGGCATAATCTGTTGAACGGTTTCAAGGAAGTTACCGTAAACTAAAGTACCATCAGGATTAAATTCTTTCCACATCAAAGCCTGAGTAAATCCAGCTACGTACATCGGGAGTGCATAGAGAACAATACCTAAAGTTCCAATCCAGAAGTGGAAATTAGCTAAAGCTTCAGAGTAGAGTTTTGTTTTAAAAAGTTTTGGAACTAACCAGTATACAATGGCAAATGTCATCATACCATTCCAAGCTAATGCTCCTACGTGAACGTGTCCAATAATCCAGTCAGAGAAGTGAGCAATCGCATTGACGTTTTTAAGTGAAAGCATCGGACCTTCAAAGGTTGCCATACCGTAACCCGTTATTGCAACTACCATGAATTTTAAGATTGGAGATTGTCTCACTTTATCCCAAACCCCTCTAAGGGTTAATAAACCGTTGATCATACCTCCCCAAGAAGGAGCGATTAACATTATTGAGAAAGCAACACCTAAATTCTGTGCCCAGTCTGGAAGTGCCGAGTACAATAAGTGGTGAGGTCCAGCCCAGATGTAAATAAAGATCAAGGACCAGAAGTGAACAATTGATAAACGATAGGAATAGATAGGACGTTCTGCAGCCTTAGGTACAAAGTAGTACATCAATCCTAAGAATGGAGTTGTTAAGAAGAATGCTACGGCGTTGTGTCCATACCACCATTGTACAAGTGCATCTTGAACTCCTGCGTAAACAGAATACGATTTAAATGCACTGATTGGCAATTCCAATGAATTGAAAATGTGTAAGACCGCAACAGTAATGAAGGTCGCTAAATAGAACCAAATTGCAACGTATAAGTGACGTTGCCTTCTCTTAATAATGGTACCGATTAAGTTAACACCAAATACCACCCAAACAAGTGCAATGGCAATATCAATAGGCCATTCTAGTTCTGCGTATTCCTTTGAAGTTGTAATTCCTAAAGGAAGTGTAATGGCGGCGGCTACAATGATGAGCTGCCATCCCCAGAAGTTGATTTTACTGAGTAAATCACTAAACATTCTCGCCTTCAGCAAACGTTGTGTAGAATAGTAAATACCTGCAAAAATGGCATTTCCAACAAAAGCAAAGATTACAGCGTTGGTGTGTAGTGGTCTCAAACGACCAAAACTCAACCAAGAAATACCATCAGTAAGCTTTGGAAACATAAACATAAAGGCAAGTAGAAGCCCTACTAACATTCCTACGAGTCCAAAAATGACGGACGCATAAAGGAAGTTTCTGACAATCTTGTTGTCGTATTGAAATTTTTGAATTTCTCCCATGGTTTATTTAATATCGGTTTGGTTAGTACTTTTTGTGTTAGTTTTTTCAGTAGTAATTAACTCATCTTCGAATAACATTCGAACAGAGGGGGTGTATCCATCGTCAAATTGACCTCTTCGAACTGCAGTAATAAACGCAATAAAAAAGCCAATGGCGACAGTAACACTGATTGAAAGCAATAAATAGATTACAGACAAAATGTTAAAATTTTAGTAAAAATAGATTTACAGAGGTTGATATCATATGATAATTGTCATATGACATCTTAAAATTTAAACAAAATACTGTTGATAATTGAGGCTAATTAGAGTTTTCTACTAATCCATTTGGAAGCGATGGTCGTAAAAATGACAACTGATATGGAACTAATAGGCATTAGGATTGCAGCATATACTGGTTTTAAAATCCCCATCACTGCAATGCTGATTCCGATTAGATTGTAAAATAGTGAAATAAATAGACTTAGGCGAATGACCTTAATTCCTCTTTTGGAAATTGCTATAAATTGATCGAGATTTTCAAAAACAGTAGCGTCTAAAATAGCATCGGATGCAGGAGTGAATACTGCGATGTCTTCAGTGATTGCAATCCCGACAGTGGATTCTTTTAAAGCTCCAGCATCGTTTAGTCCATCTCCTACCATTACAACAGATCGTCCTTGTTTTTTTAAATTTTTGACATAATCTAGTTTGTCTTGAGGTTGCTGTTTAAAAAGCATATTTGTTGTCCTAGGACTTAAAGCTTCTAAGTTGGATTTTTCTCCTTCATTGTCTCCTGTTAGAATGTGAATGGATGCAAATTGACTCAATCGACTTAATAATTCTTTTAAACCTTTTCTATAAGTTGTTTTAAATACAAAACGACCTTTGTTGATTCCATTAATACTACAAAAAACCGAGGTTTCATGTGTTGAAATTTTCTCGTTGTTGTTGGTGAATTCACTGTTCCCCAATCGAATTTCGATTCCGTCATAATATGCTTTAATCCCTTGTCCTACTACATTTTCAAAGTCTTTAGGTTGGAGCAATTCCTCTTTGTCCATCAATTCGTACAAGCTTCGACTCAAGGGGTGATGTGACGCTCTAAGGGTACTTGCAATAAAGACTTTTTCACGATCGGTTAATGGAGTTCCGATATAGTGGTACTCCATATCCTTGGCAGCAGTTAGAGTACCAGTTTTATCTAAAACGACAGCGTCTGTTTGAGCTAGTTTTTCTAGGGTAATTCCGTCTTTGATGTAAAATTTATGGGTTCCAAAGATTCGAAGTAAATTTCCTTGAGTAAAAGGAGCTGCTAGAGCTAGAGCACAGGGGCAGGCTACAATGAGTACTGCGGTAAGTACTTGAAGACTTTGTGTTGCATCGATGAAATACCAAATTAAACTAGACGTTATGGCAATGCTTAAAATAACTATGGTAAAGTGTTTGCTGATACGATCAGTTAAATTTTGGTATTGACCTTGAGCCAATGGATCAAAGCTTTCATTAGACCAAAGCTGTGTTAAATAAGATTGTGAGACCGATTTGGTTGTCAGTAGTTCGATGGCTCCACTTAGTTGCCTTCCTCCGGCATAGATACGATCCCCAATAAATTTCGTTACGGCTTTTGATTCACCAGTCACATAGGCGTAATCAATTTCGGCTTCTCCTTTGAGTAATCGACCATCTGTTGGGATGATTTCACCATTTCGTATGAGAATGCGTTTGCCTTCTTCTAATTCGTGGATTGGGATAATACGTTCTTTTTCATCTTCTTCAATCAAGGTGACTGCAATAGGAAAATAGGAGTTAAAATCACGCTCAAAAGAGAGGTGTTTGTAGGTCTTGTCTTGAAAGTATTTTCCAATTAGTAAGAAGAAAACAAGCCCCGTTAAACTGTCAAAAAATCCAGGGCCCCAATCTAAAAGCACTTCAACAGTTGATCGAATAAATAAAACCGATATTCCTAAGGCAATGGGAACATCGATATTTAAAAACTTAGAACGAATCCCTTGATAGGCTTTTTTGAAATAATCAGAGGCGGCATAAAAAACGACTGGCAAACTAAAAAACAACATCAGTCCTCTAAAAAAGTGTTTGTACTCTTCGATCCAAATATCATTGTAGTTGAAGTATTCGGGGAAAGATAAGAACATCACATTTCCAAAAGCAAAGCCAGCAACACCGAGTTTGTAATAAATGGTTCGGTCAACTTTTGAAGCTTCTTTGTTGTAATCAGCTAAAGAGATGTATGGTTCATAACCAATCGAAGCGAGTAATAAAACGACTTCTTTTAGAGAAATTTGATCAGATTTGTAATTGACGGTCACTTTTTTGTTTGGAAAATCTACCAAACTCGACAAAATATTGGAACTGAGTTTGTTCAAATTTTCTAAAACCCAAATACAAGAACTACAGTGGATGTGAGGAATGTATAAATTGACAATCTCTGTACCTTCCGAGGAAAAACTCAGCAGTTTCTCCTTGATGTCCGAGTGGTCTAAATATTCGTATTCAGTTGTGATCTCCTTAGGAGTAGCCCCTGCAGCTTGTTGGATGCTGTAATAATTTTCTAAATTGTTCTCTTTGAAAATGCTATAGACTGTTTTGCATCCATGACAACAGAAATTTTTGTCATCGTATACTACTGTCTGATCCACACACGCATCACCACAGTGATAACAGTTGAGTTGTTCTTTTTGAGCTGTCATATTTGAATATGCAAAGGTCTAATTCTTTTCCATACAAATTTATGATTTCTGTCAGTCTTTTTTTTGTTCAAATGAGATAAAGAATTAACTTTATGATTGATTTAATATTATGAACGAGAGAGCAAAAAGTAAATGCGAACAATGCATCATTAGACAGTTTAATTCCATGAGAGCGATGACTCATGAAGAATTGTCTAAGGTTTCTCAGTGCAAAGAAGTTAGAACCATTAAAAAAGGGGAGATCATCTTTAAAGAAGGCGATGCTCTTAACGGTGTTTTTTGTGTTAATAGCGGTATTTCAAAACTCTCTAAACTTTCTGAAAACGGAAAAAGTCAGATTGTTAAATTAGCTGGGAAAGGTGAAATCTTAGGGCAACGTTCTTTGATTGCAAGAGAAGAAGCTAACCTTACTGCTGAGGCTATCGATGATATGGAAGTTTGTTTTATCTCTAAAGAGCATATCTTAGAGCCTCTTGATCGAAACAACGAATATTCTACTGAAATGTTACGTCATTTGGCCAATGAGTTAAAAGAGGCGGATGATGTTATTGTCAATATGTCTCATAAATCAGTAAAACAACGTATGGCTGCCTGTATTCTCTATATGAACGATATGTATGGTTCAGATAGTGAAGGCTTCTTGAATCTTGTATTATCGAGAGAGGATATTGCTGATATTGTTGGAACTGCTACTGAATCAGCTATACGTATGATTTCTGATTTCAAAAAACAAGGACTCATCAATACCATGGGTAAGCGAATTAAAATTGTTGATTTTCGCAAACTCCAATCTATGGCTCAATAATTTTTCTACTGATATTTATCATTGTTAGCACCTAAGAGTTGATTTACTTTTACTGAGTAACTTATAAACTCTGTCGATTTGATTGATCAACCCTATAAAGTGTTAATTCCTACGGATTTTTCAGAACACTCCTGGAACGCTGTTCATAAAGCGATTCATTTGTTTTGGGATAAGCCTACTGTTTTTCATTTTATACACGCTTATAAACCTCAAATCACTAGGAGAAGATTTTCTGCAAGTGCCTTGTCTTTAGATGATTTACAGGAGGAACCTAAACGAATTGCAATTGAAAAATTAGACCTTCGAATCGAGAAAATAAAAGCCGAGCTTCACAACGAAAAGCACAGCTATTATACCCACACATCTTTTGAAACACTTAAAAATGCAGTCCTTCAAAAGCTTAATGAAAACGACATCGATTTAATTATCATGGGAACTAAAGGAGCCAGTGCTATTGAGTATTCATTGATGGGATCCAATACCCATAAGTTGATTCAAGCCAATGCTTCATGTCCACTACTAGCCATTCCTAGACAGTGTCAATTGGAAAAAATTAATACGATTGGATTTGCATTAGATA
>JAHEGS010000070.1 GCA_024645005.1 Bacteroidota bacterium
ATGAAATGGTATTTAACTATTAATTATGACTCTTGTCATATTAGGATATGATATGAATCAGAGAAACCTACTCAAAGTATCCGTATTTCGGATATAGGAATTCAGTACCGGTAATTTTGCCCAGTCCCTCGCTGTAGTGTCTCATGGCTTCTACTAAGCCGGGTATGAGAACATGGTTGAACTTGTCATCAATGGGGAAAAGTGCTTTCCAACCGTTGTAGGTGCCAAGGCTAAGGTCAAATTGTTCGAGTTGCTCATATAGTCCAGTAATACGTCCACAATAAGCCAATAGTCCACTGCTATTGAAGTGAATGTTTTCATGGGTATTGCGTCTGTTTTTTATCTTGAGTTGTTGGACTTGCTTTCTGAATTGATTAGCTTCTTTAATAACAGATATATGATCATTTAAACCTTGATCATAGGTCTTGGCAGTATTGAGAATCGCTTCTGGTCGGAGATCAATAAATCCATTATTACAAACTAACCAGTTAATCAATACATCTCGTTCAAGTTTGTGTTCTTTACAAATGTGGTCTACAGCTTCAATTAGGGTATAATTGGTGTCCAAAACCAAATCGAGCGGTGCAAAATAGGGTCCGGCTAGTAGTTCATCTTTACCCTCATTATTTCTGAAAATAATGGGATTCCCCAACGAAGTAATGGCTCTTACGGTTTGGGATACTGCAGAGTATAGTCCATTAAAAAACACTTTGACAAATCCTGTCAGTTCTCCAGAATACCCTGTAAAAGCAGCTAATTCTCCAACCGATTTGATGGATAGAAGCGAACTAAATGATTCTGCCAATGCACGGGTATCCTTGCCATAGGCTACGACATCTTCCAAGAGTAATTGTGGAGTGTTGGTATCCACAAAATCCTTGACCTCTTGCTCTTTGTATTTAGATGTAATCATGGAGGCAATGTTCTGCGAACTCAAATTTTTCAATTTGTGCATCAAAATGAATAATCCATGCATGTGCAATTCTGCTTGATGTTTGCTGCTTCCCAATTCCTGAAAAGCCTTTACAGTGAATGCACTGGTTTGGTATTTTCTAAACTCTTTTCGATTATTTAGCAAGGCAAAAATGAGACTGGAATTATCCGTTTGGGTATAATAACAGATGCCATTTTGGTCAAACCAGGGTTTTTGCTGATCATCACCTAAGAGTGCATTACTCACCAAAACATGGGCTAGTTCTTCTTGTGATGCAATCTTCATATTCAAATAAAGAGCGTAAGCATTATCAAGGGAAAAAAGACCATTTTCACCACTTCTTAAGGCATAATTGACATTAAGACTAGGAATATTATCCTTGTTATTGCCAAAATTAAGTGGGGTCTTCGTTACGGGATTCCCTTTGGTGTCTGATACAGGATGACTGATCGATAGGGATTGGAACGGAAATATTCGATTTAAGAGTCGTTCCCCTTTTTTGTCATAAGCTACCTTTAAATCAAAGGGAAGTTTGTTTTTTTCTGCAGCAGTTCGGTATTTTCTAGAAACGCCACTACTCAAGGGTAATGTACTGGATGTATATATGTAATCAATTCCAATAGCACTTGCTGTAACTAGGCTTTTTAGGTTGAAGTTAGAGTATTGAATAGTCAATTCATTGGCATAAAATTGTTTTTCTTTCAGTAAATCTCCTAAAGAAGAGTGAGCATAACCGAGTTTGATAACCGGCTCACCATTGATGATTTGATACATACCACCTACAGAAGTAGTGTGTGCCATGAGAACTTCCTCAGCATGGTGTTTTTTAATGTCCCCAAAATCTTCAGCTAGACCCTTTAAAATTTCTTTTTTAATGGATCTTTCGATTTGTTTGTCTAGGTCTTTTTGAGCTATTCCATGTTTTGTGATCAATTTGTCGATGGATTCAAAGTGATAAGTTGCCACACTAGGAACAGGAATACCACTAAAAATGGCTCTGAATCGTTCAGTTTTGCCCAGTCTAAACTCATGTTTCATTTCCTTAACAAATGCCTCAAAGGGTGAGGTGGTTTTACTTGCTTCAGAAATTAAATAGTCAACCTTTTCATCATTATTTTTGAATTGATTCAATGCTTCTTCCAAGTCAACATGAAATTTAGGAACAGCCATCAAAGTTTTAAAATGGAGTTCGATGAATTGATTGTATAGCAATGTAATTTCATCTCCTTGTTTTCCTATTTCTTCAAAATGTTGTTTCCCAAATATTTGAAATAACTTACTGCAAAACTGGTCGATTTGACTCTTGTTTATGCCTGTTATAACCAGTTTTGGAGTAGCATCTGGTAGTGCTGTTTGTGCATCTTTCATGTAATTAAAAGACGAAATAATTTCAATTACTGCTTGTCCACCCACAGCACCTGTTCCCCCAAAAAAAATCATTTTGAAGTCAAACGGGTTGGTAGCTTTGGATACCGCTAATTCTTTCAGTTTGAGAAAAAATGATTGGTGTTTGTAGCTCGTAAAATTGTCTTTACTTAACATGAATTTACATAAATAAAAGTGAGCAAAGATAACAAAACGGCTGTCTTTGATTTGGTTTGTTAAGGAATAAGAAGTCTAAATAAAAGTAGCTTGAATCTGGGAATGACTGTTTTTATTCGGCTGCAAATTGTTCTTTATTTTTAACTATAAATTCTTTTAGGGGGTTGTACATAGCCATTTTTTCTTCCTTAGTCTTGAGATTCAAGATATCAGGCGACAACAAAATATTGGGGTGGTTGGTTTTTAGAATTTTAGATTCTACTTCGGGAGGTATACCGATACACCACACACAGGAATAGTTTATCAGATCATCTATGGTTATTTCAGTGTCGAGTAATTTCTTGGCTGAGCTGATTTTTAGTGCATTAAGAATTTTAAGAAAGCTACTTCCATCGACCATATAATCTTCTTTGAGCTTTGGAGTCGTTAGAATAACAGTGATTTTGGATGGTTTTTTTGTGGTTGCTTGTGGCTCATCTACCTTGGTTATAGTAGTTTTAGCCTCATATTCTTTTGGCTTTTTCTGTTTTATTTCATGGTCTGTTGGTGCTGTTTTCTTTGATGAATCTTGAGGTAACACCACTATTGATTCGAATAGCAATTCAACGTCTGTTTGATCTAATGAATCCATTGTAAAGACAAATCAACAATTTTTTTTGGACAGATTTATTTTTTTGATGAAAAACATCTGAAAATAAGCAGTTTAGAGATTGTAATCCTAACTATTTAGTTAGAAGTAACCAAACATAGCAGATTACAACGATATTTGCACCAATGAAAATCAATCACGTAACAGATTCCAATATCAAAAATGTTGATTTTAATCAGCTTGATTTTGGGAAAACTTTTTCGGATTACATGATGGCAATGGACTATGATGGACACTCGTGGAGTGAGTATTCCATTGAACCATTAAAGGCATTGAGTTTTCATCCAGCAATGTCAGTTTTTCACTATGGTCAAGCTGTTTTTGAGGGACTCAAAGCATTTAAATTAGAAAATGGTGATGTGAATATATTTCGATTGCATGATAATATCGATCGTTTTAATAAATCCGCAGAGCGTCTTTTGATGCCTCAAATTGATAAGCAACAAGCAATAGAAGCTATCAAAAAATTTGTAGAGTTACAACGTGAGTGGGTACCTAGCAGAAGTCAAGGTTCGCTTTACGTAAGACCATTCATGATATCTACGGATAATACATTAAGAGCAGTTCCTAGCAAGGGATATAAGTTTGTGGTTATTGCATGTCCAGTAGGTTTTTATTATTCAGTACCACTACGTGTGATGATTAACAAAGATTATCGTCGTGCGGCTACAGGTGGTATTGGTTATGCTAAGGCTGCAGGTAATTATGCGGCTTCTTTCTTTCCGTCTAATCAAGCCAAGGAATTGGGCTTCGACCAAGTTCTATGGACTGATATTACTGACGATTTCAAATTGGAGGAGTTGGGTAGTGCCAATTTCTTTTATGTCAAGAACGGTGTTTTGTATACTCCAAAAATGAGGGATAGTATTCTGAACGGAATTACGCGAAATACGGTCATAACCTTGGCAAGAGAATCCGGTATGGAAGTTTATGAGGAAAGTATTTCTGCAGACCGATTAAAATCTGAGTTAGCAGCAGGTGATGTTGATTGTCTTTTTGCAACGGGAACAGCAGCTGCTGTCACTTACATCAATGAACTTCAAATTGATGATCAGTTATTCAAGGTAAATTCAGATAAATACGAACCTGTTCTTCAATTAAAACAAGATTTAGACGATTGCAAATTTGGATTGAAAAACCACGATGAGTGGAACGTCTGGGTTTAATAATTCATTTTAAAAAATTGGGTTAATTATTTAAGTCCCAACGAATATTTAATCTCAAATTTCTAGGCATCATTGGATATCCAGGTGAGCTGAAGTAATTTTCTCCCATTAGTCCCTGTTGTATATGGAAAAATTCCACACCGAAACAGAAACTCTTAACCTTAGCATTTGTATAAACCTGAATAGGAGGAGTTGATTCAAAGAGTTCATTGGTATTGTGCCAAGCTCTTGTGTAGGGGTTGTATCGTGGACTATTAAAAGAACTAAACCAATAGGATCGTACTCCCAATTGAACATTTAAATTCTTTTTGAATAATCTAAATTGTGTAAAGAGATTTCCCGAAATTGCAGTTTCAGGTCTTGGAAGTATCTCTTGGTTAGAGGAGTTTTGGTAGGTTAAGCTAAAATCAGATCCAACATATTCGTTTTTAAAATGATGACTAACTATGACTCTCAACCAATTCAAATTATCATTGAATTGTGAAATCTGATTATCACTATGGTAATATACAAGTCCGTTGGTATTTTCAGCCATAACATCAAATTTCAAGTTATGATTTGTCTGTTGGGTTGACAATGAACCATGAACTTGATTTACACTTACCTTTGAAAAGTCATTATTCCATTGAATAGCATTACTATTAAACTCTTGTTGCATGAATGTGGGTTCAACTTGCTGTACAGAGAAACCACCTTTAATTTCGATTTCATTTAGATTCGTCGATACAATTCCGTCAATGGAATAATCTCCCGCATTATATCCAGATATGCCTAATTTCAATTTCGGAATGAAGCTCATTTTATTTATTTCAATAATTCCCTTGCTTGACAAGTAGATATTTTGAAATGTTTCCCTTTCGAAATTTTGATAGATTGTACTAAAATCGTGGATAATACTTGTAGCCATTTTATTTCGACCTAGTGTTACCATATATCCGATTTCATTTTCTACAGACCGATGATAACTGGAATCTTTGAAGGGTAAGAGTAAAGAACCATAGTTTAGACTATCCGGGTTGTTGTCCTCAAATTCAAGTCGTTCATTTTTTAATGCGGTAGAAATAAAAAATTGCTGATTGAATTGATTTAAACTAGCATTTAATGTGGAGTCAGTCGACATCCCTCCAGGTCTGAAATACTGAGTCAGTCTAAATTGGTTTTGGGCGATAGTTCCAATTCCATCTGTGTAATTAACTAGGCTATTGTTGAGTTTATCTCTCCCTATTTGCGAGTTAAAAGCGGAATCGCTAGACAATCCTCCAGATTCAACATGCTTTGATCGGTTCCAAATATATGATGATACCATCTCGTATTTTCGATCTGGTGAATAATAACTCGTATAAAATTTAGTATTGAATAAATTCCCCATTCGCACTCTTGAAAAATTTTGAAGATTGGAGAAATAAAAATTTTGATTCTTGATTCTACGGTAATCTACTCCAAATGAAAGCCTTTTCGAAATTTGCTGAGCGTGGGTTGCCTCAATGGATAGCATTTCATTAGCACCTTGAGTGTAATTAAATCTTGTAAAGGGTTTGTCTGTTTGATAGACATGTATGGCATCATCATAGAAATAAGGTCTCATATGATCTGCTCCCAATCGAAGTCTTAATTGACGTCGATTTGATTGAGAAAGTGATAGAGCAGGAGTAGCTTCTAGACCAAGATCAACAAAGGGAAAGTTATTTTGATAGGTGGGATAGTAGTTGTAAAAAAGGTTTAAGGTAGTATCTAGATTCGTCTGTGTGGTATCTAAAAAGGTGAAATTTTTCGTTTGTTGAATTTGAATATCAGTAGGGTTATAATCATGAACAGAGGAGGTGTCCAAGAGCTGAGAATAGGCTAATGCATGAACTGTTAAAAACAACAGACTCAGAATAAAACGCACAATTTTAATAGCCATTATTTAGCTGTGAAGAAGTATACTTTATTGTTGGAATTACCAACTAAATCAACAGCTTTCACATACGCCTCATACCGCATACTATCTTTGGTTGGGAAAAGGTAATTGAAGCTGAATTCGTATAAGCTATCGTTAACAGCTGTTTTGTAGACCACTAAATCGGAAGGATCATTAGTAGGATTAATCTCAAAGAAAAAACTATCGATTTCGTAATTATCTCTGCAAGTGATTTGAATACGAACAGAATCATTATTAATGATTGTTGTATCTTCATTTGGATATACAATTTCAGAACGTGGTGATTCTCCGTCGACATAGCTATCGTATTCGGGTAAATTGATTTCATCTCGACAAGCGGCAAGGATTCCTATAAAAATTAAACTAATTACGAATAATTTCTTCATAGTGCAAATAACATAAATTATTGTCAGAGTATCTTTGTTGAGCTATTGATGAATATAGATTATTTAATTATAGGGGGAGGAATATCCGGTAGGTTATTGCAAATGGAACTTATGGATAGAGGACATTCTACTCTTGTTTATGATAAATGGAATGACAATCAAAGCACACGGGTTGCAGCTGGACTAGTAAATCCTGTGGTGGGTAAATATTTCACCGTTGGCTGGCGATCAGATCAATATTTCCCTTCTCTTGCAAACTATTATCAACGTTTAGAAACCAGATTAAAATCCAGTTTCTTTTCGAGTAGACCAATGAAGCGAATCATTGCAAACGCTGGAGAACAGAATAGGTGGTTAAGTAAGGCTCACCTTGACAAATACAATAATTTCTGTTCATTTTCATATGATCAAATTCCTGGGCTAAATACTTCATTTGGTATTTTGAATATTTATCTAGCTGGAGAAATGGACACTAAGGCTTTTTTGAAATCTTGCAACACAATGCTTCCGACAGAATCCGATTCTTTTGACTATTCAAAACTCGATACGAATCAAAAAAAGTATCAAAACTTCTCATATGATAAGATTGTATTTTGTGAGGGATATGAAGCTATAAAAAATCCGTATTTGAATGATTACGTAAAAATTATTCCAACGAAAGGAGAAATTATTGAGATTCGAGCTAAAGGAATACCCGAAGATAGTATTTATTTAGGTCCAGTATTTATTCAGTTTATGGGCGATGATTTATGGAGGGTGGGGGCTACTTACGAACAGAATCAAACATCTCTTGAGCCAACTACAGCGATGAAAGAAGAGCTTGAATCAAGGTTGAGAAAACTGATAAACGTACCCTATGAATTGGTAAATCATTACTGTGGGATTCGACCAGCTTCTCCTGATAGAAAGCCTATATTAGGAATGCATCCAGCTATTGATTCCATGTATTTTGTTAATGGAATGGGCAGCAAGGCTATTAGTATGGCTCCATTATTAGTTCAAGAAATGACTGATTATATGGAGCAAGGCATACCTTTGCCAAAAGAGGTTGATGTAAAACGATTTTGTTAAGAACGATTTTTTATTATCTGAAATTAGGTCTGATGTGGTTGGGGCTTTTTGCACTAACTAAAGCGTATTTTTTATTTGTCAACCGCGGAATGGAATCTCTATTTCTGTCAAATTTTATTCAGGTATGGAGAGCGGGTATTCTATTAGATTTATCTATGGTCGGATATTTGTCAGTTGTTCCAATTTTAGCAATATTATTAGGCAAGATTATGCCTCGAATTACCCAAAAAGTACTCTTAGTCTATGGCTGGTTTACTTGGCTGTTTTTAGTTCTGGTTATGGCTTCAGACGCCTACTTTTTCTATTACTGGGGACAAAAAACAAACCTAGGGTTCACTCAATTTTTGGGAAAGGAAAATGCTGGGTTGTTTTCGCTAGAAGCTCAGACGTTAATTGTTTCGTTCATATTTACACTATGCCATATTTATTGGTTTTCACTTAGGGGTAGTGGGTTATTCAAGCTGCCAGAAAAAGGAAATAGTTGGACTGCGTTAGTCTTATTAATATGCTCATTTGTAATGATTAGGGGTGGTTTTAGTAATGTACCGATTAATATATCGAGTGCTTATTTCAGTAATAATAATCTACTCAATAATGCAGCAGTTAATCCTGCTTGGAGTTTTTTAGCCACAGAATTGGAGAGAGATAAACATGCACCGCTAAAGTTTTTTGATCAGAACGATGAAGCAGAAAAGATTTTAAATCAACAAAATCCTAGCACGAATGATTATACGTCATTGCTTCAAACCTGTGATTCAAATACCAATATAGTTTTGATTGTACTGGAAAGTTTTAGTGCAAAAGTTGTAGGGGAAGTTAGTGGAGAAAAGTATGCATCGACTCCCTATTTGGATAAGATTTCGAAGCAAGGGGTTTCATTTTCTAATGCTTATGCGTCGAGTTTTCGATCAGATAAAGGTCTTTTGACCATTACTACAGGTTTCCCAAGTGGTGCAAGGCAAACGCTCACAAACTTTCCAGCGGAATTATCCTCAAAGCCCAATATATTTAACCTATTTGATAGCCGATATTGGAGTTCTTTTTACTATGGAGGAAATCTAGATTTTGCCAACATCAAAGTGTTGTTTAGTGATGCGAATGAGTTAAAATCACTAGGTGATTTCTCGTCCAATAAAAAAAATGTTTGGGGAGTTCATGATGAAGATGTTTTTCAAACTTTTGCATATGATTTTATATCCAGAAAAATGCCTCAGTTTTCAATGTTATTTTCATTGAGTAGCCATGAGCCATTTGATGTACCGAATTATCACAAAAAGGAGGATCCGTATCTAAATAGTATTGCATACACCGACAGTTGTCTAGGATTATTAATTAATCAAATTAAAGAAAGTGATAAGTGGTCTAATACATTGATTATTATTACAGCAGACCATGGTGTTATTCGTCCTGATAATGCCCCGATATATAGCGAGACTAATTTTAAAATACCCCTTATTTTCACTGGAGGGGTTGTACGTCAAGATTCAGTCATTCATGAAATTGTAAGTCAGTCCGATTTGCC
>JAHEGS010000081.1 GCA_024645005.1 Bacteroidota bacterium
TCTTTTTGGCTATCCATTAAGTCAATTACAGGATGGCTTGTTTTTGCCATTTCTGTACTATGAGCCTTTGTAAGACCGACTACGTTTCGAGCAAATTCAATCACTGCACATTGCATACCTAAACAAATACCAAAGAAGGGTATTTTGTGTTCTCTTAGATATTGAATAGTGGTTATTTTACCCTCTATACCTCGATCTCCAAAACCGGGTGCTACCAATACTCCATCCAAGTCTTTTAATCGCTCTTTGACGTTACTTGAAGTAATATTTTCAGAAGATAGATGGAAGAGATTCACTTTGCATTCATTTTCGGCACCTGCATGAATAAACGCTTCATTGATGGACTTATATGCATCAGGAAGTTCTACATATTTACCGATGAGTCCAATATTGACCTCATTCTTGGGATGTTTGAGTTTGAATAGGAAATTTTTCCAGTTTTCTAAATTAGCTTCGGTACTAGTAGGCATTCGTAGTTTTGCCAGTACTACCTTATCCAACTTCTCCTTTTCCATCATCAGTGGAACATCATAAATGGTTTCCACATCAATACTCTCAATAACGGCATTTTGATTGACATTGCAGAATAGCGAAATCTTTTTTCGTACTTCAGTGGTGAGTTTATGTTCTGTTCTACATACGAGAATATCAGGTTGAACACCCGCTTCTAAAAGTTTTTGCACAGAATGTTGTGTGGGTTTGGTTTTTAATTCACCAGCAGCAGACAAATAGGGAATCAGCGTAAGATGAATAACGACGGAGTCATCCGCACCTAATTTTCTTTTCAGTTGTCGAACCGATTCTACATAAGGAAGCGATTCGATATCACCGACAGTGCCACCTAGCTCGGTGATCACAATATCATACTCACCGCTATTGCCCAAGATTTTCATCCTGCGTTGAATTTCGTCGGTAACGTGAGGAATAATTTGTACGGTTTTACCTAAATACTTACCCTCACGTTCGTTTTCAATTACAGTTTGATATACACGTCCGGTAGTTACATTATTAGCTTGTGAGGTAGGTACATTCAAAAAACGTTCGTAGTGGCCTAGATCTAAATCCGTCTCCGCACCATCGTCTGTCACATAGCATTCACCATGTTCATAAGGATTCATCGTTCCTGGATCCACATTGAGATAGGGGTCAAACTTTTGAATAGTCACTCGATAACCGCGTCTTTGAAGAAGCTTGGCGAGCGAGGCAGAGATGATTCCTTTGCCTAATGAAGAGGTTACACCACCGGTAACAAATACGTATTTCGTGTCCATTTAATTTAAGCTATTGGTGTCCAAAAAGGAGATTCATAACGCCTAAATTTTGCGTAATACTCTTCCGTTAATGTACGGTATACGAAAGTAGTTTAAACCAAGCTTTAAACTGTTAATCCTTATTTTGGGGATTTCAATATGTTTTCAACAGCAAGCAAATCCGCTTGAGTATCAACACCATGCAACTTGTTTTCAGAAACAATTGCAGAGATTACCATGTGATTTTGTATCCAGCGAAGTTGTTCTAGTCGTTCATTTTCCTCTAAAATGGAGGGCTCCAAGTTTTTTATTTCTTCAAAAGCGGTGGCAGTAAATCCATAGATGCCAATATGCTTAAAGGCCATATTTTCTTTGAAGCTATCCATGAAAGGAATGGGGGATCTACTGAAATAACAAACATCACAAAATCCTTCGTCAAATGTGGTGGGTACTGCTTTTACAACGTTTGGATTGAGGTAGTCATCCTCATTAGAAATGGGTTGGATGAAGGTACCAATATCGATATCTTCTTCTTCAAATAGATAAAGAAGTCGGTTAATATCTTGTGGTTTTATCAAAGGCTCATCCCCTTGAATATTGATTATTACATCATATTCTTCTCCACCAGAGTTTAATATTTCAATGGCTTCCTCACAACGTTCAGTTCCATTTTGAGGTTCGGATGTGGTACGAATTGCTTGTCCGTCAAAAGATTCTACAGTTTGAATGATATCTTCACTGTCTGTAATCACAAAAACATCAGTCGCATCACTTTTTTCAGCAGCTTCATATACCCATTGAATCATGGGTTTTTGTAGGATTTTAGCAAGTGGCTTGTTCGGAAAACGAGTTGATTCCAACCGACAAGGAATAAGGATAACGCTTTTCATGAGATTATAGTTAATTATACTTCTCTATCTACATCCCATTGTTCGAGGTAGTCAGCAACTCTTCGAACAAACATGCCACCTAATGCTCCGTCTACCACACGATGATCATAAGAATGAGATAAAAACATTTTGTGACGGATACCAATTAAGTCGCCGTGCTCTGTTTCAATAACGGCTGGTTTTTTGATAATGGCACCCATGGCCATAATGGCTACCTGAGGTTGGTTGATAATTGGTGTGCCCAGCACATTTCCAAAGGTGCCGACATTGGTAACGGTGTACGTACCTCCTTGAATTTCATCTGGAGATAGTTTGTTTGCACGAGCTCTATTGGCTAAATCATTGACTGTTTTAGCTAAACCAGTGAGGTTCATAAAGTCAGCATTTTTGATTACTGGTACGATGAGATTACCACTTGGAAGTGCTGCTGCCATTCCGATATTGATATTTTTTCGTTTGATGATTTGGTCTCCGCTAACAGAAACATTAATCATCGGAAAATCTTTGATTGCTTTTACAATCGCCTCAATGAATATGGGAGTGAAGGTGAAATTTTCGCCTTCTCTAGCTTTAAATTCACTTTTAATTTTGTTTCTCCAATTAACCAGATTCGTCACATCTGCCTCTACAAACGAGGTAACATGAGGAGAAGTATGCTTACTCATCACCATGTGATCTGCGATAAGCTTACGCATACGATCCATTTCGATGAGCTCGTCGCCTGGTTGTAAAGAAATGTCTTTTATCTCTGCATTTGGTGTTGGTTTTGGAGTACTAGTGTTTGGAGCTGTAAATGTTTCTCGTTGAGCTTGAGCAGTTGACGTGTTTTGATTATTTTCAATATAAGCGAGAATATCTTTTTTAGTCACTCTTCCATCTTGACCCGTACCTAAAATGGTTTCGAGTTGAGCGGCAGAGATTCCTTCAGTTTTGGCAATATTCATAACCAATGGGGAGCAAAATTTGTTATTACTACCATTTTTGATGATAGGCTCAGAGGCGACAGCTTCATGAGCTACTTCAATTGTTTTTTCGATTGCTTCAACAGCAGGTGCAGGTTCTTCTATTGTTTCTATTTTTGGTGTGGTTTGTTCACCAGCAGTATTAATAATGGCTATGGGTTCACCTACTTTAACTACATCACCTTCATTGTACAGTTTTTTGGAGAGTGTACCCGCTTCCATACTAGGCACCTCACTATCTACCTTATCTGTTGCAATCTCCAAGACTGCCTCATCAACTTCGATAGCATCCCCCTCATTTTTAAGCCATGAAATGATGGTAGCTTCAGCGATACTCTCACCCATTTTGGGCATAATCAATTTATATTCTGCCATAGCTTTTGTGTAGTGCAAAGGTACGAATTTTGAAATAGGTATAATCATCGGGTGATTGGATAGATTGATTTTAAATTTGACCCGACTGGGTTTGTGTATAAATGTTGTAACTATATCATATCCATTTATGACTAAAATCATAAACGGGGGGGAGGCATGGACTCTAATATAATAAAATTTGCAACATGAAAAATTACACAATAGGAAAAACATCTCTTTTATTAATGATTATTGTTTTAGGATTACAACTTGAGACAAATGCACAAAATTCCGTGTTATCTAAAATTGATGGGGGAGCATCGTGGAGTTTGGAAATGAACAAACCCATTGATGTTGCTAATTCATCATTTAGTAAAACCCTTGATGAAACAAATTTTACAATTGTCATAATAGATGCTTCGGCTGTAATCAATTTGCCAGATCCAGCTGATGTTACAGGTAGGGTTTATATTCTTGTTAATAATATCAACTCAAATCATTCAATTGGAATAGTATCAGGTACAACTGTTCATTTACTTGGATCAACCTCACCAAGCACATCACTCTCAGTTACAGCAGGGACTTCAATGATTATTCAGAGTGATGGCAACACATGGTATCAGATTCACTAATATTTTAATTTTTCAAATACTTCGTTGAATATAAACCTTTTAGTATTTATCTTGGATATATAACTTAGGTTTGAGTACACCGATCGTATATCGGGTAAATGATTGATTGTGTGTTGTGTAGTCAATCTGAAAAATAAGATGGTTAATTTTAATTGTATACTCCTGAATAAATGATTTCTTGTATTCTTATTTATCTGAAAATCAGCAATATACCAAGTGGTTTTTTTGGGTTTTTCAAGTTTTTGAATTAATTGTTCAATTTGTTTTTCGTGAAATAAATCGAGAAAAAAACCTGCATAGATGTGGCCGTGTTTATGACTGTAATCGTGTACGTCCTTATGATGGAATGTGATTTTTTGATGATTGGGTGCGTTCTTTTTGGCTACTTTAATCATGGAAGAACTTGCTTCGACATACTCAATAGACAAGTGAGGTGCATGTTTGAAAATGGATGGTAATATTTCTCCGTTGCCGCCACCAAGGATCAATAATTTGCCATCGGTGGGTAAATGCGTGATGAGTTCTTGTTGTATTTTAATGAGTTGATTGCTAAAAATAAATCGGGACAGTCCGGTATAGAAGTGAGCTATTTTGTTGTATTGATTGAGCAAATCAAATTTAAAAAAAAAGCCCCAGCTCCTTGAACTGAGGCCTTAGATTGGCTTTTCAGACTTTATTAGAGTCTAAATTTATTCGAATATAGTTTTGATCGGTAGCTTTATTGAACTGTAACTTTAAATCTGACATTCATATGACAGTAATATTACAAATAGTTATGCATTTGCAGCAATCATCATAGGCATCAGCAACATGAGCAGATTTTCGTGTTCTACATTTTCACTAGGTAATATGATACCGGCACGGCTAGGTGAAGAAAGTTCAATAATAATATCGGGAGTGCTTAAGTTTTGAAGCATCTCGATAAGAAGTCGAGAGTTAAACCCAATTTCCATATCTTCTCCTGTATAATCGCATCCTAATCGCTCGACAGCTTCGTTACTTAAATCAATATCTTCGGCATGAATGGTAAGTTCGCTACCCGTTATTTTGATATTCACCTGGTTGGTCGTCTTATTCCCATAAATACTGCTTCGTTTGATTGAATTCAAAAATTCAGTTCTATTGATGGTTAGCTTATTGGGATTTTCTTCAGGTATGACAGCTTGATAATCAGGATACCTTTCGTCAATTAAACGACAAATCAAACTTACATCTCCGAATGTAAAGAAAGCATTACTTTCATTAAAGTCTACTTGTGTAGCAGAATCATCTTGTGGGAGATTTGACTTAAGTAGGTTAAGAGCTTTTTTAGGTAAAATAAAACTGGTTTCTAATCCTGGCTTTACATCTACTCGTTCAACCTTTACCAATCGATTAGCATCAGTAGCAACAAAAACGGCATTGTCTCTGTATAATTGGACATAAACACCAGTTAGACTAAGTCTTAACTCATCATTACCTGATGAAAAAATAGTTTGAGCAATACTGCTTGATAAAACACCAGATAGAATGCTAAAGCTGTTTTCTGCATTTGATTCAGGTATTTTTGGAAAGTCATCCGCATTTTGACCAACAAGCTTGTATCTACCAAACTCAGATTTTAATTCAATGGTATTCTTATCAGTTGATATGGTAAATGTTACAGGCTGATTGGGTAATTCTTTGAGTGTGTCCATGCACATCTTAGATGGAACAGCAATACGAACATTTTCGTCTGACTGCACTTCCATGGTCGTACTCATGGTTGTTTCTAAATCAGTGCCGGTAATGGTTAATTTTTTATCGGTAATGTCGAATAAAAAGTGATCCAAAATGGGAATAACAGGTTTAGATACAATAGTTCCACTAACACTCTGAAGTTTATTGAGCAGTTGATTGGTATTTACTATAAATTTCATTTTGCTTTAATAAAGTTTCAAATAAACTCTAAATCTGCAAGTAATGACAAATTTTGCAATCAAAACTTATCAATAAGAAATGGTTTTTTTGAACTGTTAATGTGGGTAACTGAATATTTAAGTAGTCTTCAATGATTAGTGATAGCTATTTGTCTTTTCGAATCATCCATATGGCCCCAAGGATAAATACGAGACCAATGAAGTGATTATATAATATCTGTTCATGGTCAAAAAGTCCCCAAAAGAGTGCAACTATTGGAATAAGATAGGTGACAGAGGTAGCAAAGACCGTATTGGTTTGCTGTATTAGTCTATTGAACATAATCAAGCTGATAGATGTGCCTATAAAGGCCAATAGAAGGGTTGCACCAAAGGAATAAATAAATTGCATGTCATTAATATTTATATTCAACCCTAAGTAACCCAGAACAGCAAATCCAGCGATAGATATGATTGCCAGAGGAAGAGCTGCTACTAAAAGTGGGGGATAGCTGTCCAGTTTTTGCTTGATGATATTGACGTTAATTCCATAGCATAGCGTTGCAACGATGGCCATCATCACATGACTAAATTCAAATTGAATGTCTTGTCCGATGATTAAAAATACAGCACCAGTAAGACCAAATATTACTCCAAAAGCTTTAAGTCTGCTGAATTTTACACCTAAAAAAATTACACCAACAATTAGAGCAAACAGTGGTGTTAAACCGTTAATGGCACCTGCCAAAGAACTAGATATCCGAGTTTGTGCAAGGGGAAATAAAAATGCAGGTATGGCACTTCCTAAAAAACCACTAATGATGAAATATTTATAATCGCTTCTTTTGATATCTAATTTTTTCCAGTTGACAAATGGAATAAGAGCTAGTCCTGAGAAACTAATTCGCATGGCAGCTATTTGATAACTAGAATAAAATTTTAAACCTTCTTTCATAAGAATGAACGAACTTCCCCAAATGATGGCGAGTAATCCAAGGGTGATGTATGGATTAGGTTGGCTTTTAGGCATGGCTATTGTAGTTTAACAAATATGGGAACGAATGGTTAGGTGTTCTCTTTCGGTGATGATAACGAACCTAATTCTTCTGAGGTTAAATCCAAATCTTCACCGATACGTCCTTTTACAGGTCGGTAGTATAAAATCATAACACCAATCATCATAGCATAGAGTAATAAATTTTGTCGAGCTGAGATTAAAAACCCAATTGAGGCAAGTATGACTGACCCAAAAAGACTAACCCATTGTATTGTTTTTACTTCTTTAAATATGGATAGTTTTTCATTTAATGATGCTTGTTTGTTAAGACTAGATAATTTCTTTTTTGAAATAAAATGACTGGCCACAAATGATAAAATAGCCACTATGGGTACAATAAATTCGAATATCAGTAGGCTTTGATCAGCTGATAAGGGCTGATTTTTTCGAATACTGTACACCATTCCAATGATTATGGTGGTGAGAATTGAAACGATCAGGTGTATAGAAACAATCGATCGAAACGTGATTTGTGATTTATTCATGGTCATAATAAGCTGATTTGATCACCACTCGTAAATGTTTTAGTATCATCATCCTCTTTTTTGGATGGTTTTGGTGTAGATTTTTTTTCTACCAATTTTGTTGGTGGACTATCAGGCTTCATTTTTTTGGAGTCTAAATCAGTGTTATCTTCTTTTTTAACCGACTGTTTAGGCGTGTTTTTGATTGTTTGCTTGGATTTTTCCGACTCAACTTTTTGTTCTGCTATTGGGGCATCTGTTTTATCTTGTTTATTGACAACGGTTTCTTTTTGAGGTATGCTAGTCTGATTGTCTGCTTCTTGTAGTCTTGTTGGTTCTTCAGGTTCGATCGGTTTTAACAATTTGGCTTTATGGAATTCTTTACCGCAGATTTTATTTCCAATACTCTTCCAACCTTTAATTTCGATGAACTCCATTAAATTTATGGTTTCTGTCTTTTTGTCGCCAGATTTTAACTTCGTGGTTAGTTCCATAGATGGAATCTTCTGTGTTGATGCAAGAATCATTTTACTGCCTCTTCCTTCTGTAATAAATGAGAATCGTTTACCCTGTGTTGTGGTCTCAATAATAAATCGTTTGACATAGTAATTTTTATTATTCCCATCATAATGAAGGATGGACAGCACATGTTCAGGGTTAAATTTCTCAATGAGTGCAATTTCTTTGTTTGTATAATGGTTGGTTAGCTCATGATTTGTGAGTTCGTATTCACCATTATTATAAATTACGAGTATTTGATCTTCAGTCTGGAAGCTACCTAAATAATCTCCTCGACTATGAATGTTAAGTCGCCCAATTTTACTCTCATACCAGATATCCCGTCCTCCGATTGTTGAGACCCCTCTTTCTTTGAGGTCTACCTTTCTCACTGGATGTTTACTTACAATATTCCCCTGACTAGTTCTTCCTTTGATAGCGAGATCTGAAAAATCATAGTCAAAAAGTTTATTACGTGCTTTGGCAGCTGCATGCAGATAGATATTCACTATTTCAGCTTCACCATTTGGATTTGCTGTGAAATATTGAATCTTACTACCCGTATTTCCTTTAGTGACGTTATATTCTTTATCTCTAGTGATGCTCGTTACATTAAATCTTTTAGCAAATGTTTTTTTGGTTTTACCATCAGTGTAAACAGCATTGTAAGTCAGTCTCTCGTCATTCTTTCTAAAGACAGCAATGTGAATGATGTTTTTACCAAAGAACGCTTTAGGAGATACCTTACTGATGGAGTAGGTACCATCTTTTCTAAAGACGATGATATCGTCGATGTCTGAGCAGTCGCAGATGTATCCTTCTTTTTTTATTCCTGTACCTACAAATCCCTCAGATTTGTTGGCGTAAAGTTTCTCATTAGCAACTGCAACTACCTTGGTATTAATTTCTTCAAAGTTTCTTATTTCAGTTCTGCGTTCTTTTCCTTTTCCGAATTTTTTCAAAAGGTCAGAATAGTAACTAATCGCAAAATCAACCAGGTGTTTTAAATGATGATTAACTTGAGCTAATTCATCCTCAATCCCTTTGAGCAGCTCATCAGCCTTGAATGAGTCAAATTTTGAAATACGTTTGATTTTGATTTCAGTTAGTCGAATGATATCATCTTCA
>JAHEGS010000086.1 GCA_024645005.1 Bacteroidota bacterium
AGGTCTGTAAGAATTTAGCACCCGTAACTCCATCCACGACTCTGTGATCGCAACTCAATGTAACTTTCATTACATGACCTGGCTTCATTTCACCGTTTTCTACAATTACCGTTTCTTTAGAGCCGCCAACCGCTAAAATACATGCATCTGGGGGGTTAACGATTGCTGTAAACTCATCTATTCCAAACATGCCTAAGTTAGAGATTGTAAATGTATTGCCTTCCCAATCTTTAGGTTGTAATTCTTTGTTTTTAGCTTTACCTGCCAAATCTTTGACTTCAGAACCAATTTGTGATAGTGACTTGCTATCGGCAAATCTCACAACTGGAACCAATAAACCATCTTCAACAGCAACAGCAACACCAATATGCACATGGTGGTTTCTTCTTATTTTATCACCCAACCACGATGAGTTAATGTTGGGGTGTTTTTTGAGAGCTAATGCTGTAGCTTTTACAACCAAGTCATTAACTGATATTTTGGATTCTGAATACTCATTCATTCGTTTACGAGCATCCATAACTGCATCCATTTTGATTTCCTTAGTTAGGTAAAAATGTGGTGCGGTAAACTTACTTTCAGCCAATCTCTTAGCTATTGTTTTACGCATCTGTGAAACAGGCAAGTCTTCATAACTTTCTACTCCTGCTGCTACAGTTGGCTGAGTTGAAGGTTTAAAATTCTCAATATCCTTTTTGACAATTCTGCCATTATCGCCACTTCCGTTAACCTCAGAAAGACTTATTCCTTTTTCTTCAGCCATTTTTTTGGCAAGAGGAGAAACAAATATCCTACCATCGGTATTTGTTGAACTTAGAACTGATGCAGCTACTTGCGTTTCGGCGGCAACAGGAGCTACTGCAGGAGTTTCCGCTACTGGTGCTGGTGCTTCTTGAGGGGTCTCTGCAGGAGTTTCCGCTGAATCAGCAGTTAGCAAATGCTGAAAATCTTCACCTTTCTTACCTATAATGGCTATAACTGTTTCAACGGGAACGGTCTCACCCTCGGCTACATTGAGGTGTAAAACTTCCCCTTTTTCAAAATTTTCCAATTCCATGGTCGCTTTATCGGTTTCAACATCAGCTATCATCTCGCTTGACTTAACCGTATCGCCCACTTTTACAAACCAAGATACGATTGTTCCTTCTTCCATCGTATCACTCATTCTTGGTAATTTTATTGCTACTGCCATTATTTTAGATTTAAAGCTTCGCAAAACTAAACATACAAGTTTAAATATTGTTGAGAACGGCAAATAATCCTTTATTTATTTCTAACATTATGTGTTTGATTTGTACTACAGATGAGGCAATACGAAGATTTCTTGAAATATGTACTGGAAAATGGTGCTACCAAAACAGATCGAACAGGAACAGGAACAGTTAGTGTTCTTGGAGGTCAACTTCGATTTGATCTTTCAAAATCATTCCCGCTAATTACTACTAAAAAAATCCACTGGAAATCCGTAGTTCATGAGCTACTATGGTTTTTAAAAGGAGATACTAATATCCAATATCTCAAAGATCACAATGTGAAAATTTGGGACGCATGGGCTGATGAAAACGGTGATTTAGGGCCTGTCTATGGCAAGCAGTGGAGATCTTGGGAAAATCCGAATGGAGAAAAAATTGATCAAATTCAAAACGTATTAGACACTTTAAAAAACAATCCTGATAGTAGACGAATAATTGTGAACGCTTGGAATGTTGGTGAACTTGGCGATATGGCTCTCACCCCTTGCCACTGTCTATTTCAGTTCTATGTAGCTAATGGTAAATTAAGCTGCCAACTATATCAGCGTAGTGCCGACATGTTTCTTGGTGTACCTTTCAATATAGCCAGTTATGCTCTGTTAACCATCATGATCGCTCAAGAAGTTGGCCTGGCTCCAGGTGAATTTGTACATACATTTGGAGATGCTCATATATACAGCAATCACTTTAATCAAGTGAAAGAGCAATTGAGCAGAGAACCCAGAAACTATCCAACAGTCAAACTAAACCCCAATAAAAAATCAATTTTTGATATCGAATTTGACGATATTGAATTAATTGACTACGATCCACACCCTAGAATTAAGGCTCCTGTAGCTGTTTAATTTGTAGTTGATAATTTTTGTAGAATTTCAATTGCTGCTTCAGCAATTACGGTACCTGGACCAAAGACAAAGTCGACTCCATGGTTAAATAAATATTCATAATCTTGTTCTGGTATTACGCCGCCTGCTACAACTACAACGTTTTTCATTCCCTGCTTATGAAGTTCCTCAACTACTTGAGGCATTAATGTTTTGTGACCTGCAGCTAATGATGATACGCCAAGTATGTGGACATCATTTTCCATTACTTGTTTAGCCACTTCTGAAGGCGTTTGAAACAATGGGCCAATGTCTACGTCAAAGCCTAAATCAGCAAATGCTGTAGCTATAATTTTAGCACCTCTATCGTGACCATCTTGGCCCATTTTGGCAACTAAAATTCGAGGTCTTCTCCCTTCTTTTACCGCAAAATCATTTGCTTTTTTTCGAGCCGATATAACACTATTCTCGTTATGCACTTCTTTCAAATATACTCCAGAAATTAATGTATGATTTGCATGATATCGCCCATATACATCTTCTAAAGCAAAAGACATTTCTCCCAAAGTAACTCGTGCTAATGCTGCCTCAACACAAATACCTAATAAATTTTCATCTGATTTAGCTGCATTTTTTAGTTGGCTCAATAAGCCTGCGACTTTTATTTCATCTCTATTGTCCCTTAAAGCAGTTAGTCTTTTTATTTGACTTATTCTAACTGCATTGTTATCCACCTCTAATATTTCAAAATCTGGCTTTTCTTTAACCTTAAAACGATTTACACCTACAATACATTCCTTTCCAGAGTCAATATTAGCCTGTTTAATTGCTGCACACTCCTCTATCCTCATCTTGGGCAACCCTTTTTCGATGGCTTTAGTCATGCCACCCAATTCTTCAATTTCTTTGATGTAATTCCATGCTTTGTCAGCAATTTCAATTGTTTTTTTCTCTAACGAAAAACTCCCACCCCAAGGATCGATGGCTTGAATAATTCCCGTTTCTTCTTGAATAATCTTTTGAGTGTTTCTGGCAATTTTTGCACTAAACTCCGTAGGTAAGGCTATAGCTTCATCAAAGCTATTTGTGTGTAAACTCTGAGTTCCGCCAAAAACAGCCGCCAACGCTTCTATAGTTGTTCTTGCAACATTATTATAAGCATCTTGTTCCGTTAAACTCCACCCACTTGTTTGGCAATGCGTACGAAGGGCCATTGATTTCGTGTTTTGAGGATTAAATTGTTTAATCAATTTAGCCCATAGCAATCTCCCTGCTCTTAACTTGGCAATTTCCTCATAAAAATTCATTCCTATGCCCCAAAAAAAAGATAGCCTCGGAGCAAAATCGTCAATGGATAATCCCGCTTTGATACCCGTTCTAACATATTCTAATCCATCGGCTAATGTATAAGCTAATTCCAATTCAGGACTAGCCCCAGCCTCTTGCATGTGATACCCACTAATACTTATGCAATTAAATTTAGGCATATTCTGAGAGGCATACTTGAATATATCAGAGATTATTCTCATGCTCGGTTCTGGAGGATAGATATATGTGTTTCTAACCATGAATTCTTTCAAAATGTCATTTTGAATCGTTCCCGTTAGCTTTTCTTGACTAACACCCTGCTCTTTTGCAGCTGCAATATAAAATGCCATAATTGGCAATACAGCTCCATTCATTGTCATGCTCACAGAAATGTCTCCCAAGGGAATTTGATCAAAAAGAAGTTTCATGTCTTCAATACTATCAATAGCTACACCAGCCATTCCCACATCACCCTCAACTCTTGGATGATCACTATCATACCCTCGATGAGTTGCTAAGTCAAAAGCAACCGACAGCCCCTTTTGCCCAGCTGCTAAGTTGTTTCTGTAAAATGCATTACTTTTTTCTGCAGTACTAAACCCCGCATATTGACGGATTGTCCATGGACGAATTGTGTACATGGTAGAGTATGGGCCACGTAGAAAAGGAGCTAAGCCTGCCGCAAATGAAAGATGCCCATTTGCTTTTAATGTGTTTAATTTAGGTTTGTTTTTTGAAATTCTTGAAAAATATTTATTCGTTAATGACTCAAAAAACCAACTTCCACTTGCCGCATCTGCAAGTGTATCAACATAAGTCTCATGTTTCAATACCAACAATATATTCTTGGCTAAACGCTGACTTTTTTTTGCACTACTGCCGTCAAAAGGTAATATACATATGTGGTTTGCACCTCCAATAATTGCCGATGTAGCTGCAATCGTTTGTCTGATGAGGTTGTTGTATTTAAAATCGTCTGGAATAGTTGGAATTACTATATTAACCTCAAGTTTTGGATAGGCCAACCTCAAAGCTCGAATCCGAGCTATGTTGTCAAAAAAATCTGTTCCAATATCAAACCGAACCTTACCTGCTTTTACCTTTAACATTGAATCGAGCGACAACCTACCCATGTCCACTCCCAATTCATCCAAACTGATAATTGCCGAATCAACTCCATCTTCTTTAATTGATCCATCACCTAAATGGGCTATTTTCCAATCAACTGGTAAAATTTTATCTGTCCCTTTTGAGTTTTCATAACAACAATATGAATCTACCTTTATACCGTCTGAGGATACATAACATAAATCATTTATTGATTTGTCCTTTAGATCTTGGATAGCTCTTTGTTTCCATTCATCTAAGCCTACTTTAGAAAATTCATCGAATGACAAGTTTTTATCCATGTGCATTTCAGCAAATTTAACCTCTAGACTTTAACTTAGAGAAAGACTCTAGTAAATTTGCATATATGTATAGCCACATTATATCCGAAAAACAAGGAATTGTTCAGCTTATTACTATTGATAGAGAACACAAATTAAATGCTCTGAATATAGAGCTCATTCAAGAAATAGGCTTAGAAATTGATCGTCTCAATAAAGAAAAGTTAGTCAGAGGTATTATCATCACCGGAAAGGGTAACAAGGCGTTTGCAGCTGGTGCAGATATCGCAGAATTTGCAAAGTTTAATTCAAAGGAAGGTGGGGAAATGAGCACTAATGGGGGCATAGTATTCAATAAAATTGAACAAAGTTGTATACCTGTAATCGCAGCAGTAAATGGGTTTGCCCTGGGTGGTGGGTGTGAGTTAAGCATGGCTTGTCATATTAGAATTGCAAGTGAAAATGCAAAATTTGGCCAGCCCGAAATTAACCTTGGTCTTCCTCCAGGATATGGTGGAACTCAGAGGTTGTCACAAATTATTGGAAAAGGACGAGCACTCAACATGTTAATTTCCGCCAAAACTATTGATGCAACAACTGCATTAAACTATGGGCTTGTAACCCAGGTTGTTCCAATAGACGAATTGCTAAACACATGCATTCAATATGTTCAAAATTTGGCTCACAAATCACCTATTGCTATTGACGCTGTGATTAAATGCGTTAATACTATGTATGCAGAAAATAGAGGGTTTAACTTTGAAATTAATCAGTTTTCCGAATGCTTTGAACGAAATGATTTCAAAGAGGGCACTCAAGCATTCATGGAAAAAAGAAAACCGAATTATTAAATTATTAAGCTTTAAACCTAATTTGGCATTCTATTTGTACATAAGAATCTGAACATTACATTTGAAACATTATAAAATAACAAACATGAAAAATTTAATTATACTAACTGCAATCATTTTTGGACTAAACTCAATAAGCTACGCTCAAACCGAAAAAGTAACTTTATCCACTGAAGCACAAGCTAAAATAAGCTTAGAAAAAAAGTCACACGATTTTGGAACCATAGAAGAAGGGGTGCAAGCAACTGTAACGTTTACATTTAAAAACACAGGTAATGCTCCATTGATTTTAAACAGTGTTAAAGCATCATGTGGTTGCACAACGCCTAAGTGGACTAAAGAACCTATAGCTCCAGGTTCAGAAGGACAGGTAACAGCTATATACAACTCAAAAGGACGCCCTGGGAATTTCACCAAAACCATTACCATTAAACACAACGGTGTTGGTGGAACAGAGTTTTTAACTATCAGAGGTGTTGTAAATAAAGCTCCTGCTCCCGTTACTCCGACTGTTGTAGCTCCATAGAAATTTATAAAAAAGATATAAGCCACTGTGTTTCACGGTGGCTTTTTTATTACACGGTTATATTATTGAATTTTCCAAACCAACCCGTTATACCTCCTGTGTGTATCGCTAGGATATTTTGTCCCCGCTCAATACGTCCTTTCTCTAATAGTTTCTTTATCGCAAACATCATTTTCCCGTTATAAATAGGATCTAATACAACTCCAGTTTGTTTCATAAAATCTTGAATAAAAGCAACTAATTTGTCGTTCGTTTTAGCATATCCACCAAGATGAAATTGATCATACACATTAACACCTAAAATACCGTATTGATCTATAATTTCATTGGCAATATAACCTTCACCCTTTAAGACCTGTATACCGCTAAGCAAAGTTTTGCTGTTTTTTGAATCCAAATAATTAGCCATTCCTGCAAGCGTTGTACCTGTGCCACATGGAACAAAAATTTGATCGATATTAGATAAATTGTCCTCTTTTAATATTTCACTACAACCTACTGTTCCGTCTATACAAGCACCCCCTTCTGGTATAAATAATGAACGTTCAAAAACACCTACTTTTCTTTTAATATTCGAATATTTGTCCCGTGAAATGAACTCTAAATTCATACCATACATTTTACACATTTTTAATACTGAATTGAGTTCTCTAGGTGGTTCACCGCGAACAATGGCTTTGCATTTTATTTTAAGAATTGAACATACCGCAGCTACTGCTAACAAATGATTTGAATATGCTCCACCAAAGGTGGTTATACTCTCATAATTTGAACTATCCTGATTTGCTAAAATACCGGAGAGTTTTCTCCATTTGTTTCCTGAAATAATAGGGTGAATCAAATCATCTCTCTTAAGAAAAATTTTTACGCCATGTTCTCTAGTCCAATTGGTAGAAATTTCTGAAACTGGGCTTGGTATGTTTAAGTGTTCTTTCAATTTGTTGTTGATTTAACAATGCTCCACGCCAATTCGGATTCAAACCCTTTACTCATGGCAAACTGAACAGCTTTATAATTTTTTTGATACACCTTCTTTTCAGTTTGTTTTGCTATTTTCTTGATTAAGATTTCTGTAAGTACCGTGTGGTATTTTTCATCATTTATTTCTGCCAATCCTTTATTTATACAATACTTTGATATCTTTCTTTTTTTTAATTCTTGTGTTATTTTAATCCTGCCCCATTTTTTATAATTAAACTTACCGCGAACAAAAGCTTTAGCAAATCGTTCTTCGTTTATAAAATCTTCCTGGATTAACTCGTAAATTATTTCTTCGACGTCATTGGGCAGTAAACCGTATGAAAACAATTTATCTCTTACTTCTTGATGACAACGCTCTTGATAAGCACAAAATTTAGCAATTTTTACCTTTGCTTCCTTTGGTGTATATTGCTGATTGAGTATTGCCATATAACGAAGCTGCTAAATTAGCTACAATAACACTTACTTTCGCAGACAGCTTGTATTCTTTAAACAAAATAGCAAAAATAGTAGATGGAAAGGTCTATGGAGATGGGTCTCTAGAGATTCAACACCTGTATACTGACACGAGAAAAATTCAAGAAAAAGAAAACGCCTTGTTTTTTGCTTTGGTTACTAGCAAAGATGATGGTCATAACCACATACCTCAAGCTGAAAAGTTAGGTTTATCTGCATTTGTTGTATCTCAAAAACCCAAAACAAAATGCTCATACATTCTAGTTAAAGACAGCTTGCGTGCTTTACAAGCATTAACCAAAAAACACAGGGATCACTTCAAAATACCAATAATTGGAATAACAGGTAGCAATGGTAAAACAATTGTTAAAGAATGGTTGTCGCATTTACTTGACGAGCCTCATGCTGTTTGTAAAAACCCCAAAAGTTTCAACTCACAGATTGGAGTCCCTTTGTCTGTTTGGCAACTAAACAAAACACACACTATTGGTGTATTTGAAGCTGGCATTTCAAAATACAACGAAATGGGTTATTTAGCTGACATATTGCAGCCTAACATTGGCGTATTCACCTATCTGGGGGATGCACATGGAAACAATTTTAAATCTCGTCGTGACAAACTGCTAGAAAAAATTAACCTTTTTAAAAATTGTAAAATTGTAATTTGTTCTAACACTCAAAAAGAGGTTGTTGATGAGATTCACAATGCAAATTTAAAAACATTTTCATGGGGATTTAATCTGTCATCTAACGTCCTAATAAAAAAAACCGTAGAGGGAAATTATAAAATTAAATATCATGACGAAGCAGTCCTAATTTCAATACCTTTTTCGGACAAAGCGTCTCTTCATAATGCCTTTACCTCAATCGCTACAGCTTTATATTTAGGTGAAACTCTGAAAACTATTTCGAAGAAAATTAATACCCTTCCAAATGTTGACATGAGACTTCAACAAGTTAATGGTATTCATAATACTCAACTGGTTTTAGACTATTATAATGTTGACTATCAATCTATTGTCATGGCTGTTGATTTTTTAAATCAACAAAAAATTAAAAAGCAAGAATGCTCAATTATTCTCTCTGATGTATTAGAGAGTAACTATAAAAGCAAAAACCTCTACAAAAAGATTAATACTTTACTCACCAACAACAAAATAATTGAAATCATTGGGGTTGGCGAACACCTAGAAAAAAACAAAAAGCACTTTACTGTTAAATCATGTTTTTATAGAAGTACGGAAGATTTTTTGGAAAGCCACCCCGTGCATCGATTTAAAAACCAAATGGTATTAATAAAAGGTGCCAGAAAATTTGAATTTGAGAAAATTGCTGAACGTCTAAAATTAAAAACTCACCGAACGGCATTACACGTTAATTTGTCTAGACTACAACATAACGTAAACCTAATTAAAAATAAAATTGGCAACAAAACTAAACTCATGGCAATGGTAAAAGCTCTTGCTTATGGTAGCGGTGGTTACCAAATTGCTAAACTTTTAGAATACAA
>JAHEGS010000097.1 GCA_024645005.1 Bacteroidota bacterium
GAGTATAGATAATTCATATAATGACTATGCAATTCAAAATACACCATCGCCCTTGTTAAATTTATTTGCTCAGATGCCATACTCACATTTTAGTGTAAATCCTTCCAGTCATATTGTTGATTCTGTGCATCTAAGATTATCTAATTTATACAAAGATCCCAAAGCACTTCAGATTAGACATCAGGCTTCTTTTAATGGATCCGTTATTGCGAGCACTGAATTTATTAATAGTACAAAAAATATTGGTGCTCAGACCTCTGCAGTCAGAAATTTACCTTCGTACACCTCATTCATAGGATTATTGGTAGATGAGCCTGTTGTCATTAATCGTATGGTTGAAGTGAGAGAAAATGGTGTTGCTAATGACTATAAACGTAATGATAGTATCTCATTAACTCAAGAATTTTCAGATTTTTATGCCTATGATGATGGTACAGTTGAACAAGGGTTTGGATTCGATCAAAATACGAACCCAAGTAATATAAAAGGGCAAGTAGCCTATGGTTTTGATGTGGTTAAGGAGGATACATTATATGCAATAGCTACCTATTTCAATCAAGCAGTTTATGATGTATCTAGGAAACGGTTCACATACAGAATATGGAAGGGATTATCGGGAATAAATTCAGCCACTGAAGATGAAATAATCTATGAATCTGACGAACTTTCACCAACTTATTCTTCTATGAACAATTGGAGAACATTCACCCCACATTATTTAGATACCATTCTAGTCCTTTCGCCCGGAAGATATTACATAGGTTGGAAGCAAGAGAGTATGTATAATCTTAATGTTGGATGGGATAAAAATTATGGTTATTCAAAGACACCTGATAAAGTAAATCAAAACCTTTATTATAGAACATTTGGCAATTGGACCAATGATAATTTACCAAGTGGTACGTTGATGATGAGACCTCATTTTGGTACTCCAAAAGAGTTGTATGCCTCAATAAATCGAATAGATTTAGATGAAAATTCAATCAAAATATACCCCAACCCGGCAAAGGATATTGTTTATTTATCGAGCGTTTTCTCACATATTCGTGTTTGTGATGTTCATGGTAAACAGCTATTAGAATTTTGGAATAGTTCTAATTTAAATGTATCTAGCTTAAAAGAGGGTGCCTACTTTGTATTTTTGAACGATAATTCAAAGCGTTTTTACACCGCTAAACTTATAATTCAAAAAAAATAAAAGTAATCATGGAGGATATAACTATTGAAGAGTTAAAACAAAAAATAGATAACAAAGAAGATTTTCTTATAATTGATGTTAGAGAAGATTGGGAGTTCAATGACTTTAATATTAATGGTAAATTGATTCCTTTAGGAACACTTCAGGGTGCAATCGATGATTTAGATGATTGGATGGAAAAGGAGGTTGTAGTGCATTGTAAATCTGGTGGTAGGAGTGCAGCAGCAAAGGAGTTTATGGTTCGTCAAGGGTTCAAAAATGTTAGAAATCTTCTTGGAGGTATGTTAGCGTGGCAAGCCAAGTACGGTTAAAATATCGATTCAAAAAACCTGTTGTTTTTTTAGGGCTGATTTTATTGGTCACCATACTGATGTATTGTTCTGACTCTACTCAGAATTCAAATACAGACTTTCATTATGATAATCATGCAGATAGTGTTGCATATGTTGGTATGAAAACATGTGCTACTTGTCATCAAGATAAACATCAAACATTCATTCATACTGGTATGGGACTATCGTTTGATTCAGCAACACGTAAAAAATCATCCGCTGTTTTTGGGGTCAGTCACCAAGTCTATGATTCCTTTTCTGATATGCATTATTATCCTTTTTGGAATAATGAGAAACTTTACATTAAAGAATATAGACTTTTAGGTAAGGATACCACACACCAATTTACTCAAGAAATCAATTATATCGTTGGTAGTGGTCAACATACCAATTCTCATTTGATGGAAAGGAACGGATACATTTATCAAGCTCCAATAACGTTCTATGTTCAAAAACAGAAATGGGATCTTGCTCCTGGTTTTGAAGGAGGTAATAATTCTCGGTTTAGTCGAATATTAAATTCAGAATGCATCAGTTGTCACAATTCAATGCCCAAACTTGAGGATAATTCGCAATATAAATTTATGAGCATGGGTAATGGAATTGATTGTGAACGATGTCATGGACCTGGCGAATTGCACGTTAAACAACGATTAAATGGACAAGGGGTGGATGTCCAAAATGAAATAGATCCAACTATTGTTAATCCACGAAAACTCTCTTGGAATAGGCAAATTGACTTATGCCAACGATGTCATTTACAAGGTTTGAACCTTTTGAAAGAAGGGAAAAAGTTTACTGATTTCAAGCCAGGTATGAAGCTTAGTGACATTTTTGAAATTTACCTTCCTGAGTATGAGGGTAATCAGTCGCAGTTTGATATGGCCAATCACTCACAACGTTTCCAAATGAGCAAGTGTTTTACGTCAACAAACAATTCAGATCTGAAATTCACGTGCATATCTTGTCACAATCCTCATGTTAGTGTTAAAATAACAGGTACTGAGGTATACAACACAGCTTGTGCTCAATGTCATGTAAAAAAGGATTGTTCAACCTCAACAGATCAACTAATTGAGGCAAAATACAACTGCGTATCTTGTCACATGCCTCCGAGTAGTTCGGAGGATATTCCTCATGTGAGTGTTCATGATCATTATATCAGAAAACCCAAAGAAAATCAATACGATGTTGATCAAATGCAAAAGTTGTTAGGCTTATACGCAGTTAACAACTCTCAACCAACAATTGAACGTGAAATTTTAGCATACTTAGAGTATTGGGAAAAATTTGATAAGAATCCATTTTACATCAATAAGGCAAAAGAATTATTAGTAAAAAATGATTTTCCAAAACTTTGGTTGAAATATTATTATTTGAAAGAGGAGTATGAAAAAGTAATTGAATTAAAATTTGAATATGGCGAACTAGACGCTTGGCAAAATTTTATGATGGGTGAAAGTTATGCAAGAACAAATCAATTAAGTCAAGCATTTTTCCATACAAATAATGCCTACAAATTGGAACCTACAAATCAGTTGTTTGGTGTTCAATTACTCAAGCGTTATGTTGATAATGAGTCTCTAAATGAGGGTGAAAAATTGGGGATTAAATTATTGGGTGATTTCAGTGGAAACGCACAAATTTTAAATAGTTTAGCTAAGATAGCTACAATTAAAAAACAATATGCGAAAGCTAAAAAGTATGTAAATAAAGCTTATTTGTTTGATCCGGATGATATATCAATATGGTTGACCTATTTGAATTTATCAGTTCAACTTGGAGAAGTAGACGATGCAAAAAAATGGCTTGAGAAAATTCAACAGAAACAGCCAGACTTTATTCAATCTGATCGAGTTGCTAAAATACTAGACAGTTTGTAAGATTAGCAATAAAATAACTATTCATTTTCCAGCAAATAGTTTTCCTTTGCACCATGGCAATTATCATAACTGATGAATGTATTAATTGTGGTGCTTGTGAGCCAGAATGTCCCAATACAGCTATTTATGAGGCAGGTGCTGAATGGAAAATAGCGGATGGTACAGGTGTTAAAGGATCCTACAAGTTAGAGACTGGTGAGGAGGTAGCTGTAGATTCAATTCAACAGCCTATATCTGATGAGGTATATTACATTGTTCCAGACAAGTGCACAGAGTGTAAAGGTTTTCATGAAGAACCTCAGTGTGCTGCAGTATGTCCAGTTGATTGCTGTGTTCCAGATCCAGATAGAGTAGAATCTGAGGATCAACTTCTTGCTAGAAAAGCGAAACTTCACATTTGATAATGGATAGGGGTATTTGTCATTTATCTCAAATCCCTTTAAGAGCTGACCCAAAAAGTAGCTCGGAGATGGTCAGTCAACTTCTTTTTGGTGAAACGTATGTCATTCTTGAACAGCATGAAGAATGGTCTCTTGTTCAAATGGATTATGATGATTATAAGGGTTGGCTTAGTAAAGCCAGTATCCACAAAATAGAATCGCTAGAATTTAAGTCCAAGAAATTTTTGCAAACGGATTTCATCAAACATTCTACAAACTCATTAACTAATCAGCCACTGATTAGCTCGATAGGATCAGAATTTAGTGAACAGACTGGTTCAAACAATCAGTTGAGTGTTTTAGAGTTGGCAAAGCTTTTTATTGGAGTGCCTTATCTATGGGGAGGTAGGCATTTTTCAGGGATTGATTGTTCAGGTTTTGTTCAAGTCGTATATAAGTGTTTAGATATCCAGTTACCCAGAGATGCATCTCAACAACAAAAAGTTGGAAAGGCAATAGCCTTTAGGGATTTATTTGAGGGAGATCTTTTGTTTTTTGAAAGTAATAATCGGGTTACTCATGTGGGAATTTATATGGGTAACGGACAGATAATTCATTCCCATGGAATGGTTCGTGTAGATGAGTTAAGGAAAGACGGAATATTCAACTTGCAAACAGGTGAACAATCCCATTCTTACTATTCAGCAAAGCGAGTTCGATAAAATTTGGGCATTCTTCAAATTTTAGCCATATTGCACATCAAATAATTATGAGTAAATCAACAGAGTCTTGGGGGAGTAGAGTAGGCCTTATTTTAGCTATGGCAGGTAATGCGGTTGGGTTGGGTAACTTTCTTCGTTTTCCAGTAAAAGCCGTCGAAAATGGCGGAGGAGCTTTTATCATTCCATATATCATTAGTTTTTTATTGATGGGAATACCATTACTTTGGGTAGAGTGGAGTATGGGACGATATGGTGGTTCAAAAGGCGATCATAGCACCCCTTTCATACTCGATAACATGACCAAGAAAAGCCTTTGGAAGTATTTTGGTGTTTTTGGGATTTTTACCAATATTGGAGTAATGTCCTATTACACTTATATTGAATCTTGGACGTTAACTTATACCATAAAGTCGCTAAAAGGAGATTTTTTTGGAATGGACATTGCCAAGGTTGGGCAAGTTTTTGATCAGTATGTAGATATTAGTGGTGGGGTGAATATACCCATCATTGCTCTTTTAGCCTTTACAGTTACATTAGTTGTCAATATTTATATTCTATCCAAGGGATTGAGTGGTGGAATTGAAAAAGTGGCTAAAATAGCAATGCCAATGCTAATTGCGTTTGGTGCTTTTTTAGCTTTCATGGCCTTTACAATGGGAGACACCGGAAAATGTGCAGATTGTAACTCACACATTGGGATGGACTTTTTATGGTCACCTCAATATGATAGTTTGTGGAATCCAAAGGTCTGGCTTGAAGCAGCTGGCCAAATATTCTTTACGCTCTCCGTTGGAATGGGAACCATTGTATGCTATTCATCCTATGTTAAAAAGAAAGACGATATTGCCCTAAATGCAATGAGTGCAGGTTGGATGAATGGTTTCGTAGAGATTGTTTTAGGTGCATCAGTTGTAATTCCAATTGCTGTTGGGTTTTTGGGTCTTGATTGGGTAAAAGAAAATGCTGGGTTTATGATGGCGTTTAAAACGATGCCCTATTTATTTGATCAATGGGGGCATGTTATTTCTGTTATTGCCGGAGTGGCTTGGTTTGGTCTGTTATTTTTTGCTGGAATCACATCTTCACTAGCTATGGGTACGCCATGGATGGGATTTGTACAAGATGAATTTAACTGGTCTCGAAACAAAGCTTCATGGACATTAGGTGTCTTTATCTTTTTACTGGCTCTTCCCACTATTTTCTTTTTTGAATTTGGTGTGTTTGACGAATATGACTATTGGACGGGTACCGTTTCACTTGTTGTTTTTGCATTAGCAGAAGTGATACTTTTTGCTTGGGTTTTTGGAATGGACAAAGGATGGAATGAAATTAATTATGGTGCAGATATCAAAGTACCTACTATTTATAAGTTTATTATTAAGTGGGTAACTCCATTGTTTATTTTGGTCATATTTTTGGCCTCATTGTTCACGCCAAAAGATAATGATTGGCAGGCTGCTTTGAGTGGTGAGTGGATCTTAGATAAAAGTAGTATAATTGGTAAGATACTTCATATTGGAGAAGATGCAAGTTGGATGATAGACGGAAGTTTAACCAATGTATTTTATGTAGATATGTCCCGATTACTTCTTTTGGGTACATTCATTGGTTTGGCACTTATGGTAAGACATGCATCTAAATTGAGGAAACAAAAAAAATAACGAATAATATGAGTAATTCAGCATTAATAATGATGATAGTTGTTCAGGTTTCAGTAACAATTATTACGGGGTATTTTTTCTATAAAGTATTGGTAACACCTCCAAAATCAGAACCAGATTCGTATTCTGAAAACGATGACGAAGAGCGATAGTTTATGTTAATACTACAAGCCATAGATAGTGTTCAACGAGCACCAGATGCAACAGGATTGTTCTGGGGTATTTCTGAAGTAGTGGTCACCCTTATTGTGTTTGTAGGGGTGTATTTTATTTTTAAACCAGTATTTGGAGAGGAAAAAAATAATAAACCCAAATAAACTTTCTTAGTCTGTGTCTTTTGTTTCTTCAGATTGACTATGTGGAAATAAATGCCTTCTAAAAATAAGAATGGTAAATACACCTATACTTATAGCTGCATCAGCAATATTGAATACAGGTCTAAAAAATTGAAAACGACTACCACCGATAAATGGCATCCACTCTGGCCAGTTAGTATCAATGAGTGGAAAGTAAAGCATATCAACAACTTTGCCCATAAATAATGGGGCATATCCATTTCCATTGGGTAAAAATTTCGCAACATGATGGTAACTACTCTCCTCAAAGAAGTAGCCGTATAGAATGGAGTCAATAATATTTCCTATAGCTCCAGCAAGTATTAAAGAAATAAGAATAATAGTTGCCGATTTCACTCCTTCTTTGATTAGATTTCGGATATAGATAATGATTACACCAGAGGCAATGATTCGGAATAAGGTTAGTACAATCTTGCCCCATTTTCCACCAAGTGTTAAACCAAAAGCCATACCTGGATTTTCTGTGAAATGCAATTCAAACCAATTTGGGAAAATAATTGTACTCTCACCAAGGGAGTAGTTCGTTTTTATATAAAATTTTAACCAATGGTCAAATACCAATACTGTCAAGACAGTAATGATAACATAGATCACCTGTTTTTTTCGATCGAAGTATGAAATTGATTCCAACGACTTAACGGTATTGATTCTTTTTTGCCTCCATACTTTGTGTTGTATGTGGGACAGCTCTTAAACGCTCACGGCTGATCAAATTTCCAGTTACTCTACAAATACCATAGGTTTTATTCTCTATTCGAATAAGAGCATTCTCGAGGTTTTCGATGAATTTTTGTTGGCGTGCAGCAAGCTGACCAGTGCTTTCTTTTTGTTGTGAAGCACTTCCATCATCAATAGCTACATATGCACTAGCTGTATCGTCCGTTCCATTTTCATTTTCGGATCTAATTTGTTTACGTAAATAGTTATACTCTTCTCTGGCAGATTCTAATTTTTTCAAAATGATTTCTTTGAATTCTGCTAAATCAGCGTCACTGTATCTTAACGATTCTTTCATAATGGTTATTTAGTTAGTTTAATTTTAATTAGGTGGGAGTCAATATCAACCTCATCAGAAGCATCCATATCGTCCTTCATAATTATTGACTTTGCAAGGATTTCCCCACAAATATATTCATTGTGAGATTCAATTGCATCTTTAATATAAGGATGATTGTCAATTGAGACCGTGATTTTATCGGTCACTTGAAAATCTTTCTCTTTTCGTAAGTTTTGAACTTTATTGACAAACTCACGGGCAATACCTTCATTTATTAGTTCAGTAGTTAATTCTAGGTCTAATGCAACAGTGTAGTTGTTATCACTAATTATTTGCCATCCAGGAATGTCTGTTGTTTTAATTTCAATGTCGTCTAAAACAATATCATAGCTTCGATCTTCAGCAGCTATTTGAATTGACCCACCACTTTCTAGTTTTGCAATATCATCATTTGTAAAATTGAAAATTTGACCCGAAATAACCTTCATATCCTTACCCACTCGTCTGCCAAGTGATTTAAAATTGGGCTTTGCCGATTTTTTTATGATGGATGAGTCTTTGTCAATAATTTCGATTTCTTTGATGTTTACCTCAGATTTAATGAGCTTTTCAACCCGTTTTAATTGAACACCAAATTCTTCGTTTAGAGCTGGAATAATTGCTTTGTTTAGTGGTTGACGAACTTTGATACCTTCGGCCTTTCGGATACGAAGTATTAGCGAGGTGATGTCTTGTGAGATAGCAATTTGACTCTCTAGTTCGGAGTTGATTAAATCGGGATTAGCACTAGGGAAATCTTGCAAATGAATAGATTCATTTGAGAAAGTAAGATCTCGGTATAATCGATCTGCATAAAATGGACTAAAGCTACACATCAACTTAGCTATATTGATTAGACATGTGTTCAAAGTTTGATATGCCGCAATTTTATCCGATGTTAGTTCTCCTTTCCAAAAACGACGACGATTGAGTCTAACATACCAGTTGCTCAAGTCATTGATTACAAAACGCTGAATAGCACGAGTTGCTCTAGTAGGTTCGAAATCATCCATAGCAACCTCAACTAATTTGGATAATGAATTTAACTTACTTAAAATCCATTGGTCTAGTTCTGTTCGTTGGTCAATAGGAATTTCTTCATGGTCATTTTTAAATTCATCAATGTTGGCATACAATGCATAGAACCCATATGTGTTGTGTAGAGTACCAAAAAACTTTCGTTGTGTTTCGGTAACCCCATCCAAATCAAATTTTAGATTGTCCCATGGTGCTGAATTGCTCAGCATGTACCAACGAATAGCGTCAGCTCCGTACTTTTCAACAGCCA
>JAHEGS010000099.1 GCA_024645005.1 Bacteroidota bacterium
AAATATAGACTTGGTAGAGCAAAACAGGCTTTAAGCAATTCCCAAGCAGGTTCCCTCCTATGCTTTGATAATAACAATATCCGATATCTCACAAGTACGGTTATAGGTGAATGGTCTCGTGATAAAATATGCAGATATTCACTTCTTGCCCAAGGGCATGACCCAATCTTGTGGGATTTCGGTTCTGCTGCAAAGCATCATCAAATTTTCTCACCATGGCTTCCAAAAGAAAATTGGAAAGCGGGAATGGTTGGATTAAGAGGAACTGTGCATCCTGATGCGGGTTTTATGAAGAGGGCTGCTCAAGAAATTAAATCCATGTTAGATGAAAAGGGGCTTGCCAACGAACCCGTTGGTATTGATTTAGTTGAACCCGCTATGATGTTAGCGCTACAAGCAGAGGGAATTCAAGTCATTGATGGACAACAGATTATGTTAGAGGCAAGAGAAATCAAATCACAAGACGAGCTAATGTTACTTAATCAAGCTGCCTCAATGGTTGATGCCACTTATCATCAAATTTACGAAACAATGAAACCAGGGGTGAGTGAAGCTCAAATTGTAGCCAACGCTAATAAGCTTCTTTATGAACTCGGTTCAGATGATGTTGAGGCAATTAACGCTATTTCAGGGGAAAGATGTAATCCACATCCTCATAATTTTACCGATCGAACTTTTAGACCAGGAGACCAAGCATTCTTTGATATCTTACAATCATACATGGGATATCGAACTTGTTATTATAGAACATTTAATATTGGCAGAGCTTCAGATGAACAGAACGACGCTTATAAACAATGCCGAGAATGGTTAGATAAAGCTATCGAACTTGTAAAGCCTGGTGCATCAACAGACAAAATTGCGGCAGTCTGGCCCAAAGCAGAGGAGTTTGGTTTTGCTAATGAGATGGATGCATTTGCACTTCAGTTTGGACATGGATTAGGTTTAGCAATTCATGAAAGACCAATTATTAGTAGATTAGTTTCAATGGACTCTCCAACAGAGATAAAAGAGGGAATGGTTTTCGCCTTAGAAACATATTGTCCTGCAAAGGATGGTTATTCAGCAGCAAGAATAGAAGAAGAATTAATCGTAACTGATAAAGGATGTCAGGTTATCTCTTTATTTCCAGCTGAAGAACTCCCAATCTCACATAAATATTAATGGTTGATATAACTAATGACGACATTGGAGAGAGTAATAGATTAGCGCTTTGGGAGATGATGCTCAAATTGAGACTTGTCGAAAAAAAAGCCTACGACTTATTTCTTCAAAATCTTATTAAAGGCACGAGCCATTTAGCTCTTGGTCAAGAGGCTATCGCAGGAGCGTTTGGTGTATCTTTAGAAGAGGGTGATTATACCTTTTGCACTTACCGTGGCCATGCTCACACTTTGGCTAGAGGATCTTCTATTGAAGGAGTTTTAGGTGAGTTAATGGGTAGACAGTGTGGACTAATGAAGGGAAAGGGAGGCTCAATGCATTTAACTGATGTAGATAAAGGTGTTATGGGCTCTTATGCAATCATTGGTGCGCATTTAACTATCGCAAATGGGACCGCTCTAGCATCGAAATATAATAAGACTAAAGAAGTTAGTGTTTGTTTTTTTGGGGACGGGACAACAAACATAGGCGCTTTTCATGAGGCCTTAAATATGGCTCAAATATGGAAACTCCCAATTGTTTTTGTATGTGAAAATAATCTTTACATGGAGTATACACCTATTGGAGACGTTACTGCTGTTGAAAACCCTGCTGCAGATAGAGCCTCTGCATATAATATGGAAAAAATCATCGTTGATGGAAATGATGCAGATGAGATGTATCGAACCGCTCAAGTAGCTATCAAAAAAGCAAGAGACGGTGATGGACCTAGTTTAATTGAAGCAAAAACTTATCGTCATAGCGGACATTCTCGAGCAGATCCAGGAAAGTATCGTCCTGATGAAGAAGTTAAAGATTGGATGGAGAACAGAGATCCTATAACTAATTATAGAAAAAGACTTTTAGAATTTAATATTGATGAAAAAATTATTAATGAAATTGAAGATAAAGTTAAACAACAAGTGGAAGACGCAACTGAAATATCCAAATCATCTCCAATTCCAGATGTAAAAGAAATCTTTACAGATGTTTGGGCTGACGGAGGTTATAAATGGCACAATTAACATACCGAGAGAGTGTTTCTCTAGCGATTGCACAAGCAATGAGAAAAGACCCTAAGGTATTTTTTATCGGAGAAGATGTAGGTGCTGCAGGCGGTGTGTTTAAAGCTACAGTGGGATTACTGGATGAATTTGGAAAAGATCGAGTAATGGATACCCCTATATCTGAACAAGCTATTCTAGGCGCTGCGATGGGAGCGGCTATGGCTGGTCTTCGACCTATTGCAGAAATTATGTTTTCAGATTTTTTGGCAGTTTGTTGGGATATTGTGGCAAACCAAATTGCAAAAACTCGTTATATGTCTGATGGTCAGATAAATATCCCTTTAGTTATTCGCACGGCAAACGGAGGAGGGTCTAAGTTTGGAGCACAACATTCTCAAAGTCTGGAGAATTGGTCAATGATGATCCCAGGATTAAAGGTAGTTGCACCAAGTTCACCCGGAGATGTTTTGGGATTAATGAATAGTGCAGTTAATGATCCTGATCCTGTAATTTTTTATGAGCATAAATCTCTTTATGCATCCAAAGAAGAATTAGAGTCTACAGAATTATCAATTCCTTTAGGTAAGGCTAATGTTCTGCACGAAGGTGGTGATATCACTATAATTGGACTTGCTTTGATGGCTCAAAGGGCAAAAAAGGCAGCGGTAGAATTAAAAGAAAAACACAATATTAACGCAAAGGTTATTGATTTGAGAACGTTGGTTCCATTGGATCTTCAATCAATTAAAAATGCAATCAATGAAACAGGTCTTGCTATGACTGTAGAGGAAAATCCACGATTATGTGGATGGGGCGCAGAAATTTCATCTCTAATTACTGAACATTGCTTTTCTAACTTGAAAGGACCTGTCACAAGATTAACTACACCACATGTGCCGCTACCAAGTGCAGATATATTAGAAGATAATACTATTCCATCAGTCGATGTGATAGTTCGAGAAGTTATAAAAATAGTTAAAGGAGAATAGTATGGAAATTATAATGCCGACATTAGGAGAAACTGTTGATGAAGGAAAAGTGATTAAATGGTTAAAAAACGTTGGGGATGAAATTAAAGAGGGTGATATTTTATGTGAGGTTGAGACTGATAAGACGGCCGCTGAAATACCTTCTACTGTAAATGGCACACTCACAGAAATTACTGCACCTGAAGGTGAGACAGTCCCTGTTGGTGGAAAAATAGCCACAGTAGAATAGTATCAAAAAAACTGTTATAAGGTGAATTATGAATATAACTGAGTCAAAATTTTATCGTGATAAATGTTTTATAAATGGTGAGTGGGTAGGCGCAGACTCTGGTGAGACTATCAGCGTAAATAATCCTGCTACTTTAAAAGAGATTGGTACAGTTCCTAAATGTGGAACTAATGAAACAAAGCGAGCCATAGAAGCCGCAAATGCAGCTTGGCCTGAGTGGAGAGCTAAGTCTGCTCGTCAACGATCCGATATTCTTCGTAAATGGTTTGATTTGATGATTGAAAATAAAGAAGAATTAGCTCAAATGATGACAGTCGAACAAGGTAAGCCTATCAATGAGTCGCGAGGTGAAATTGGATATGGCGCGTCATTTGTTGAGTGGTTTTCTGAAGAGGCTAAAAGAGTTTATGGAGATACAATTCCTGATCCAATGACCGATCGAAGGATCGTAGTTTTAAAACAGCCAGTAGGTGTAGTCGCTTCAATTACCCCATGGAATTTTCCTAATGCGATGATCACACGTAAATGTGCTCCAGCCCTTGCTGTTGGCTGTCCAGTGGTAATTAAACCAGCAAGTCAAACACCTTTTTCTGCACTTGCGTTAGCTGTATTGGCAGAGGAGGCTGGTTTTCCAAAAGGAATCCTTAATGTAATAACAGGAAAAGCTTCAGAAATCGGTGATGAATTAGCCACGAACCCTATTGTTAGAAAATTATCTTTTACTGGATCCACTGAAATTGGAAAAATTTTACTAGAAAAATGCTCTGGAACTGTAAAAAAAGTTTCAATGGAGCTTGGAGGCCATGCTCCTTTCATTGTATTTGATGATGCAAATATTGATGATGCCGTTGCTGGTGCTATGCAAAGTAAATTCCGTAATACGGGTCAAACTTGTGTGTGCGCTAATAGAGTTTATGTTCAAGAAAAAGTATATGATGAGTTTTGCCAAAAATTTGTTGAGGCAGTATCTAAGGTAAAAGTAGGCGATGGACTTGACGAAGCTGTAGCTTCTGGACCGTTAATTGATGAGCATTCTTTAAGTAAAGTCGAAGAACATGTTCAGGATGCAGTACAAATGGGAGCCAAAGTTGCTATTGGAGGCTCTCGCCATGAGCTTGGTATGAATTTCTACCAGCCTACAATCCTTACTGATGTTACACCTCAAGCGAAGATCACCTCTGAGGAGACTTTTGGCCCAGTAGCTCCGGTATATAAGTTTAAAGACGAGAAGGAAGTGATAGAGCTCGCCAACAATTCCCCATACGGATTAGCCTCTTATTTTTATTCCAGAGATATTGGAAGAATTTGGAGAGTAGCTGAGGCATTAGAATACGGCATGGTAGGGGTAAACACAGGTTTAACCTCGAAAGCTGAAGCTCCATTTGGTGGTATCAAAGAGTCTGGTCTCGGACGTGAAGGATCAAAATACGGTATTGACGATTTTATAGAGATTAAGTATGTCAATATGTGTGGTTTAGACAAATAAACCCAATACATTATGAATAAAATTTTTAAAGTTGGTTTAATTGGCTGTGGTCATATTTCAGAAACCTATTTTCGTGGCCACGATTATTTCAATAATTTTCAAATCATTAAGTGTGCTGATATCAACTCAGAAAATGCAAAAAAATGCGCCGAAACTTATGGAATTGAGTCCTGTTCTGTAGATGAACTATTAAATGATAGTGAAATAGAAATTATCTTAAACTTAACCATACCCAGAGCTCATTATGAGATAGCTAAAAAATCCCTAGATCATGGAAAACATGTGTACAGTGAAAAACCTATGGCTGTAAATTTTGTTGAGGGTGAAGAACTTCTTAATTTAGCAAATTCAAAAAACCTATATATAGGTAATGCGCCCGATACTTTTCTTGGTGGTGGTATTCAAAAATCTATTGATTTAATTAATCAAGGCAAAATAGGAAATGTGAGATTGGGAAGCGCCATATTTGCCTATCCCGGTGTTCAATCTTATCACCCTAATCCTGAGCCTTGGTTTGCTAACAATGAAGGCGGGCCAGTCATGGATATGGGGCCATATTATTTGACTGCACTCGTCAATTTACTGGGTCCTGCTAAAAGAGTTCATGGCATATCTACAAAGGTTTTTGAAAAAAGAGTAATTGGGATTGGGCCCAAAAAAGATCAAGAATTTACAGTTGAATGCCCGACAAGCTACTTAGTAAATTTAGAATTTCATAACCAAGCATTAATACAGATTACACTATCTTTTGATGTAGTGGCTCACCAAAGAAACCATATAGAGCTTTATGGAGACAAAGGATCAATGATTGTGCCTGACCCAAATATGTTCGGTGGACCTGTCATGACATGTGTGGATGATAGCGGTTTATGGGAAGAGCATAAAACAGACGACCTACCTCTTGGTAAAATAAACATTACCTCTCATAGTGGCAGAGCGAACGAGTCTCCAACAAATTCAAACTATCGAGGTGTTGGTTTAGCTGAAATGGCTTATTGTATTGAGCACGGATTAAAACACCGTTGTAGTGGAGAGCTGTCTCTTCATGTATTAGATATCATTAAATCAACTATGAAAGCCGCCGATACTCAAACCCCTCAAGATATAAATACTACTTGTCAAAAAGCTGATTTTTTTACTTTAGAAGAAATTCAAAAAATTCTTAAATAGTAGTATTGCCAATTCATATGAGGTAAATTTTTTTTCATGAAATTTGATGCATCAAAAAAAGTTTTAGTGATTGGACGAGCGGGGATGGATATTTACCCTGAGCCTCCAGGAACCAAAATTGATGATGTTCAAAATTTTTCAACACATCTTGGTGGTTCAGCAGCTAATACTTGTGTGGCATTATCTAAATTAAATGTAGCTTCAGATTTAGTTACCTGTATTTCTGATGATGCTATTGGTAATTATATTTATAAAAAGCTTGATGATTTTAATATTGGAAATAAATTTTGTAGGAGGATTGATAAAAAATTCCAAACACAGATGGCTGTGGTGGAAACTATTTTAGAAAATAATCAATCTATTCTATATCGAAATAACTCCTGTGACCTTCAATTGTCTCAGAGTGATATAGAAAAGATTAAATTTGAAGATTACTCTTCAGTATTTATATCAGGAGTAACTCTTTCCTCTAATCCTTCAAGAGAAGCAGTATTCTTAGCAGTTGAAAAGGCAGCTGCCTTAAAATTACCATTAATTATTGATTTAGATTATCGACCCTACAATTGGGAGTCTGATGAAAAAAAATCTGAAGTTTATAAAAAAATAATGAATGAGATGGACATTATAATTGGCAATGACTTAGAGTTTAATATTGCTGATAATTCGAGCGATGGTTTAAAACTAGCTCAAACCTTAATACAAAAAAAACCCTCTATTATCATTTATAAAATGGGAGAAAAAGGATCAAAAGTTTATACAAAGGATAGTGAACAAGATTTTGGTATATACAATGTCCAAGCAATTAAGCCGACAGGGGCAGGTGATGCTTTTAATGGAGGTTTTCTTAGTTCATTATACCAAGATTTTTCGTTAGAGGACTCAGTGAAGCGAGGTTCTGCCAATGCTGCTATAGTAGTTACTAAAGTAGGATGTTCATCTGCCATGCCAGATTTAGAAGAATTAAATCAATTTATAAAAAAAAAGGAGGAAATATAAATGCACATACCGTATTCAGATAATAAAAATCAAGCTTTATTCGAGGAAAATAACAAAACAGTGCCTTTAGTTTATTTCAATATCATCAGATTAAATAAGGGTGAAAGCTATAGTTATCAACTTCCAAAACATGAGAGCAGCGTAGTCCCTGCTACCGGAATGATTGAGCTCTCTGTAGAAGGCAAAGTTCTTGGTCAAATTGGAACTAGAAAATCAGATGTATGGGATGGTGAGCCAGAGGGGAGTTATATTCCTACCAATGCCGAGTGTACTATTAAATGCCTTTCTGACAATACAGAGTGTTTTATAGCAGGAGGTATTTATGAAAAAAAACTTGACCCATTTTTAGTTCAAAAAAATGAAATCGATGTAGTTCAATATGGTTCTGATGATACTAAGACTCACAGAAAAATTAAACATATCCTCGGTGCTAAGCAACACGACCAGGTAGGTAGACTGCTTGTGAATGAATTATACACCGTTGGTGCAGGAGGATGGTCTGGTTTTCCACCTCACAAACATGATACAGATAATTTACCAGATGAGACTCGTCACGATGAAGTTTATAATTATCGTTTTAAGCCTGGCCATGGTTTTGGTGTTCAAGTAATGCAATATGAAGATGACAAAGAAGGTTTTGGTTATCAATTATTTGATGGTTCCACTATCGCAATAAATAAAGGCTATCACCCGTGTGTTGTTGCTCCTGGATATGAAATGTATTACTTCACAATTTTAGTAGGCTTAAGCCAACGATCTCTTGTTCAGTATTTTCAAAAAACTCATGCCTATCAAATTGAAACAATACCAGGCATTAAGGATATGATAGCTAAATATAAATAAATGACAGTAGCCACTCTTTCAGAAGTTCTAAGCAAAGCCAAAGAAAACCATTATGCAGTTGCGGGACTAGTTGTTTTAGGATGGGAGGATGCACGATGTTATGCAGAGGCGGCAGAAGAGTTAGGTCTTCCTATCATCTTACAAGCAGGTCCTGGATGTCGGGCTAATACACCTGTGCCTATTTTGGGTAAAATGTTTCGACATTTGGCTGAACAATCCTCACAACCAATAGTCTGTCACTTGGATCATGGTTATAGTAGAGAAGAATGCATAGAAGGAATGGAAAATGGCTTTACTTCCGTGATGTTTGATGGCTCCAAGTTATCACTAAATGAGAATATTGAAAAAACACATGAAATAGCAGAATTAGCTCATAAAAATAATATCTCAGTCGAGGGGGAAATTGGATTTGTTGGATATAGTGAAGGGGCAGCATCAAAAAGCACAGATCCTCTTGAAGCAAAAGAATTTGCTGATAAATCGAATTGTGATGCTATGGCTATTAGCGCTGGAAACGTCCATCTTCAAACAAATACCTCCACTTCTATTGATACTGACGTTATTGAAAAAATTCAGTCATTAACATCTATCCCATTAGTTCTGCATGGAAGTAGTGGGATAGATCATACGCTCAGAAGAAAATTAGCAACTTCAACAAATGTTTGTAAATTCAATATAGGCACAGAGCTGAGAAAAACTTTTGGTGATAACTTAAGAAAAAAAATGAATCAAAATCCAAATGTCTATGATCGCATTCAATTAATCAATCTCCCACTACAAGAACTAAAATCAGTAACAAAAACAGTAATTGAAAATATTACTAAACAATAAAACTATTGATTAAATCTCATACTTTAGAAAACCAATTTCTTAAAATAAAAACAATCAATATTGGAGCTAGTCTCTATGAAGTTATTGATAAAAGAAAAAAGATAAATTTAATTTTAAATTTAGGTAATTTTAAAAACTATTTAAAAAA
>JAHEGS010000021.1 GCA_024645005.1 Bacteroidota bacterium
AACTGGAGGGGATTTTTCCCATACTTGATGCTTGGGTGGTGGAATTGGTAGACACGTTGGACTTAAAATCCAATGGCTTCACGGCCGTACGGGTTCAAGTCCCGTCCCGAGTACTTTTAAAAAGGAGATGAAATTTTATCTCCTTTTTTTATTGAACAAATTTTACCTTTTTCACTAAAATTTTATAAATTGGACTTCTTAAACCAATTAAATAAAATGAAAATATTAAAAATCTTTACGTTATTGACTGTGGTAACCCTCTTTGCATGTACGCAACAAAATGAAACGACAACCGACTCTTCAGTAGAATCTGTTGGATTCGCAGGTAGCCCCGAGAATAGCTGGGTACTTGGTAGCCAGGAGAATCTGGACACTTGGATTAAATGGTGTGATTTGCACACCAAAAAAGACATCGATGGTATATTAAATCTAGCCAGTGATTCGATTAGAATCGAAGGCCCCAATAACCAAACCATCGAAGGAAAGGAAAACTTCAAAGCATTTATCACCGAATGGTTCAAAAATTATGACGTGACAGTTGATCAAGAATGGGGTATTCCTATTAATTTCATGGATAAAGATGGGAATAAAGACGATGGAAATTGGATAATTAATGGTCATAAGTTAAAAACCAGAAAAGATACTGAAATGACCATAGAAGACAACCATGCCAATGTATACATCAAAGATGGTAAAGTTCGATTTTTTAAAATATACAATCATTCTACAACTACATCAAAAATGGTATCAACCACATTTTCAGTTGATATGTCAAATTATAATGAGAAATATGAAAATGTTTGCTTAAATGGTACATTCAACAATTGGTGTGGATCATGCAACACCATGTCAGATGACGACAACGATGGTGTCTATGATATTACTGTTGAAGTTCCAAGCGGTGAAATTGAATACAAATTCACCGTAGACGGATGGAATGCCCAAGAATCGTTCGAAAAAGTTACACCTTGTACCAAAACAACCGAAGAATTTACCAATCGAGTGGCAACACTGGATGGCGATACAAGCCTTACAACTGTTTGCTTCAATGCTTGTTCTACCTGTAAATAAGTCATAAAATAATTAGAAATAGCCTCAATATTAATTATTGGGGCTTTTTTTATAATTGAAATGTTTCTCCTTTAGACGGAATTTCAACTTTTTCTCTTAAGTCATCACTTAAAGCTGATTTTAAATCATTCATTGACTCCTCCTCTCCATGAACAAAAAACAACTTCTTTAGCTTACCGTCATTGGAAGCAGAAAAATAATCTTGTAAGCCATTCGTATCTGGATGAGCACTGAAAACATCAGTTTGATCAATTTTTGCATAGACATATTTATCGTTGCCTTTAACTCTGATTGTGCTCCTTCCCTCGAGTAATTGTGCACCCAGCGTTCCTGGCGAGCAAAATCCGGCAATCAGTATAGTACAGGCTGGATTTTGAATATGATCACTTATATGATGTTGTATTCTCCCTCCTTCCAACATCCCAGCAGAAGAAACGATAATACACGATTCTCTGTATAGCTCCATATCTTCAACATCAGACTTGTCCTCTATCAGATACAAACTCTTAAAATCAAATAAGCTACCATCAGCTAACTTATAACCTATAGCCTCATCATTTAAATAGTCTGAAAATCGGTTATGAATATTTGAACTTGCTAATGCTAATGGGCTATCTGCAAATACCCGAATTGGAGGTAGCTTACCTTCATTAAATAACTTTTTAAGAGTAAAAAGTATAGCCTGGGTTCTTCCAACACTAAAAGCAGGGATAATCAAGCGACCTTCTTGATCGACACACGTTTTTGTCACATAATCTAACAATACATCTTCGGGACTTCTTTTTTCTTTATGTTGCCTATTTCCATAGGTAGTCTCAGTCACCAAGTAATCAAGTCCTTGCATGGGATTGGGATCTACAATCAACTTACTTCCGGGATTTCCTAAATCTCCAGTAAAACCAATTGTTTTAATCGTATTATTCTCACTAACTTGTATCTCAATACTTGCAGCACCAATAATGTGACCCGCCTCATGAAAAGTAAACGAAACTTGCTGGTTTAATTCGATACGTTTACTAAAACTAACAGTTAAAAGCTGCTCATTTGCATCTTTTACCTCCTTGAATCCATATAATCGTGCAGTTTGTCTTCGATTATGATTACTATTCTGAATGTTTACAGAATCTACCCACAACTTTTCTAATAAAAATGCAGTAGGCTCTGTGCAAATGATATCGCCTTTAAACCCCTGCTTAACTAAATTAGGAATGTTACCACTATGATCAATGTGTGCATGCGTTAAAAGGAGTACATCAATATCCCTTGGGTTAAAGGGGAAATGGGCATTAATCTCTTTGTTGTCTTTATCTTCATAATCAATACCACAATCAACTAGAATTTTATATCCGCTCTCCAACTCCAATAAGTGCATGCTGCCTGTTACTTGTTTGGCAGCTCCCCAACATGTGTATTTCATCTGATTTTGTAGTACCTAACGTGCAATTATAAGCTTTGAATGCATTCGAAAGTCTTTTGATTGATCTGAAATGCTAACAGTATACAAACCACTATACAAATCAAATAGTTCAATTTGATCATTTGGACAGACCTGTTGAGTGCGAACTACGCTTCCTTGCATGTCACAAATTTCAACAAAAACAGGACTTGTAATATTGGTTATTGTGAAATAATTATTCGCTGGATTAGGAATCAATTCATGATGATGATCAACAATCTCGTTCACACTTACAAAACCATCCATTCTGGAAAAATAAAGCGTTGCAGCCAAGGCACCTTTTATCACTTCTACTGTTGCGTCAACATCCATATTTGACACTAAATCTGTTGAACTATGATAATGATCACTATAATCACTTTCTTGATACAAGCCTGTTATGATCATTCCTTCATTTTCAAAAGGAACATAATCAGAGGAATAAGCATCTGAAATGACTGGAATAAGATCAGTATATAAAGATATAATTTTAGATAACGTATCGGTCATTAAAGAGGATAATACATTATTTGACAATGGGTTTATATCATTATCTCGTTCACAATAGATTTTACTATTATCTTTTCCACTGGTCCCACCCAATTGGTCTAAATTCAACATCAATAGAATAGAATCAGATGATGACAACGTATTTTTAACATAATGAGATGAGCCGATAAAGCCTTGTTCTTCAGCTCCAAAATTGATTATTCTTACGCCTATCTTTGGATTTAGATCTTTGATTATACGAGCTACCTGGAGTGTTGTAATGACTCCTGATCCATTATCGTTTGCACCAGGACTTTCTTCAACAGAATCATAATGAGCACCAATAATCATCCATTGATTTAAATCAGATCCCTGTTTTTCAATGATTATATTATAAGATTCATTACTACCTATCTTAAATGTATCAATAACCGGACTATAACCATAATATTCATACTTATTTACAATCCATTCAAGTGTTTCAACCAATGCAGGTGATCCCGTAGGTTTTGGACCGAAATTTTCATATTCTACTAACAAGTTGATTACAGAATCCACCCGTTGGGTTTCATCCGCTATTACCTGATTAAATACCTGAGCATTAACAAAAAGACTTATAAAAAAGATGTTTAAGAAATGGAATACTCTCTGCATTTGTCCAAAGATACAATGATATCAATGATTATGACTTGATTTTGGGGTAAGAATTCTGCAATCTTTTCTGGCCACTCAATAAAACATAAATTTCCAGAATCCATATATTCCATAAAACCAATATCCTCGACTTCCTGTGGTGTTTCAATACGATACAAATCAAAGTGGTACACATCATTTCCATCGACTAAATAGCTATTCATTAATGAAAAAGTTGGGCTGTCTACATGATCTTTGTTACCGCCCATGTAACTGACAAATTCTTTAACAAACGTAGTTTTACCCGCTCCCAAATCGCCTTTTAATAGCACAATGTTCTTTTTATGACTTAATCTGATATCGTTCACAGTCTGGATTACAGACTGGATATCACCACTTGTCTCTGAAACTCTAAAGATCACTTGGGTTCTAATGTAATTATTGGAACGAGCATTTCCTCCATCGAAATACCACCATGTTGAAAAGTGTCCTTGTAATACTTGGCATAGTGATTCAAGTTATTTGGATACACAAAGAAATCATTTTCCTTACTAAATATAAATGAACTTGACATATGCTGTTTTGGTAATAATGCATCATGAGGATCTTTTACTGCAAAAACCTCCTTAGGATTATAATCAATTCTTCTCGCTGTTTTATATCTTAAATTGGTTGTTGTATCCTTACCTGCTTGAACCTTAATTGGGTTATCTACATGGACAGAACCATGATCCGTTGTAATCACAATTTTCACCCTTTTACTACTCAGATATCGGATTGTCTCTAATAATGGTGAATGTAAAAACCAACTTTTAGTGAGTGCTCTATATGCTGCTTCATCTTCAGCTAACTCTCGCATTATTTTAGAATCAGTTCGAGCATGAGAAAGCGTATCAATAAAATTATATACAATCGTAACAAATTCCTCGCCAACTAAATTTGGAAGTTGGTCTACCATTGCTTTGGCATTGTTCAAATTCGTCACCTTAATATATTTCGAATCAAATCCAGTTCTAAGTCGTTTTAGTTGATCATTTAAGAAATGAGATTCATGCAAGTTTTTACCGCCTTCATCCTCATCATTACTCCATTTATCTCCGAATCTCCTTTCAATATCCAAAGGCATTAAACCACTAAATATCGCATTCCTTGCATATTGAGTTGTGGTGGGTAAAATACTCAAATAAATATCTTCATTCACAATTCTATAATGATTGCTAATCTCTTCTTCTATTACCTTCCATTGGTCAAATCGTAAGTTATCTAAAAGTAGAAGGAAAAAGGGTTCGCCTTGTTTTTTTTGGGGTAAAATCCCTCTTTTCATGAGGTTGTGAGACATCATAGGTGAGTCCTCATCTGATGAAGAAGAATGAATGAAGTTCAAATAATTTTTTTCAATATACTTACCAAACTCTCTGTTGCCATCCATTTTTTGTGTTTTAAGGATGTCCTCCATACCGGTTTCATCTGAACTAGCCATTTCTGTTTCCCAATACACTAGCTTTTTAAATGTGTCTTTCCATTTTGGCCAATCCATGTGATCCATAAAAGTCATTCCAATCGCTCTGAAATCCTGTTGGTACCTTTGAGTAACACTCTCCATCACCAAACGTTTATTGTCAGTAAGCTTTTTAATGGAACTTAAAATCTGTCTTGGATTAACTGGTTTAATAAGATAGTCTGCAATCTTACTACCAATGGCATCCTCCATAATGTGATCCTCCTCACTTTTTGTAATCATGACCACAGGTATAGTTGAATTTAATTCTTTTATTACTTTTAAAGCTTCCAGACCTGATATTCCAGGCATATTCTCGTCTAAAAAAACAAGATCAAAATGATTATCTCTTACAGAATCAATAGCATCCAATCCATTATTTACTGTCTTTACATCATATCCCTTCTCTTCTAAAAACAATAGATGTGCTCTTAAATGATCAATTTCGTCATCCGCCCAGAGTATTTTGATATTATTCATATTATTACTTTCTGTATTTTACCTTTGCAACAATTAATACTTGCAAAACAAGTAATAATTCAACTCTTTAAATAATATTTTATTTCATTCCGTGAATAAAAAGAAGATAATCAATGACCCCATTTATGGATTTGTAACAATCCATCACGATATCATTTTTGACTGCATAGAACTACCCGAATTCCAACGACTTCGTAAGATAAAGCAATTGGGCCTTACTAGCTTGGTTTATCCTGGTGCACAACACACACGATTTCAACATGCAATAGGTGCTATGCATCTCATGCAGATTGCAATAAAAAGTCTTAGAGCAAAGGATATTGATATCTCAAAGGAGGAAGAAATTGGTGTTCTTCTTGCTATTTTACTTCATGATATTGGTCACGGACCATTTTCACACACACTGGAACACAGCATTCTTGACGATGTCAACCATGAAAATCTGAGTAGTTACCTAATGCACCAAATCAATAACAAGATGAATGGGCAACTATCACTTGCTATTCAAATTTTTGAAGATAAATATAACCGACCCTTCTTTCATCAACTTGTCAGTAGCCAGATGGACATGGATAGGTTAGATTATTTACGACGCGATAGTTTTTATACAGGTGTATCTGAAGGCACTGTCGGTATTGAGCGAATTATTCAAATGTTGAATGTTCGTGACAATCAACTCATCATAGATCAAAAAGGGATATACTCTGTCGAAAAATTTTTAATGGCTCGAAGATTTATGTATTGGCAAGTTTACCTTCACAAAACATCCATAGCAGCAGATGAACTTCTATTAAATATTTTAAAAAGAGCCAAAGCTTTAGTAAACACCCCAGTATCAATTAAAGTAAGCCCTTATCTTCAATTTTTTCTTGAAAAAAGTTTCACTAAACATGATCTTTCTAATGATAACGTTATTGAAAATTTTTGCAACCTTGACGATAGTGAAATTTATAGTGCTATAAAGATTTGGCAAAATTCCAACGACAAGACCTTATCAGTACTTTGTAAGATGCTGATCAACAGAGACTTGCTCAAAATTGAATTATTTGATTCCCCAATTGATACTGATTTTATTAATGAAAAAATTGATGAAACATCCAATCGATTAAATATTAGCGATTCTGAGGCACGTTATTTTGTTTGTGTTGGAGAATTGAAAAACAATGCCTACACTAGTACAGGTGATAGTCTTAAAATTGGCATGAAAAACGGCGAATTAAAAGAGCTTTCGGAAACCTCTGAAATATACAACCTCACCAATGACCAAAAACCTCAAGTTAAATATTACATCACCTCCTTGAAATTAGGTTAAATTTGCGTCAAATTGAAATTATCAGCAAAAAAAATAGCAGAAATAGTCAATGGTTCCGTAGAAGGAGACAAAAATATAGAGGTAGATACGGTTGCTAAAATTGAAGATGCAACACCAAGTAGCCTTTGTTTTTTATCCAACAAAAAATATACGCACCATCTCAAAAACACGAGTGCTGGTATTGTTTTAGTAGATGACTCTATCAAAAACCTACCTGAGCACATAACTTTTATTCGATGCTCGCATCCCTATGTAGCATTCTGCCAAATCCTAATTCAATATTTTGATTATAAAGATCCAAACAGCGGAATTCATCCAACTGCCATAATTGAACCAAGTGCCGAAATTGGTAAAAATTGTCACATTGGTTCTCATGCATATATTGGCAATCATGTTGTAATTGGTCATAATTCCAAGGTTTTTGCTAATTCATGTATTTATGAAAATTCAACAATTGGACAAAATACATCAATTAGATCCAACGTATCCATTTATTACAACACCAGTATTGGAGATAATTGCATTATTCACAGTGGTGCTGTTATTGGTTCTGATGGTTTTGGTCATGCACCACTCCCTGATGGCACCTACATTAAGATCCCACAAATTGGTAATGTAATCATCCATGACAATGTAGAAATTGGCAGTAATACATCCGTAGATAGAGCTAACATGGGTAGTACCGTTATTGGCAAAGGATGTAGAATAGACAATTTAGTTCAAATTGCCCATGGTGTTGAAATTGGTGAAAATACGGTCATAGCTGGGCAAGCTGCTATTGCTGGAAGCACAAAAATTGGAGCAAACTGTGTGTTGGCTGGTCAAGTTGGAGTAGGTGGACATTTAACCATTGCAGATAACACCCAATTTGGTGGACAAGCTGGTGTAAATAAAGACGTCAAAGAACCTGGAGGAATTTATACTGGTACTCCTCACCTCACTTATAAAAATGAAATGAAATCAAGGGTTTTATGGCGAAACCTCCCAAAACTCGAGCAAAGAATTAGAGCACTTGAAAACACGCTAAACAACAACGAAAAATCAGAAAATGGATAAACTACAGACTACTATCAAAAAATCGATTAGTGTGTCCGGTGTAGGATTACACACTGGCAATGAGGTTAAATTAACATTCATGCCAGCTCCTGAAGATCACGGATACGCCTTTCAAAGAGTAGACCAAGAAGATCAAATAGTTATTAAAGCTGATTGCGACTTGGTTACAGATACGAGCAGAGGAACCACATTGGAATTAAATGGAGTAAAAGTCCACACTGTTGAACATGTATTAGCTGCACTTGCAGGCCTAGAAATTGATAATTGTTTGATACAATTAGACGCTCCTGAAACTCCAATAATGGACGGAAGTAGTAGACCATTCATAGATTTACTTCTCAAGGCTGGCATAGAAACCCAAAAGAAGGAACGCGAATATTTTGAAATTCCAAAGAGGATCAACTATTCTGACGGAAATGGAGTTGAAATGATGGCTCTCCCTGCAGACGATTACAGACTAACCGTAATGGTTGACTATAATTCACCTGTATTGGGAAGTCAACATGCATCTATTATAAATATCCAAGAATTTAAAGATGAAATATCAAGCTGTAGAACCTTTTGTTTTTTACATGAACTTGAAACGCTTCTTGAACACAACTTAATTAAGGGTGGAGACCTTAACAATGCTATTGTTATTGTTGATCGTGTAATTGATGACAGTGAGATGGATAATCTTGCAAAGCTCTTCAACAAGGATAAAATTGAAGTAAAAAAAGAAG
>JAHEGS010000022.1 GCA_024645005.1 Bacteroidota bacterium
CCGCAACTTCCTAGAGTAATGAATAAAGGATTAAATAGTGCTTCCATAGCTATAAAAATACTTAAAATAAAAAAAACCCACTCCAAAGAGTGGGTTTTTGTGCGTTAAGTGGAGCCGGAGGCTCTTGAACTATAAATAAAATACTTTCTTCTGTTTCAATAAATATATAAGTATTATCAATAAACATAGGGTTTATGCATTTTTAGTATAATTTAAATAAACGCATGAATATGCATAATATTGCATTAATGGTTATTTTGTCGTACATTAATCGTACAATTTTATTATGGCTTCTATTAATTACTTATATCGATCAAAAAAAGATCAAGCTTCCTTAAAACTAAGATTATTATTTAGATATAGTGGAAGGGATTATCAATTAGAGTCAGATTCTAAAGTTGTTGTTACAAAGGATTATTGGATTCACTATCATCGAAAATCAAAGATTAAAGATGTATTAGTTAGAAACAAGCAAAGAGAAATTGAAGAGAGCTTAAACTCTTTGGAAAAAACGATAATAGAATCCTTTTTTAAATCAGATCCTAAGTATATAGATAAATCCTGGCTGATTGCAACTATTGAGACTCATTATAGGCATGGTGAAGACTTTAGATCCGAGTACCTTATTGATATTGCTAATGATTATATTAAATCTATTAAACTTAATACAACCAAAGCAACTATTGCGAAGCATAAAACGATAGTATCTAAGATTGACGAATTACAAAAATATTATAAAAGAAAGTTTAAAGCTTCTGATGTTGATTCATCATTTAAAGTTTTATTTAATGATTTTCATGAACTTTACGGTTACAATAAAAACACTATAAATAAGAACTTTAAGTTCATAAAAACATATTGTTATTTCGCTAGAGACAATGGGATCAAAATAAATTCAAATCTGAAAAAATTGTCAATTTCTGGTGAGGATACAAAAGACATTTATTTTACACTTGAAGAATTAAGAAAGATAAAAACATTTACTAAATTATCTAAAAAGTTAGAAACTGTAAGGGACTGGCTTTTAATTAGTTGTTTTACAGCTCAGAGAATATCTGACTTTTCAAGATTTGGGAAAGATATGATCATTAACATAGAAAATCAAAAATTAATCTCATTCAAGCAAACAAAGTCTCAAAAAGAAATTGTAATTCCTTTACTTCCTGAGGTGCAAGAGATACTAGATAAAAGGGGGGGTGAATTTCCAAGAAAGATTAGCGATCAAAAATTCAATGAATATGTAAAAGAGCTTTGTAAAAAAATTGGATTTATTGATGAAGTAGATGGGAGTATCATAAAGAATATTGGAAATAATAAGAATAAAAGATTTAGGAAAGTAAAAGGGACTTATCCTAAGTATATGCTAGTTTCATCTCATATTGGAAGAAGATCTTTTGCTACTAATTTTTATGGTAAAATCCCAACACCACTTTTAATGTCCGCAACTGGACACACCACTGAAAAGCAATTCTTAAAATATATTAAGATTTCAGAGATAGACAGTGCTTTAGAATTGGCTAAACGTTATTTAGAGTTAAAATGAAATACCACGAAGTAATAAACAAGATCAAGAAATTTAAAATTGGTCTTAAATGCGGAAAAATAAATTTTGATTCAACGGATCAAGAGGATCTGTTTCAAACCATAAAAAATGAGCAGAAAATAATGGATGATTTTTTATCTGAACTTATGGCCTCTGAGGATTTAACAATATTCCATAATGAGTATTCCTCCACAGAAAACCTTCGTAAGCAATGTGAAAACTTAAATAGAATAAACCTTGAGGAGTTAATTGTCCAAAAAAAAGTATTCCTTGATAAACTTAAAAACGATAGGGATGAGATTATATATTTTCCTATATCACATGATTTCCTCCAAAAATTAGTATATAAGGTTTCATTATTAGTAATTGATCTCGAAAATATTTTTAATGAAATGGAAGTCATAAAGGATAACCCCGAATTGACACTAACAAAAAAAATCGCACTTCTTAAGAGTCTTAGTTTTTATGATGATATAGAACTTTTAAATGGCTCAAATGCTTATAAAGCAAAAATAACTCAACTTCTCACAGGAGGTAGCCTTGATACCATTACAAAAAACATAAAAAACTTAGACTTAGACATTAAAGATATTGATGCAAAATACACTTCTTACACACATGTTAAAGACATGAAGAATCTAGTTTCTAAAATAAGATCCGAAACTCGGGGAAAATAAGCACTAAATCGGGGAATACAAGGACTATCTCTGGATAGCTCTTTCACACAAATTTAAAACCTTGCAGATGTTAAAATTCTGTAATGGTGGACAAGCATATTTTATCGCAAATGCTAGACGACAAGCTCGAAAAGTTTGTTGCGCCACTATATGCTAAAATAGCTCATTTAGAGGGTGAGTTATTAAAGAAAAGTATTGATCATATACACACAGTTGCAGAGGCCAAAGAGCGTTTAAGTTGCAACGAGTCGACTCTGAGTAGATGGAGAGAACAGGGAGTGCTTAAGGCTCATTCTATTGGATCAAGAGTATTTTTTAAAGAGTCTTCGATTCAGGATGCTCTTATCGAAATTAAGCCTAAAAAGAAGAGGCTATGATAGACTTCATAAAAATTTGGAGTTATATCAACTCAGAGGAAGTTAGTCTACTTAAAAACAGTTTTGACTTCATGGGATCATACAACGTTGCGACTGGTGAATCAATAAGTCGAAATAGGTCTGGAAAAGAAGTGAGTCCTTTTATTGAAGCAGAAGCTAAAAATATGAAGATTAAACTTTATCCAAATGGTAGGTGTGAGATAGCTGGAAGTATTCACAAATATTTTAATGATGGAAAACATAACTTCAATTACTTTGGAAGAAAAGAACTTACTCATGCCATAGTGGAATTAAATAAGTATCTAAATATTAATATCAATGAATTTAGATTAAGTAACATTGAAATAGGGGTTAATATAACTCCACCTGTTGATAGTGATATTATCATAAACAATGCCTTTATGTATAAAAACAAGGTGTTTGAAAACAAGTTTCATAGTGATGAAGGGAATTATAAACAAGCTGGTTTAACCGAATACATGGTAAAGCTTTACAACAAGAGAAAGCACTACACAAACCAAGGTTATGTTATAGATAACGAAACCCTTAGATTCGAGCTTAAATACACCGTAATGAGATCAATTAATGATCTAGGCGTAGTTTATATGAAAGATCTAGAAAAGGGCTTAGAAAGCTTTAAAAAGCCCCTATTGAATGCCTGGAATAATGTTTTGCTGTATGATCATACTATAGACTACTATTTGCCAGAAAAAATAAGGCTAGAATATAGTAATCCCAACTATTGGATGTCTCTTAAACAGACTAATCAGAGAACCTTTAAGAAGCATTTCAATAACCTTAGGAAACTTAACTTAATTCACTCCAAAGGAATATATCTTCAAACACAAGAGGCTATAGCTAATATGCTAGATAGGATAATTCAGGACAAATAGTCCAACCTTCAAAACAGACAATAATGCCCTTTTAGAGAATGCCTAATCCATTGTGCGGAAAAGAGGCATTGAACAAAGAATTTCTAATTGTTTTATTTAGAATGTTGTTGTGCCTGGTTGCGGGGAAGTGTGTTGGTTTTCAGAGTATATATAAACGATGAAAAGTGACATTTCATGCCCTAATATAACAGGCAAATTTGTTTAGGCTATCATGTTGAGGTTCATTTTTTTATGCAAGCTTTCCTTGCTGCATTCATGTTAATCATTTATATAAATAATTAAAGTAAAGTTTTTTTAACACTTAAATAGTCTTAATGCAATAAGACTATTTAATCAATTATTATAATAAATTATAAATTAAATTGTAAAAGCTATTATTAATTGAGCCGCCCATAATAACGCTTAATTCTTAGTATAAAATATAATGCCTTTTTGTAAAAGGTGTTATGTCTCGCCACATATAATGTTACTCTAAAAGATTCGCGCACATTTTAGCGTATAGTTATAAAATTTGAACTTAATAAAAAAATCATAAATAATAACTCAACCAAATTCATATGAATAAAACAGCTTTATTACTAATATTTCTTTGTTGCTATTTAAATAACTTAAAAGCTCAGTATTCGTTTATCTCCTCAACCCCAGCTAAGGCTTCAAACACAGTTACTTTAGATTCAGATATTAAAATGACTTTTGATAGCCCTGTTAAAACCTCTACATTAAACACTACTAATATTGTCATTACTGGGAAAAACACAGGAATTATCCCAGGAGCATTTTCTGGTGGAGAAACCACCTCCGTTATCTTTAACCCAACCAATGATTTTAAACCCGGTGAAGTGATTACCGTGACGTTAACTTCAGGACTTCAAAACACCTCGAACACATCTTTAACGACCCCGCACTCATTTAGCTTTACAACAAAAAATAATTCAATGACAACCCCTTTTTTTACAACAGGTAATATTGAACAAGGTGGAGGGACATCTTATAATGTCTTTGCGGCAGATATAGATGGAGATGATGATATGGATATTGTTTCTGCATCTAGTGGAAAAATTAAATGGTTTGAAAGCAATGGGGCTTCAGATCCCTCATGGACCGCTAATGATATTGATACGGGTGTAAATCTTGCACATTCTGTATTTGCTTCAGACATAGATGGAGATGGTGATATGGATATAGTATCTGCCTCTATGTTTGATAATACCATTGCATGGTATGAGAATGATGGGAATTCAGACCCTTCTTGGACTACTAATTATGTTGATACAAATTTAAATGGCGCTCATTCTGTATATGCAGCAGACATAGATGGAGATGGTGATATGGATATCGTTACTGCTTCATATGCAAATAACACCATTGCATGGTACGAAAACGACGGTGCTTCAGACCCTTCTTGGACTCGCGTTGATATTGATACAAACAGAGGCCGTGCACATTCTGTATTTGTTGTAGACATAGATGGAGATGGTGATATGGATATAGTATCTGCTTCTGGAGATGGTGATCACATTGTCTGGTATGAAAATGATGGAGCTTCAAACCCTTCCTGGACTGCAGCTGTTATTGACACAAACGCACTTGATGCACGTTTTGTATTTGCAGCGGATATGGATGGTGATGGCGACATGGACGTCCTTTCTGCTTCTCATGCAGATAATACTATTGCTTGGTATGAGAATGATGGCAATACAAACCCTTCCTGGACTGCAGCTAATATTTATACATCTGCTACTAATGCAACAGCTGTTTTTGCTGCGGATATTGATGGTGATGGTGATATGGATATACTTTCTGCCTCTAGGGGCGATAACACCATTGCTTGGTACGAAAACGACGGTGCTTCAGACCCTTCTTGGACTGCTGCTGATATTGATACAAGTGCTTCTGGAGCAAATTCCGTCTTTGCAGCAGATATGGATGGTGATGGTGATATCGATATCATTTCTGGTTCTGGTAAAATTGCTTGGTATGAGACCGAGTCATCAAACGCAGCTCCTTCAGACATTACGCTTTCTTCTAGTTCCGTGAATGAAAATGTAGCTACAGGTACAACTATTGGTGTACTTTCTACTACTGACTCTGACCCTGGAAACACACATACTTACACTTTAGTGTCAGGTACTGGAGACACTGACAATGCTAGTTTTACAATTAGCGGCACCAATCTCTTAACCAATACAGCTTTAGATTATGAGACTAAGAGCTCATATTCGATTAGAGTTCAAACCAATGATGGAATAGCTACATATGCTAAATCTTTCATAATAACTATAAATGATGTAGACGAAGATTTAGACGGTGACGGTATAAACAACAATCTAGATAACTGCCCTTCAACAGCAAACGCTAACCAATTGGACACAGATGGAGACGGCGTTGGAGATGTATGTGATAATGCCCCAACAGTTTCTAATTCCAACCAACTAGATTCTGATGGAGATGGTATTGGAGATGTTTCAGACACGGACGACGACGGAGATGGTGTGATAGATACTCAAGATGCTTTTCCTCTTGATGCCTCTGAGAGTACAGATACGGATGGAGATGGAATTGGAGACAACGCAGACACAGACAACGACAATGATGGGGTATTAGATACTCTAGACAATTGTGTCAACACTCCCAATGCAGACCAATTAGATACGGATACAGACGGGATTGGAAACGTTTGTGATTCGGACGACGACAATGACGGTTTCTCTGATGCAGATGAAATCACTTGCGGCTCAGACCCACTTTTAGCTTCTTCTAAACCATTAGATACAGACGCAGATGGTATTCCAAATTGCATTGACACAGACGATGATAATGATGGGTATAGTGATATGGATGAAACCACCTGTGGTACAGACCCATTAGAAGCTACTAGCCTACCGGCAGATGCAGACACAGATGGAATCCCTGATTGTATAGATACCGACGACGACAATGACGGCTACGAGGACGATAATGACGCCTTTCCTTTAGACGCCACCGAGTGGTTAGACACAGACCAAGACGGTATTGGAAACAATTCAGATACGGACGACGACGGGGATGGTCAATTAGACACAGATGAAATAGCCTGTGGCTCAGATCCATTATTAGCTTCTTCAATTTCTTTAGATACTGATGGAGATACTATTCCAGACTGCGTAGATACAGACGATGATAACGATGGTGTAGTAGACACAGAAGATGCTTTTCCAATAGACCCAAGCGAATGGACAGACACAGACTTAGATGGTGTTGGAAACAATGCAGATACAGATGATGATAATGATGGATTTACAGATTTAGATGAGTTAGCCTGTGATTCAGACCCATTAGATAAATTTAGTAAACCCGCAGACCTTGACAACGACCTTATTCCAGATTGTGTTGATCCTGACAGAGATGGTGATGGGTACCTAAATACTGAAGATGTTTTTCCGGATAATCCAAGAGAGTGGCTAGACTCAGATGTAGATGGTCTTGGAGACAATTTTGACGTAGACGACGATAATGATGGGTATTTAGACTCAAACGATGCTTTTCCATTTGATCCAAATGAGTGGGCAGATGCTGATAATGATGGGATTGGAGATAATGAAGATCCAGATGACAATAACGATGGCTATGAAGATAATAAACTTTTTGCTTCTGGTGCGCTTACACCAGGAAGCGGTGGCTTGGAAGATACTTGGAAAATAATCAATATAGAACGCTATCCTAATGCTAGGGTAACTATATACAATAAAAATGCACAAGAAGTTTTTTCTGCCCTTGGCTATAAAAACGATTGGCGTGGTACTTATAAAAACAGCGGAGATCTTTTGCCAGCGGGTTCTTATTACTATATAGTAGACCCTAATAACGGAGAAAAGGCACTTACGGGCTGGTTATTTATTACTTACTAATTCACTAAAAGCAATACAAAAATGAAATACATACTAAAAAAAATTGCTTTTACGGCTTTAGTACTTACAAGTATAGCAGTCAAAGCACAGCAACAGCCTAATTTTCTGTTTTTTGAGCAGAACATGAGTTTGTTTAACCCAGCCTACACGGGTAGTGAGGGATCACTCGCTGGACTGCAGTATAGATCTGCCTGGTCTGGAATAGAAGACGCGCCTAGAGCAGCTTCATTTATCTACCACACCAAAGAGAAGAACAAAGCCTCTTGGGGGATTAGTTATTTAACAGATAGGGTTTATATAGAAAACCAAGGAATTGTAGCAGCAGACTATAGCTATAAACTTACTCTAGGGAGTAATACAAACCTTTACCTAGGCATAAAAGCAGGAGTAGTCTATAATAATCTAGATGCAGCTGGCTTAGATAGAATTACACAAGAAAGTAATGCCAATCTAAACAGCATTCAAAACTATATGAACCCGCTAGTGGGTATTGGATTACTATTAAAGGGAGAAAAATATTTTATAGGACTCTCTACTCCAAATATGCTTAACTCTAAGCGCTATAAAGAAGCAGAGGGACTATCAACAACAGCTACAGACAAGCCTCATTTATACACCACGGCTGGTTTTCATTTAAAGCTAAACAATACCATTACACTCAGCCCTTCTATGCTCTACAGAATGGTAGCAGACGCACCTAATCAGCTTACGGCTATTGCTAAGTTAACTCTTAAAGAAAAGGTGAGTTTGGGGATAGGTGTTAGTAATAACGACTATATATCATCAATGCTACAGATAAAGATGAACCAGATAGATCTAGGGTTTGGTTATGAGATAGGTCAGAGAACGAGTAGTACAGCTCTGAGAGCTAATACAAGTGAACTGATGCTAAGGTATAGGTTTTAGGTTATATACAGATGTCACGAGCAACCTCAAAAAAGAAAACCGTTTCTATTAAACCCACCCCTCTGGTAGAATCTAGTGATGCACTGAAACTTTTTAGGTTTTTAACTCAAATTAAATATCTTTAAGTAAATCCAAAGGTGTTCAATATGAAAAATACACTTTCACTTATTTTTTTTATTACTTGCTTTTTAATTTTTGATAAATCATTAGCACAAGTAGACGAAAAAGGCTCGATATATACCTACAAAACAGGTGATTTTAATGGTATAGGGAAATGGTATATGGGTAGGGAAATTGCCTATGTAATGGGATTTCAGGGGATTGATTGGTTGGAGAGATCAGAAAGAGAAAAAGAAGAGGATGTTTCTACATTGATAAAAAACATGAAGGTTAAATCTGTTGATCATATTG
>JAHEGS010000033.1 GCA_024645005.1 Bacteroidota bacterium
TCATAAAAAGCGACAGTTTTGAATGAATTTTTTAAACTCATCGCTCGAGCGGTTAATCCACCCAGAAACATTGGAGACATGGCACTTGTTTCAATATCTGCTTTACGATAGTGAAAATTTTGACCTTGGCCATGGTATGCATTTGGGATACTTAAGGGTGCATCAATATAGACTGATTCAGGATTAATTTCTTCAAACATTGATTTTAGCCACGAATCGGTGTGCTGTTTTTTGGCTACTTGAATAAATTGAACTTGATCATTGTTCAGATGAGCAATTACACTATTTCCGCTCAATTGAGCTCCAAAGTCTATACCCATTATTTTAGCCATTTTTCTCTGTAACTATTAGTTGGGTCATAACGCTCTGCTTGACCTTGAGTGTTAAACTTACGAAATGGCCGGGGGTCATTACCAACACCAGCAATGTACATCCAGTTGCCCCAATTACTTGCAGGGTCGTAGTCAATCAATTGACTTTCCATCCATGCTGCACCCCATCGCCAGTTAATATTTAAATCGTGAACTAGAAAACTTGCTACATTTTGTCTGCCTCTATTACTCATCCATCCTGTAGCTTTGAGTTCAATCATATTGGCATCAACCAAATCATCTCCGGTGTTACCGTTTGCCCAATTCCAGAATGTATCCTCATGATTTCTGTATGAAATCATTTTTCCATTTATACCATTTTTTTTAAAAAAAAGGGAGCCATGCTTGCGAAGCTGAAATTGAAAAAAATCCCGCCAGAGCAATTCAAAAATCAGCCAATAGGTTGACGAATTAGCTCCTAATTTATTCTCGTAACCCTTAACGAAATAATGGATTGTTCGAGCAGAAATATTTCCATTTGAAAGCCATGGACTAAACCTACTACTAAAGTCTGTTCCAAGCATTCCATTTCTTGTTTCTTTGTAAGTTGATAGGAGTTTTTTCTCGAAGAAATAATAGTTCAAACGATGAATGGCCTGTTGCTCCCCTCCAGCTAGTTTGTAAGGCACATTAAAAGTAGGTATGTTAGGAAGATTTATTGGCTTTTGAAATGAACCATACTTTTCTATTTTTTTTCTAAATGAACTGAAAACGTCAGGTGTTTTGTTTAATTCAAAAGGTAGCGTCATAGTATTGATTAAAGTAAAATTATCAAGTGCTATGTTTTTGTTAGTTTTAGATAAAACCTGACGTTCTATTTCTAATTCTTCGGTTCCAAATAACTTCTGGTAAGTTAAAATTTCATCGTCACTTATTTCGAGTTCTTTAAGCTCGTCAATGGTTTGAATGATGGTTAATTCTATGCCTAATTTTTCGAGGTCTTTTTTTAATTCTTGAAGAGATTCGTTTATAAATTGTTTTCTTTTATCGCCAATTAATGGAAAACCAAGCTGATGGTTGTCATTATACTTGGCATTCGTAAGATAAAAGCAACGAATGGATTTTAAGGTATGGTGAACTGATATAACCTCATGGTCAGATACCCGTTGGTCATTTCTAAACCAATGAATTATTTTCTTATTTCTTATTTCTTCGACAACGTTCACTGCAATATTTTACCTTTTCCCAGTTTCTTTCCCATTTTTTTCGCCAATTAAAGGGTAGACCACAAGTCAAGCATTCCTTAGAAGGAAGATTCTTTTTTTTATGCATTTATATTGTGGTTAGCAGAATTTATCCGTTGGATAAACTACTCATTCCTCCATCTATCCCTATAATTTGCCCACTAATCCATTGAGCTTTATCACTCAATAAAAATTGAGTCATGTGTGCAATGTCACTTGCCTCTCCAATAGATTTAAGTGGATGCCTTTGTTCAGCTCCTTCTCTTTGTTTTTCGTTTCTTAAAAGCTTTTCAGCCAATGGAGTATTTGTAAGACTTGGGGCAATACAGTTTACTCTAATTTTAGGAGCTAATTCTGCCGCCAATGCTCTTGTTAGACCTTCTACAGCACCTTTTGCACCAGCAATACTGCTATGAAAGTGCATTCCTTTTTGGACTGCTACAGTGCTAAAAAGAGTAATGCTGGCATTTGGAGATTCTTTGAGGTTGGGTAAAAAGTTCTTGATTGTTTTTACTGCACCTAAATAATTAATATTTAAATCGTGTTGAAAATCAGCTATTTTCAATCCTCTGAATGGTTTTAAATTGATGCTCCCTGGACAATATACCAAAGCATCGATGGGGCCTTCAATTTCTGGAAAATTTGGTTCATCGTCTTGGATGTCTACTCCACCTTGACTCCTACTCATGAGAATGGTTTCGTTACCCTCAGCAAGTAATAATTCATTAAGTTTTTCGCCAATTCCTGTATTCCCTCCAACTATAAGTATGCGTTTGCTCATAGTTTTAATAACACGTTTTTAATGATTTAGTTCAGGTGAACATTGTATTAGGTATTGTGTTCTAATTTTACTTTTGGTAAGGCAAGAAGTAAATATTGTTTGGTTTAAGAGGGATTTACGATTAAAGGATCATCAACCTTTATCGTACTCCATAGATCAAGATTTGCCAATTATATTACTTTATATTTTAGATTGCAAATACGTTAATAATCCTCATTATTCAGATCGGCATTGGCAGTTTGTTAAAGACAGTTTAAAAAACATGTCAAAACAGCTCAAATTATACGGCCACAATTTGTCAGTTTTGGAGGGTGATACGGTCGAGGTATTCAAAAATATTCACACTAAGTTTTCTATTAAAAACATCTATTCTCATCAAGAAACGGGATTAGGATTTTCATATTCTATCGATAAAAAATTAAAAAATTGGGTTGATAGTAAGAAAATTTCATGGTCTGAATTTCAGCAAAATGGAATTATCAGGGGGCTTAAAAACAGGAATGATTGGGTTAAAAAATGGTATGCATACATGCATAGTACTGAAATAGTCGTTGATTTGAGCTTATCAAAAACGATCTTGTTCAAATCAAAAAAATTTAAACCTACTTATTTTATGAACTTGGGCAATGATAGTCATATTCAGTCTGGCGGGGAGGGTTTAGCAATAGATATACTAAATGATTTTATATCGAATAGGAGCAAACAGTATTCTTATCATATTTCAAAACCAAATGAAAGTAGGACTTCTTGCAGTCGATTGTCCGCTCACATAGCTTGGGGCAACTTGAGTATAAGACAAGTATATCAGGCTGCATACCACGCAAAAAGGAATGGTAATAAAAGAAATTTAAGTGCCTTTCTATCCAGGCTCAGATGGCACTGTCATTTTATTCAGAAGTTTGAACAAGAAGTAGAAATGGAGTTTCTTCCCCAAAATAAGGGGTATATATCTTTAAGGAGGGAATCAAACCCAGCTTATATCAGAAGTTGGGAAGATGGAAATACAGGGATTCCTCTTGTTGATGCTTGTATGCGATGTGTCAAAAAAACGGGGTATTTAAATTTTCGGATGCGTGCCATGTTGGTATCTTTTTTGACTCATGCCTTATTGCAAAATTGGGATGATGGCATTCAATATCTTGCAAAACAATTTACCGATTTTGAACCTGGAATTCACTACCCTCAGTTCCAGATGCAGGCTTCTGTTACGGGGATCAATACAATTCGAATATATAATCCAATTAAACAAGCTAAAGATCATGATCCTAAAGGTATTTTTATAAAGAAATGGGTGCCTGAATTGAGTGATTTCCCAACAGAATATATTCATGAACCATGGAAAATGAATGAAATGGAACGCAATTTATTTGGGCTTAAAACGTTGTATCCTCATCCCATAATTGATCTATCAGAGGCACTTAAAAAAGCTCGAAAAGTCTTGTGGTCCGAAAAGGGTTCAAAAGACGTCAAAAATGGGAAACAATCAGTTTTGAGTATGCACGCTGTTCCTGGGAGAAAAGAGCAGTAGATGATTAGTTCAAATCTTCAATTATTTGAAGAGCTTCATAGATATATGGATTTTTACTGACGCTATTAACCCAGTCTGAATTTCTTTTTTTTCGAGATTCTTCTGCTTCAATTACCTCAATGTCAACTCCTGGGTTCGATACGTTGAAATTTTCAATTTTCTCTTTACCAATTTTCTCAAACTTTTCACCCTCCTCTTTCTCTTTAAGTTTGGCATTTGAATAAGCTGAGAAGTTAAGAGCATAGGTCGAATTTTCTCGTTGTTTTTCCCAACGTTTTGCATTCTCTTCAATGAGATTGAAGGTAGCATTTTTGTTAATTCTTGACTGACTTTTTTTGATAATTTTATCTGAAATGGAATGGCTGTTTTTTTCAAAGCTAGAACCCTTTATTTGATCCCAAGGAAGAGGATAATCGTGCTCTTGTTCACCCGTTTCCAAATACATATAGTTGTCCGGAACGATTACATCTGATTGAACTCCTTTTAGCTGGGTAGCATCACCATTGATTCGATAGAATTTTTGAATGGTTAGTTTAATACTCCCAATATCGGGTATATTTTTATTTCGAAGGGTTCGGTTTAGTGGCAAGAATCGTTGAACAGTTCCTTTACCATGCGTGGAACGGGAGCCGACAATAATAGCTCGATCGTAATCCTGCATTGCTGCAGCCATAATTTCAGATGCCGAAGCACTGAAATCATTAACCATAATGACCAATGCACCTTCCCATTCAGCACCTGCGTAACGATCTTCAAGAATATGTGCTGATCTACCTTTTTCTTTCACTTGAACAATAGGACCTTTATCAATGAACAATCCACCCATTTTGACTACATCATCTAGCGAACCTCCACCATTATTTCTTAAATCAAGAATGATTCCTTGAACTTGCTCGTCTCGAAGTTTTTCTATTTCCGTTTTAACATCTTTCCAGCTAAATCTTCCCTTTGGGTTTTGAAAATCAGCATAAAAGCTAGGAAGGTAAATGTAGCCTGCTTTAATTCCATCTTCATCACTTAATAAAAGTGATTTGGCATAGGTTTCCTCTAAAACAACAATGTCTCGAGTAATGGTAATATCTTGTTCATTACCATCTGGTTTACGTACGGTGAGTGTAACTTTTGATCCTTTTGGTCCGCGAATAATTTTGACAGCGTCACTTATTCTCCAATCAATAATTTCGACCGGTTCTTCTCCCTCCTGAGTAACCTTAAGAATTAAGTCATTGGCTTGCAATTCTCCTTGAAGTGAGGATGGTCCGCCAGGAATAATGTTTGTAATTTTAATATAACCATCTTTTTCCTGAAGTTGAGCCCCTATACCCTCTAATCGTCCTGACATTTGGATATCAAAGTCTTCTTTTTGCTCAGGTGGAAAGTAATTGGTGTGAGGATCATAAACTGTGGTTATGCTGTTTGCATAAATGGCTAGTCTATCTTTTCTATCGAGTCTTTTAATTCTTTTATACCAATCCCTGTGTGTTTTTAAAACACTTTTTCTAGCGATTGTCTGAAGCGAATCCATTGATTTTGGTATGAATGCGGTGTCCTTGTTTTCTAGTGATTTTTCTTGTGCTTTATAATCGGAATACAAGCGAGTAAGTACACTATATTTAAGGTATTTTCTCCAACGATCTTTAAGTTCTTTTTCTGATTTTGTATATGGGATTTCTTCTCCAAAGTCGACCATTTCATCTTTGCTAAAATCCATTGGATTATTCAAAATTTCCTCAAAGAACCGTTCTGTTAATTCTGTTCTTTGCTCTAAGAGTTCAATCGATTTATCAAAGAAAAAGGATGTTCCATTAATTATTTCATCGTCTATTGTGGTTTTAAAATAGTTTAACTCATCGATGTCAGATTGGAGAAATAATCGTTTGTTCGCATCTAGGTTATCAATGTACAATTGAAAGGCTTTTTCAGAAAAATCGTCATCAATTGCAATGGGGTCATAATGAGCATTTTGAAGGTTCATATTAATAGCCCTGAGCAAAATGTCTTCTCCAAGATCCTGATGTTTAGTGTAGAATCCAAAGGCTACAAAAACAAGTGGTCCAAGTAGAAAAAATGCGTTTCTGAATTTCATGGTTAGTTTATTTTGCTATCATGGATTTGTTAACATTAAACGAGTCCATTATAAGCTTATTTTATTTAAACCACTAAATTACGATTAATCTTTTAAGAGTAACGGTGCTTTCTGCAAAAATATTCAGATAAACGATGAATTAGATCGCCCTGAAGTTGTGGTAGAAAATAGATCTAAATGAACTAGAACATTTCAAAAGCAGAGAAGAAAAATGAAGCTTCGATTACTGCATTTTCATCGCTATCGCTTCCATGAATGGCATTGGCATCGATGGATTTGGCGTACTTCTGACGAATAGTTCCTTCCTCAGCTTCAGCTGGGTTTGTTGCACCTATTAGTGAACGAAAGTCAGTTACAGCATTATCTTTTGTTAATACTGCGGCAACAATTGGACCTGAAGTCATGAATGATACTAAATCTGCAAAGAAGGGGCGTTCTTTATGGATGCCATAAAAAGCTTCTGCCTTCTCTTTTGAGAGTTGGATATATTTCATGGCTTTGATTGAAAAGCCTCCAGCAATAATATCGTCAATAATTTTTCCAGTGTGTCCGTTTGCAACGGCATCTGGTTTTATCATGGTAAATGTGATGTTAGACATTTGATTTTTGTTTAAAAGGACGGCAAAAATAGAAATATCCCGTTCTTTTTGCGAGTTTTGTCGTAAATAAAACAGTGCAAGATACAATACGTCATAACCTCGATCAATTAAGAAACCACTCTGGAAAAATCATCATAACAGCTCATCATAAACCAGACGGTGATGCAATGGGCTCATGTTTGAGTTTATATAACTATTTTAAAAATGTGGGTATAGCCTCTAAAGTGATTGTCCCAACAGATTATGCTTCTAATTTATATTGGTTGCCAGGAAATGATGATGTGATAATTTATGAGAATAATGCTACGTTTTGTGATGATGAAATTGACAATGCAGATTATATATTTTGTCTTGATTTTAATGCATTAAGTAGAATTAATCAGATGGGAGAAATGGTTAGAGAAAGTAATGCTGAAGTTATTGTTATAGACCATCATCAAAGTCCAGAAGATTTTGATAACGAGCGTTTTATTGAAATAGGTGCAAGCTCAACGTGTGAGCTTATTTATCGCTATATCAACAAGCACTTAGATCCAGCTTTTATAGATGAAAAAGTGGGACGATGCATATATACAGGTTTAATTACAGATACTGGATCTTTTCGGTTTTCAAGCACGACTAGTTCAACTATTAGAACAGCTGCAGACTTAATGGATTTAGGCGTTGTGCCTGATAAAATTTACAGATTGTTGTTTGATCAAAATAGAATAGAACGGCTTCAGCTTTTGGGGCATTTATTATCCAATAATTTAGAGATTTTAGAAGGAGGCAAGGTTGCATTAGGATATTTATCACTAGAAGATATTGAGCAGTTTGATATTGTTACAGGAGATACGGAGGGTTTTGTAAATTACGGGTTGGGTGTAGCTGGGGTAAAAATGAGTGCCTTGATAATTGATAGAGGGCCACTAGTAAAAATGAGTTTTAGAAGTGTGGATTCTTTTCCATGCAATATTTTTAGTGCAGAAAACTTCAATGGTGGTGGACATAAAAATGCAGCGGGAGGAGCAAGTCAAGATACTCTGCAACAAACAATTGATAAGTTCAAATCAGTAATCCAAAACTATCGTGAATTCTTATGAGGTTGAATAGCTTTATTCTAGTTTTAGTAATATTTATTTTTTCATGTAGTGAAGATGCTTTCCAACAAGAAGGGGATATTTTTTATAAAAGAGGTTCATCTATTTGTTCTGATGATAAAAATCATTGGTTAATTGACATCAAGGCACAGAATTCAAAGGATTCAATCTATTTGGATACACGTGCTTTAGGAAGAAAAATTGAAATTCATCGATTGAATACGGATACAACTACTACGTTTATTCAATTATTAAGTTCTACATGTAAAACGGATAGTATTCAATTTAGACTTAAGGCTCAGCCTTTTTACAAGGCACTTAATGGGAGTGTACCATCCTATTTGAACGACACTGATTTTGTGACTACAACTTTATGGATGAGAGATAAGCTCAACGACATAGAACATATTGCCTATAAAAAAGCATTTGAGCGTAGCCAAATAGATCAATTCATAAAGAATCAGCGTTGGAATGGAACACTTGACTCATCATCACTCATTTATTATGAAAAACTCAAGATGGGGTACATTCAACCTGTTAAGTTTAAAAAGGCCAAAATAAAGTATGTCTTAAAAAAAATAAATGGTCAAGTAATTTATTCCACAAAGGATGAAGAGCCATTTATATACGATGTGTCAGATCAACAAGTCATTGGGGGTATTCAATTTTTAGCAAGTAAACTGTCAAAGAGTGAGAGTATTCGAGCTATTGTTCCATCTGATTTTGCTTTTGGTGCAACTGGCAATAATGTTATTTCAGGTTATACACCAATAATCATAGAGATGGAGTTAATAGATTACATACTATGATTGGACTGAAATTTATATTAGAGGTCAAACA
>JAHEGS010000034.1 GCA_024645005.1 Bacteroidota bacterium
AATTTATTTTTTAGAAATGCTCTTTTGCCACATCCAAGCATGGTACATCATATCGTACAAGTCATATTCAGCTTGCCATTGGAGTACTTGGTTTATTTTTTGAGTATCGGCAAAAATTTGTTCTACATCACCATCTCTTCTGGGTCCAATTCTGTAATTCAAAGGCACATTGCATCGTTCCTCAAAAGCTTGAACTACCTCCAAAACGGTAGAGCCATTTCCTGTCCCCACATTGAATACATCCACTGAACTCGACATCTTATCCGCAAATGTCATGGCCTTCACGTGGGCTTTAGCTAAATCTACTACATGGATATAGTCTCGGATGCACGTACCATCGGATGTATTATAATCATTTCCGTGAATCACTAACTGCTCTCGAATACCTGCTGCCGTTTGTGTAATATAAGGCACCAAATTACTAGGTATACCATTGGGTAATTCGCCAATTTGAGCAGAAGGATGGGCCCCAACCGGATTAAAATACCGCAACAAAATGGTCTTGATGTTTTTATGTTTTGCATAATCTTGAATGATTTCTTCGCCAATTATTTTAGTCGTTCCATAAGGGCTTTCAGCACTTTTTATAGGAGTGTCTTCTGTTACAGGCAAATCTTCAGCTATCCCATAAACTGTACAACTCGAAGAAAATATCAAATTTTGAACGCCATACTTGTCCATGGCTCCCAATAGGGTAATTAACCCTGAAACATTATTTTGATAGTATTTAATCGGATGATCAACCGACTCGCCAACGGCCTTGTGTGCTGCAAAATGAATCACCCCATAAAAATCATGTTGCTGAAAAAGTTGATCCATGGTTATTTCATCATTCACATCTCCAATGACCAAATCAATCGAACGACCAGATATCGAGACGATTCGGTCTTTAACCTCTTCTTTAGCATTATCTAAATTGTCAATTACGACTACATCATAACCTGAAGATTGAAGTTCAACTACAGTATGGCTTCCAATGTATCCGAGCCCACCTGTAACTAGTATTTTTTTCATATGTGTTGTAAAGGTAAGTCAACGAGAATGAAACGTGATTTATTGCATATCATCGGCTGAGTATATCATTTTGAAATGCTGAATACCTGCCTCTTCAAATTGGTTTCCTATCTGACTAAACCCATATTTTTTATAAAATTCAACTACTTGAACTTGAGCGTGTAAATAAATCATTCGGTCATGATCTACTGCAGCTAAAGCCGCTTTGAGTAAAGATGAACCAACAGATTGAGTCCGATATGCTTTGAATACAGCAAATCGTTCTAATTTAGTTCCCTGACTTGTATTGCGAAATCTACATGTACCCACTATCTGATTGTCGCAAGTTGCAAAAAGATGCGTACTCGAAGTTTCAAACTCATCATACTCTTCCTCTTCACTCACGGATTGTTCGATTACAAATACTGTTCTTCGAACTTCGAAAATAGCCTCCATGGATTCAGGAGAATCAGCAACTTTGACAATTATTTCTTTATCCATAAAATACAAAGGTAGGTATTAAAAAAAATGTACATTTGCTCTGCTATACTGCATTAATTTGAAATGATAAAAAGCATTCAATATGAGTTGGTTTAAGCGAGCAACAGAAGGAATTCGGACAGAAACAAAAGACAAAAAACCTACCCCTGACGGACTTTGGTATAAATGCAAACAATGTAAAACTCCTACCACTACAAAGGAATTTGAGCTCAATTTGTGTGTTTGCCCGAATTGCGGTCATCATGAACGAATTGGATCAAAAGAATACTTTGCTATCCTTTTTGATGAAGGTAAATTTAAAGAGTTGGACGTCAATTTAAGTTCTGGTGATCCACTGAAATTTAAGGATACAAAAACTTACCCCGATCGAGTAAAAGCCTCAAAATCCAAAAGTGGTTTAACTGATGCGGTTAGAACAGCAGTTGGAAAAATCAATGGTTTAAAGGTGTCTATGGCTGTCATGGATTTTGCTTTTATTGGTGGTTCTATGGGCTCGGTAGTAGGTGAAAAAATCGCTCGAGCTATTGATAAGGCTATCGAACTAAAAATTCCGATGATTATCATTTCTAAAAGTGGAGGTGCCCGAATGATGGAAGCCGCTTTCTCTCTTATGCAAATGGCAAAAACTTCCGCAAAACTCGCTCTTCTTGCCGAAGAAAAATTACCTTATATATCTGTACTTACTGATCCAACAACTGGAGGAATCACTGCCTCATTTGCCATGCTTGGAGATGTAAATATTGCTGAACCTAAAGCATTAATTGGATTTGCAGGGCCACGAGTAATTAAAGAAACTATTGGTAAAGACCTTCCTGAAGGATTTCAACGCTCTGAATTTTTGCAAGAAAAAGGATTTGTGGATTTTATCGTAGAAAGAAAAGACTTAAAAGAGAAAATACACAACGTTCTCAATATATTTGGAACCCACAAACGAGTGGCTAAAGCATAACATATTTATTAGAATTGATTAAAAGATGAATTTCCCCGAGAATTTAAAATACACAAAAGAACACGAATGGGTGTCTATGGATGGTGATGTTGCAACAATTGGCGTAACCGAATTTGCCCAAAGTGAATTAGGAGATATTGTATTTGTTGAAATCGAAACAGAAGGTGAAACCCTCGACCAAAATGAAGTTTTTGGAACAATCGAAGCTGTTAAAACCGTATCAGACTTATTCATGCCTATCAGTGGAGAAATTGTGGCCATTAATACCGATCTGGAAGATGTACCTGAAAGTGTCAACGAATCTCCATACGAAAATGGCTGGATGATCAAAATCAAAGCTTCAGATTTATCTGAAGTGGATGGTTTGATGGATGCAACAGCATACAAATCCCTCATCGGGCAATAAATCCTCCACTTCTTATGAAGCTCATACGAGCACGAATACTCGCCATAGTGTGGTCTGCCTTTATAGCTAGTTCTTGCCTATTGCCTCCTTCTCCTTTCAAACCCTTTACATTCCATAATTTACTTGGGTTGGATAAGTTTATTCATCTTGTTCTCTACTTTGTGTTTGTCCAGCTTTGGATATTGAACCTTGAAAAAATCAATCGAAAAAATAAACTAGTCATTCTTCTAATTGGGATTATTTATGGCATCTTCATTGAAGTTATGCAAAGTGCAATGAATATTGGTCGGAGTTACGAAATTGACGATATGATTGCAAACACATTAGGGTGTATTCTAGGAATCGTTTTTATGACAATAACACAAAATTCACTAGCGTTAATTAAAAAGTATTTACCTTTTCAGCAGAAAGGTAATTAAGGTATAAATTTTTTACGTTAATTTTGAATTTTAAATCACATGGAAGTTAAAAAGTATCCAAAACCCGAAGTCAAAAACAAAAGAATTGACTTCTTCCTAACTGGGCTTGCTTTTTCTTTATTGGTTGTTTTTGGAGCTTTCTCATATACCATTTATGATGATAGACCAGATCAATTAGAAAACATTATTATAGAGGAAGACCTGGTTGTTATGGAAAACACTGTTCAAGAAAAAAAACCACCACCTCCACCTCCTCCACCAGAAATTGAAGTGGTAGAAGATGACGAAGAAATTGAAGAGGATCAACCTGAAATCGAAGACAATGAAATCGATCAGGATACGGAGATGGATTTATACGAACAAGAAGAGGAAGAACCTGAAGAGACGAATGAGGTTTTTGAAATCTTTGATGTATCTGAAAAAGCATCTTTCCCAGGTGGCGATGCTGGTCTACAACGATTTATTGCCGAAAATATCACCTTCCCTCCAATGGCATTAGAAAATGATATGCAGGGTACCGTTAATGTGATGTTTGTCGTAGATAAAAGTGGGAGGGTTCGAGACGTAACCATCCTAGGAAGAAAAAAAGGATTTGGTCTAGAAGATGAAGCTATGCGAGTAATCAAATTAACTTCAGGCAAATGGCGACCAGCTAAACAACGAGATAAATCCGTAAATATGCGATTTAGAATTCCGGTGAAATTCCAAATATTCTAATCATACAAATTTTAACTATTTCAAAATCCCCTTGCTTTTGTAAGGGGATTTTTTTTGCTATAGGTAAATTCTACAACCATTTAAAATTTATCACAAACCGCTGATAATAAATAAACTAAAACAATTGCAAGTGCTTACAAGCGATTATAAACGTAAGTAAATACTTAAAGTAATCTTATTGTTTGGTGCATGTATTCACTTTGTAGTGTTGTTCGAAAGGAGCAACAGAATTTAACTATATATAATAATCGTCTCGCAAGGGGCACTTAACAAAACAATTTAAAAACTTAACAATTATTATGAACGCATTAAGAAACAAAGTACAATTGATCGGAAACCTAGGCATGAACCCAGAAATTAAAGAACTCGAAGGAGGTCGAAAAGTTGCAAAATTTACGCTTGCTACCAACGAAGTTTATAAAAACCAAAAAGGAGAAAAGGTACAAGATACCCAATGGCACAATATTGTAGCTTGGGGTAAAACAGCTTCGCTAATGGAAGAATTACTAACTAAGGGAAAGGAAGTTCTTGTAGAAGGAAAATTAACCAACCGCAGTTGGGAAGATCAAGAGGGAAAGAAACGCTACATTACCGAAATCATTACCAGTGATTTTTTAATCCTAACACCAAAGGATTATGCCAAAACCGATAAGATTCCATTCTAAGTTGGAATCGTATTTAACTAAAAAACCACTCGCAAGCGAGTGGTTTTTTTATGCTTTTAAAATCTGATCCGTGTGTTCCTTGGTCTTGACTTTAGAAATTATTTCTTCGATAATTCCATTTTCGTCAATAATAAAAGTCGTACGTGCTACACCCATATATTCTCTACCATACATACTTTTCTTGACCCAAACCCCATACATTTCACAGGTTTCTTTTTCAGTATCTGCAAGTAAATCAAAGGGTAAATCATACTTTTCAATAAATTTTTGGTGCTTTTTTTCACCATCTGGACTAACACCTAAAATAGCATATCCTTTACTCAAAAACTGATCATAGTTATCTCTCAAGTTACATGCCTCGGCAGTACACCCTGGAGTATCATCTTTTGGATAAAAATAGAGTACTAATTTCTTACCTGTATAACTCGACAATGAAACCGCATCTCCATTTTGATTAACTCCCTTAAATTCTGGAGCCTTGTCTCCTTGTTGTATATTTTTCATAATAGTGAAACAAAATTATTGAAACTTAGATTATCAAAGCATAATCTTTTGCTCAAATCGTGATTTATTATTTCGATTGTCTTCTATAATGAGCTTGAGCATGTATTCCCCAGGTTTAATCCAATTGGGGATAATCCCAGATATGATATTGGTCTTGGGTTCATATTCTGCTAAAATCCATTTATCATCAATTGAACAGGTAAAACTCTTTATACCGCTCAAATTATCTGTCACTTTAAATCGATAATTTTTACCCACCTGAATTGGTTTAATGGTAGGAGGAACATCATCATATCCAATCGCATATTCGCCTAGTGATCGTGTTTTAAATTTTAGCCTATTCCCATTAAGAGCACCCCCCTCATAATACCTTCGTGAACCCTCCATACTAAAAGCACACAATTTGGATCCGTAACTCAACCATTTTTCGGGAACAGTATAAAAGACATTAATGTATGAATGAAGTGGGGTGTAGGGATAATGCATTTGTAGGGTCTTACTCAGCATGTCCGGCTTCGCATTTTTGATTTTCAACTTAAAATCAAAAGGATGATAGATGGATTTTTTAGGCACGTTAATATCCCATTCGTAGTATTGAATACGCGTATTGTTTTTTACCCGTTTGACTTCATTACCTCCACCCCCAACTGGTTGTGTAAATTCATTTGCATTTTTATCACCATGCAACACCCAAGACACGGAATCGACCATACCAGCATAATCTTTAAGGTACAATCGCATGACTATGGAATCTCCTTCTCCAATAGTCACATTTCCATTATTTTTTTGCTGGTAATAAGGCAAAGGATTAAATCGCTCCTTAAAAAGGCGAACATAGGTTTTTCTATCTTTCCATTTCAAAAAAGGATCGATATGTGCATTGATGTACCGTCCTTGAGAAAAATTAAACTTATTTATTTGATATGAATAAACCAGCTGATTGTCAGCAGTAATCCAACAATAATTAATTCCTAAGACATTTTTTTTGTCCGTGAAATAATCATTTGCCCACACCCCAAAGCTATACTTTCCAGGTTTGAGCTTGATTGGTTTTTTCTTCTGAATTTGATCGCCCCACTTACTGATCGTCATGTATGGATAATTCCCTGATGAATAAAGCACTTTTTGGTCTCTTTTATAAATGCTAATTCGTTTAATTTCGGGCTTCAATTGATCTTTAATGGTAAGACCATGTAAAAGTGGGTTTGTGCTTTGTCCACTCGGATTCCTGATTTCAAAGTGCAAATGAGGACCGCCACTCCCACCAGTATTTCCACTAAGGGCTATAATCTGTCCTTTTTTAACTGGCAATTCTCCTGATTTAGGGAACAACTCAATTTCAAATTTTCGTTGCTTGTATTGCCGTTCTTTTACATAATTGGCAATAGCCCCTTTAAATTGCTGTAAATGCCCATATACGGTTGTATATCCATTGGTATGACGGACATATAAAACACGGCCATAACCTCGTGTACTAATTTTAATACGTTCGACATAGCCATCAGCAGATGCACGAACATTCCAACCCTCAACACCACCAGTTCGCATATCCATACCTGCATGAAAATGATTTCCCCTCAACTCACAAAAACTACCCGAAATAAGGATATCCCCATCTAGAGGATTGGCGAAATAATTAGTAGTGTAACGATGAATTTGTTGTTTGAATTTATAGGGTTTTATAACAATTTTTGGAGCAGGTGTTTTCTCCTCTTCAAATGATTCTTTTTCTGACGATAATGGAGCTTTTGTAGAATCTGAATCTGAAGTACTGGAATTTGAATCCTGCGAAGAATCATTACCACACCCCAGAAGAACCATAATTAAATACCCTATGAAAATCCTATTTAAAAGCATAACACCTTTTCACAAACAAATTTAACAACACAAAAAAACACCCATCATGAAGATGTGAACATCTATGTAATGTTGCTAAAAATCTATACAGATTTGGAATTTAAATATTAATCCCTAACTTAATTGAAAGCAAATTTGATAATATTATTATCTATTATTTGACAATAATAGTATCTATAACAAAATGCAGAAATGATGAAACCAACATTCCAAATTACAAAGAACAAATCACGTTATACCCTACAGATGTATGATGAAGGTCAGCATTTTATCTTGGAAGGCAAAGCGTTTGACGATTTCAAATCCTGTCTTGATTTTCTAGATCGATTGAGAGTTCACATGTGCTTCCAAACCAATTTTTCTCGATGCAAGAATGACCAAGGTTTATTCGGATTTGAAATACGAACATGTTGGGACGATCTAATTGCATCAAGTGGATGGTATATATCTAGAGAAAAAAGAGAAGATGCCATGAACAAAGCCTTCCAATGTAACAAAGAAGCCATCTTCATCCATACTAATATACACACTAAAAGAACACCTCAAATTACATCCATAACTGATGTTGCTTAAGCTTTCTCTTTTGAAAATTCGAATGATATCTATTGAGCCTTCCTAGGTTAATCAATAAAACCAATCGGTGATTGGCGTGTTTATCTATTCAAATGAGTAAGAATAATGAAAATACCCCCTATTACACTGGGGATGCGAAGTTTTCACCTATTCCACTTACGGTATCTTCTCCCCAAATTAAAGCCGAAAACAAGGGCAAAATCAAGGCTTCTGCCGTTGAAACCATGCAAAAACAGGCCAATCAACAGATTGACATGTTAAAAAAACAAGCGGAAACCATTATGGAACAAGTCCGAGAGATTGAAAATCGACTCCAAGTTTCGTATGGTATCTATGAGGCTGAAATGAAGTTCACCCCCAAAATTGGCGAAGAATATCATCTGTACGAAAAAGATGGTGCTAAAGTACTATCGTTCATTTCTCCAGACGAATGGGGAAATAACATGCCCTATGATCACTTTCTAGCTAGTGTATTGCTACTTGCTGACCGTACTTGGGAGGTACGGGTGAAGCATTATGATGAGGCGTTGCGGCTTTCTTCGGATTGATATCAGCAAATTTGCTACCTCACACCGTCACCTCTTCCAAAATACTGAGATAATTCACGTAGCGTGTAACCGCAATTTCTTGATTTTTAACGGCCTTCAGAATTTGGCAATCCGGTTCTTCGGTGTGCAAGCAATTACTATACTTACACCCCGATAATCGACTTCTCATCTCTGGAAAATAATGACTTACTTGATTGGGTTCGGTTTGCACCATTCCAAAGTCTTTTATGCCGGGGGTGTCAATAATCTTACTCCCATGCTCTCCCAAAAACATTTGAGCAAACGTGGTCGTATGCCTTCCTTTGTGATACGACGAAGAAATGGCAC
>JAHEGS010000035.1 GCA_024645005.1 Bacteroidota bacterium
TATAAGTTCGGTTGTACTTCGGATTCCAAAATTCAATAGATAAGTTGTTACATTTAAAGCAACGACTGATAGATTTAACAGGACTATCAGGTAAACGTAATGGCATAATACCGCCTTTGTTGGCGGCATTGTATCAAAAAGGTGGCTCGCCGTCAAATATTACTATGGGATTACTCTTTCGAAATCTTGTAGTTTTTGAAACATTCCGGGTCAAGCGGTGGTCCGTAGTAGATTGCGAGGGAATCATTAACGCCCTCTGTCCAGGTTTGGTGGTAGTAGTTATTTTCATCGATCTCCCCTTGTGAGTCACAAATCTTACACTGTTCAATTGATGTCTCTGCTTCGAATGATAATCTGACATACCCATTTCCTTTACATTGACTGCATATAATCATAGCGCCTCCATAATATTTTTCTTAATCTTTCCCACCTTAAACGAATAAACATTTCTCGTCCACTGCGTGGTTCTCTTGGCGCTGTCTTTGAAACCTTTACATACTCTCGTAGTAATCGTTCTTTAAGTTTTATTTTCTTCGGCATAGTTCCTCTCATTGTAGCAGCGAATACAAAAATCTAATCTGTCTGCTTTGTCCTGACAAATTAGATCTTCGATGTATTCTCTGTAACATGCATCGCATGTAATAAAATTTCCTTTTCGAAAAGAGCCGTGGGCCATGTGGTATAAACCTATCTCCCCAGCTCTATCAGTATTCTTCTCAACCATGATTCCTCCTTCGTGATTTCGTAATAATACCAGGTACAGTATTGTTTATCTCCTAAGCAATCTCTCATATAACTTTGATAAGGAGAGAAATAGATCACCATTGCTGTACTAATAACAATGGCAATAGCAATCCATTTCATTTTTTTATTTTTTGAATAGTAAGATTTTCTTTTTTTAAATCTTTTTGTAATTTATTCATAAGCCAATGTATGGCTCTCTTCTTGGTCCACTCCATCCCACACATGAAACCAAGAACAAAAATTAAAACAATAGCTAACACGTGCCACACATGAAACATCATGCTGCACTCTTCGTTAATTCTTTTTTAACTGTTGGTTTTTGTTTTTGCCATTCTTGATCTACTAACATTGAGATCACCGCTCCGATTGAACGATGTGAATGACCAGCAATTATTTTTGCTTTGTTGTACGTTTCCATTTTCGTGGCAACTGATTTATATTTAGTCGTGTCCATTAGGACTCCTTTCTTTTTTTAATGGGTTCGATAACCCAGTTCTTAACGTCTTCCCCCATCACCTCACTTGCGATGTCAATCTTACTACGAAGACTACGCACAATCTTTTCATCAACTGTACCTTCAGCTATCATATCAACGTAAGTAACTTTATTTACTTGGCCAATACGATGCGCTCTATCTTCCGATTGCATCCTCTTCTCTAAATCATATGAGTTAGAATAATATACAACAGTATGAGCTGCGGTTAATGTTAAACCGTAACCACCTGTTGAAGGATTACCAACAAAATATTTTAGTGAAGAATTCTTATCTTGAAATTTTTCAACAATGTCTTGGCGATCTTTATCTTTTGTATCACCAAAGTATGTAGCAACAGAATCTGCTCCAAACTTTTCAGATAATGTTTGTTGAATTTTTTTAATATCAAATCTATAGTTCGCCCAAATAATTACTTTACCATCCACTTCTTCAAGGATGTTTAACAATTCATTCATGCGATTACTTTTTATTTCTTTTGTATCACCATCATCAAACGTTACATGACCACAAGTTATTTGATGTAAACGTATAAGTGCTGCCAAGGTACTAAGACTTGTCATTGTCTTACCATCCATCTCTGTAATATTAAAACGTCTCATTTCTTCATAAGCTTTCACTTGCTCTGATGTAAGAGATATACTTCTTGTTGTATAAATTTTTTCTGGTAGATCCAAACAGTCCTCCTTTAATACCCGGTAAGAGTATTGATCTATGATTGTATTTAATTCTGGTAGCCGTTGAAATCCTACGACTAGGTTCGTGGACCGTGTTCCAAAATTCCTGCGTACCATAACAGCGTACCTAGATTTAAATGCCCAATAATTTTGCCTAGTAATATTAGGACTTAAAAATTCTAACTGCGCATACACATCTAATGGATTCTTGGTAACAGGAGAACCTGTCATGATGCGTCTTACCTTGGCTAACTTACTGATTTTTATAGCGTTTTTAGTGCGTGATGCTGTTGGTGTTTTGATAGTTGTTGATTCATCGATCGCTAATAGTGTGCGATTTTTGTGTAAGAACTGTGTCACATATTTTATCCCAACACTTCCACTCAATGCTTCAATGTTCATAAGAAGTATGCGTAATGTTTTATTAGGATAAATTATATCTTTTAATTTTTTCTTATCATCTTTTGTCATTTCACTTGGAGCTTTCCATGCAGCTACAGTGTGAGGTATTTCATCTGGTAAATGTATTGGTATTTCTCCTCGTTCCCAGTTACGATACACACCTTTAGGTGCAATGATTAATGCTGTATCAATCTTACCTTCTAAATAATATTTACCAATCTCATCAATTAATACTTTAGATTTACCTGTTCCCATTTCCATAAAAAAAGCATAGTATTCCTTGTTATCTGCTTGTTTCAATGCCTCTAACTGATGGGCATAAGGCTTCGTCTTAAAATTATATTCACTCATTTTTTATTTTTATAGTTGACTATGAGATAAATTGCAAGTAGTAAATAGAAAAATATGGGAGAGCATATGAATAACATAACAAAACTATTTGAAGATGTATCAACTGAATCATTTAATAAAATAGATGATGAAGCTCTTGGTCAATTAGGATCAGAGATTGAACGCATACGTTCAGTTCAAGAACAAATTGAATTGACAGAAGTAAAAGTAAAAAAATTAAAAGAAGAAGAGCAAGTATTAGCTGACAGCATTACCGATCTTCTTCAATCAAAAGGTGTGTCTGAATTAAAATTAACAGACGGATCTAAAGTAACAACTAAAGAACAACTATATTGCAGCATCAAAGAAGAAAATAAAGAGGGCGCATTTAATTGGGTGCGATCTCAAGGTGATGGTGATATAATAAAAAACATAGTTAGTGTGGATTTCAAAAAAGGTGAAGACAAAGTAGCCCAGGAATTCAAACAACTAGCAGAGGATTCGGGACTCGTTCCGAATGAAAACTCATCAATACATCCGAGTACACTACGTTCGTACTTGAATGCAAAATCCCGTGATGGGGTAGACTTTGATGAGAAATTGTTTGGTGCCTTTAGGCTTAATAAAGTCAGTATCAAGCAATCGTAACTTTAAATTATGAGGTATGAATTATGAATAAACAAGTTCAAAAAAAAACCAACAGCGGTGCTGTTGCAATTATGTCTCAATTCGAAGGGGTTGAGACAGGATTTGAAGAGATGAGTGCAGATGATCTGCAGCTCCCTCGATTAAAACTTCTACAAGCTATGTCTCCAGAGTTAGAAAATGATGATGCACTACGTGCAGGTCATGCTTTTAATTCTGTTACTGGAGATTGGTGGCCTAGTGATCAAGGGGTTAAAGTTATCCCTTGTGTTTATCACAAAACCTACGTTGAGTGGGCTCCTGTTGGTAGTGGTGCTAAAGGTCCTGTGGCCGTGCACCAAACAAAAGAAGTCATGAATGACACGATACGTGGCGATGATGGAAAGTTTTATAAGAATGATAACTCAGGTAATTACATCGAAGAGACAGCTAATTACTTTGTGTTAATTGTGGGGGGAAAGGGTGAAACAAGTCAAGCAGTGATATCAATGAAGTCATCGCAGCTTACGCCAAGTAGAAATTGGAATAGTAAAATGAAAAATTTGAAGATCCAAAATTCAAAAGGGGCTTACTTTACTCCACCAATGTGGTCACATTCTTATCTTCTCAAATCTGAGAAAGCAAAGAATGGAGATAAAACCTGGTATAAGTGGAAGATTGAGTTGGACTCTATGTTAACAGACGAGGCACATGTCACTGAGGCATCTGCTTTTTCTAAAGATATGAGTGCAGCGAAGGAGAAACTTCAACCAGAAATGGAGGAGGATAAAACTTCACAAGATAAAATACCCTTTTAACAGTTAGATTGTAGGACGAAAATGCGGAGTACAGGTTCCTTCGTTAGATCATGCATGTATCTACAATCTATAGCTTTCCTAATGCATGATCATGAACCTGCATTTTTACACAGGAATTATGAGCACAGAAAAATTTAAAAAAATATTTGAAGGTCTAGATAGGGCATATGGTCAGTACACACCGGGCGATATTAAAAACGGAAAGGTAGGAGGCAATGCAGTTACTAAAAGAGGTTTTGTATCAGATGCATTATGGGAAGATCATCTTGCGGGTAAAGCGCCTAGTTTGGGAAGTATCCCCATTAGAGATGATAGCACTTGTTCTTGGGGTTGTATTGATGTTGATACTTATCCTTTAGATTACAAAAAAGTAATTTCGAATATACGAAAAAATAATTTACCTCTCGTACCATGTCGTTCAAAGAGTGGTGGTGCACATTTATTTCTTTTTACAGAAGAACCAATTGCAGCAGAGGATATGCGAAACAAATTAATGGAATTAGCTGGAGGGTTAGGTTATGGCGATTGTGAAATATTTCCAAAGCAAGTGGAACTTAATACGACTAGGGGAGATACCGGGTCTTTTCTTAATTTACCTTATTTCAATAGTAGTAGTACCATGCGTTACGCTTTTCTCGATGATGGTAACGCTGCTTCGTTGGATCAGTTCTTTGATATTTATGATCAGTATAAAATTAAAAAAGAAGATTTTGAAAAAATAAAAATAAAAGCAAAAAAGAAATCAGCTAACTTTGATGGACCACCTTGTTTAGAAACTTTGATGAGAGATGGTATTGATGAGGGTGGACGTGATAATGTTTTGTATCACTACTCAGTGTATGCAAAAAAGAAATGGCCAGATGAATGGGAAGATAAGATTGGTGAGTTTAATAATAAATACATGAATAAACCTTTGTCTTATAAACAAGTAGATAAAACAATTAAACAACATCAGAAAACAGATTACCAATACAAATGTAAAGACCAACCTATGTGCAGCTTTTGCAATGCACCAGAATGTCGTAAGAGAGAGTTTGGTATTGGTGGAGATTACGAACATAAATTTAGTGATCTAAAAAAATATCAATCAGAAAATTCTATTTGGTATTTAACAATCGATGCAAAGACTGTGCGTGTAAATACAAAGCAATTGTATAATCAAAATTTATTTATTGAGGCATGTCTAGACCAGGTAAACATTGTTTTAAATGAATTACCAAGACAAGAATGGAAAAGAAAAATTCAAGAGTTAGCTAATAATGTTGAAGTAATAGAGATGGGCGAGGACGTTACACTTGAAGGTAGATTTGATCAGCACTTACATGCATTTGTTAATGACCAAGGTAAAGCAATGACTCTTGATGAATGTAACTATGGTAAAGCTTTTGAAGAGAATGATAGAATTTATTTTAAAATGGAATTCTTATTAGGTTATTTAGAAAAGCAAAGGTTCAGAGGTTTTGATGCAACGAGAGTAGCTGCACGATTAAAAGAAAGAGATGCAAAATCAGTTGTTAAGAGAGTAGAAAAAAAGAATACGAGGTTATGGGAAATTGATAGTTTAACTTTTAAAAGAATAGATGCGTTGCCATTACCAAAAGAAGAAGATGATTTAAACAAAGAGGAGGATCTACCATTTTAAAACACTTAGATTTATTTAGTGGTATTGGTGGCTTCAGTCTAGGACTTGAGGCTACAGGTGGTTTTGAAACAGTTGCTTTCTGTGATATTGAAAAATATCCCAGACAAGTGCTGCAAAAACATTGGCCTCATGTTAAACAATATGAAGATATAAGGGAGCTGAACTATGAAAGACTCAAAGCAGATGGAATTGATTCCATCGATATCATTACAGGAGGATACCCTTGCCAACCTTTCTCCGTCGCAGGTAGAAAAAAAGGTGAAGAAGATCCGAGACACCTCTGGCCAGAGTATTTTAGACTTGTCAAAGAACTCAGGCCCACTTGGGTTATTGGAGAAAATGTTAGTGGACACATTAAACTCGGTCTCGACACCGTTATCTCGGACTTGGAAAGTGAAGACTACGCCGTTAGGCCGTTTAGTATTTCAGCTTCGAGCATCGGTGCCAACCACCAAAGAGAAAGAGTCTGGATATTGGCGCACTCCAGACGCTCACAGTGGCCGAGGGCCGAGCAGCGAGGAGAGAATGAAAATGAAACTCGAAAAGAAAATGCCAATCAGTTTGAACGATCAAGTAGCACATCCGGGTTTGATGTGGCCAACACCAACGACGGATTCAGCAAGCAACAGAACCAAGAAATACAAACAAGGGGGAACTCCCTTAACAGTGGCAGTGAGGGAAGCAGAGATGTGGCCAACACCGAGTCAGAGAGATTACAAAGGGGGGAGTGGAACAGTCAAGGAGAAGAACGGGAAGTATTATCGTCAGAGCGACAAGACGGGAATGAAATACGGAGTGAGACTGGACGCACTGATAGAGTATCAACACAGGAAAATGTATCCAACCCCGGCAGCTCACGAAGGCAGACTGGGATATCAGAGGAGAGATACCGGGAAGAAGGGAACACAGAAGAGTCTAACAACGATAGTGATAGACGACGAGGGTGGCAGAGAGAAAACAACTGGGCAGTTGAACCCGACGTGGGTAGAGTGGCTCATGGGGTACCCAAGCGGGTGGACCGACTTAAATCATTAGGTAATAGTTTGGTACCACAGATACCTTACTATATAGGGAAAACAATTTTAGAGGTGATGGCGATTGAGAAAAAATAAAAATGACTGTGTTAAGTGTGTAATGCTTGTCATACAATTAAAAGGAGGTAATGAATGGAGAAATTAATTAAAGAAACTTTAGCAATAGCTGCAAGACTTGTAACTAAAGCAGATAGTAGAAACATGAAGTTAACAAAAAGAATGTTAGTGGATGATCTTAAATTAATTAGATTAAATTTATTATTATTGGAGGATGAATACAATGGTTCTACAAGACAGTCAAAGTCAAAAGATTAAAATAGTTTTTGGTCCACCTGGTACAGGGAAGACAACGCATCTTCTCAGTATCGTTGAATCAGAATTACAAAAAGGAACTCCACCAGATCGAATAGGATATTTTGCTTTTACAAAAAAAGCTGCAAGAGAGGCAGTGACGAGGGCAATGGAGAAATTTAATTTGGATCGTAAAAGTTTTAAATATTTTCGTACATTACATAGCATGGCATTCTTAATGTTAGGATTAAAAAATGCTGATGTTATGGATGACGATGATTACAAAGCAGCTTCTGATTACTTACAAGTTAAATTAATTAATCCAAATAAATCAGTAGATGAGTTAGGTATTTCATTACCACAAGATCCATATTTAAAAATAATTGATCAAGCAAAAATAAAAAATGTATCTTTATCAAATGAGTTTATGCGTAGTGGTGAACACATTCAAGGTGGCTTTGAAAAACTACAACAAATAGATAAAGGGCTAGAGCAATATAAAAACAAACATAGTTTATTTAATTTTACTGACATGATTGTAGAATTTAATAAACAAAAAAGCTGTCCTAAATTTGAAGTTGTTATTATTGATGAGGCGCAGGATCTTAGTTTTATTCAATGGCAAATGACAGAGATACTTATTCGTAATTCAAAACGAGCTTACATTGCAGGAGATGATGATCAAGCAATATTTGATTGGGCTGGTGCTGATACAAAAAGATTAGGATTAATTGGTGGAGAAAGAGAAATATTAACACAGTCTTATCGAGTGCCGAGAGCCGTGCACCATGTAGCAGATAACTTGATTAGTAAAGTTAATGATCGTGTACAAAAAGATTGGAATCCAAAAGAAGAAGAAGGAATAGTGCAGCGTCATCGTATGCGATTCAATAACCAAATAGATTTAACAAATGGATCGTGGTTAATTTTAGCAAGAACTAATTATGTATTAGATCAAATAGCAGATGATTTAAAATACCAAGGATTGTTTTATGAATATAAAAATAGATCTTCTATTTCTGATCGTATGATCAGAGCAATACAAGGATGGAATAATTTAAAAGAAGGAAACGAGATAGATGTATTTGCAGCACAAGATATTTATTATTACATGAGTGGTAATGGTAATATAGAACATGGTCATAAAGAAGCCATAAAGACAGCGAGTGAAGAAGTTAAATATAATTACGAATCGTTGGTCGTGGGGCATGGTTTAAATGCTGACATCAATAGTGAATGGAACATTGCATTAGATAGAATACCAGAATCGATGCAACGTTATATTAATGCAGCAATGCGCAGATCATCCTTTAATAAATCGAAAAATATAAAATTATCTACGATTCATGCATCTAAAGGTGGCGAAGCAGACAATGTTATGGTATTAAAA
>JAHEGS010000043.1 GCA_024645005.1 Bacteroidota bacterium
GTTCGGTACCTTGCTTAACGTCTTCATTTTTGGCAACATCATCTACTATTTCTAGCAACTTTTTTCGATTTTCTTCATTCAGTATATTGAATGCCATCCATCTACTTTCTGTTTCTGGAACAGGGTTATTGGTCTGCCAATTGCCAATTGCATATTTGTAAAAATTTTCACAAGGATTCGTTGTTGAATCAATGTAATTTACGTCAAAAGCGATAGGTTGATTCTCTTGATTTGCTTGTTGTTTGGTCAGATTACTACATCCTACAATTAGGAATAAAATAGCAATTAGTGTTACATCTTTCATATTCTGTTTTTTTTAATGATTGCAAATATATCTGAAGACATAATTATTAGTTTATTTGACCTTGTTTCAATAGACTAATATGAAAAAATACTAGACCAACAAGGAAATATCATTAGGAACTTTATTTACCCCTTGCTTGAAACATAATAAGAACCGTATAAATTAGAATTTTAAGATCTAAAACAATTGAGATGTTTTCAAGATAAAGTAAATCATATTGGAGTCGTTCCACCATTTCATCTACATTTTCGGCGTACCCGTATTTGACCTGACCCCATGAGGTAATTCCCGGTTTTATTCGATGTAATCTTCTATAATGTGGAGCTTTCTCTGTAATCTGTTCAATAAAAAATTCACGCTCTGGACGAGGACCAACTAAACTCATATCCCCTCTTAAAACATTCCAGAACTGGGGAAATTCATCGATTCGTGTTTTTCTCAAAAATCGACCCAATGGTGTTATTCTAGGGTCATTTTCCTTACTCAATTGTGGTCCTTTAGACTCAGCATCTAATCTCATACTTCGAAACTTATAGATATAAAATGGTTTCCCACCCAATCCTATTCTTTCTTGAGTAAAAAATACAGGACCCTTAGAACTGAATTTTACTAGCAAACCAATCATTACATAAAAGGGCAATCCCAAAACGAGAATAAAAATAGAAATTAAAATATCAAAAAAACGCTTGAAAAACTTTTGCCATGGAGGCAAGACATCAATCTTTATCTCTATTAGAACTGCACCAAAGACATTTCCCATTTTGACCATACCAGCCAAATGTTGGTAAAGGTTTGGTATGACTTTAATAACGATATTTTCACCATCAAGAATGGATAATATTTCGGCTATTTCTGTTTTTTGATTTTCTTCAGTAGCTATAATAACCTCCTTGATGTCAAAGTCCTTTATAATTTTAATTAAATCAGTTTTAGCTCCGAGTTTATCAAGACCATTGATACGGGTTTTCTCCCCATTAATATTAACATAACCCTTAAAAAAATGACCTTCAGATTTCTTTGCAGAAATTAATTCGTCATATATTTTTTGAGCCCTGGAGCCCGAACCTACTAGAATAGTTGGGAAACCAATCTTCCTACTCTTGATCTGATAAGCAATACGAGACGATAAAATAAATCGGAATAAAGCAGTTAGTCCAAAATGAAGAACAAATAATACCGTAACGTATTGATAGTAATTTCGGTATTCAATTATTTCATCATCTAGTATTAGCGTAAAAAACAAAATCAAGACCCCCATAATACTAGTGGTCATTACCTGTAGAAACTCCCTTAAACGAGACCTTCGATACACATTACGATATAAACCAATTAACCCATGCAGTAATATCCAAAATAAAGGAATAACTACAATGCCAATGTAGAGTTTATGATCTCCCCAAACATATCTGAGGTAATAAGAATTGTAGACCCCATCAACAAAACACTTTCTGTAGATAAAAAAAGTTCCCCAAGCAACCATGGCTGCTATAAAATCCAATGTGAGATACTTAATTATGAGTCTAGTTTTATTCAAAAGTGTATCAATTTAATATTATCAAAAAAAAGTTGTTTTTCATTAGAACCATTAGTTTGAGCATTAAAAAATACACGAAATGTAGCCCCGGCATATTCTGGATTATTAATATCTTCTTTTAAACTTACATATGCCTTTTTCCATTGCATTTCTCCCTGATCATTCTCAGTTGAGTAAAAATTCACGATAGGAACACCATTAATAAAGCTCCCTGTAACAGGATATACCCCAACCGTAAATTCTGTATTGCACTTAAAATCCAACTCTAAATAAACCTCTACCCCTTTTCTTGGTAAATCATATAACTGAACCGTTGCATTTTCAAAAATTTGAAATTCAGATGGGATATCAACTTGTCCTGAATATTTATTATCTATGCCGTCATAATTGAAAACATGAACTGGGTTGGAAGTCACAAACATGCTATCCGTAGTTGTATTTGAACCACTTTTTTCTACTGAAATAGCGTTATCTTCAAAATCTTCCAACCAACTAAATGTAATATTATTTCGATACCTAACAACTGGAAGAATCGTATCAATAGCTGATGGAATTAAATCTAGCTTTTGTTCAAATGGCGAATAAAATGGATAGGTCACCCGTTTATTAAATAATCCATTTTTCTTAATCCCTGGAACTACCGTTATCGTATGTTTCCCTTCCTCCAATATGGGAACTCGAACAGGTAATTCAAAAACACCAATCAAAATACCATCACAATACACCAATCCATCTACGATATCATGTGAGTTACTGCCTTGTTCCACATCTGTATCAAGACTAATATTGGGAATATAAACATAAGATGGAATTAATTCCTCTGTATCACAACTGCTAAAAGTTGACAATACAAGTAGTGTTCCCAAGTAAAATAGGAAATGGTTTATACGTTGGTTGTAAAATTGCGTTTTAATTGCTCCTTAATTTTATCAGTCACTGACTGAAGTTGCAAATATTGCGAAATCCCAGCAATTGGCTCCATATTATTTATAATAGAGTTGTAAAATGAGGAAACTTCTCTCTTTAACATGAAAGTATAATCATCTTTTTGCTGGTCGTATTTTGTCCGTTTACCCCAATCCTCACTGATTTCTCCAGAATTACTTTGACTACTTTGAACATGGATCACCTGTTTTATATAATTAATCGAACAGTGAAGATTTTTTTGAAAAACCTCCGTTTTATGGGTTTCTTTATCTGCAATTTTACTGGCAGATAAATTAGCAACACAACCGTTGTAAAACTCTATTCTCGTATGCACAATGTCAGGGTCTTTATAGTAGACTCCAACCGCTGTTGAATAAACCGATTTTACATCTGAATTAACCAATTTTAATGCAACATCCACATCATGGTTCATCAAATCATCAACCACACTTAATTGTGTAGATTTAGAGTTGAACTTTACATTTCTCTTAGACTCAATGATTCTTGGATAAACCTCATATTTATTTAAATCATCAAAAAAATTGTAGAATCGTTGTTTCAGTCCAATTTGAAGTGAAACACTCGCCTCATTTGCCAGTAGCTCTAATCGACTTAAATCACGTCTAGCTAACAAACCTGGACTTTCAATATAAAGATGTCGGCTATATCTTAAAACCTCTGAAAAATCCTCATAGTTGGATGACAATAAATCCAAGACTAAGACCATATCCACTGCATCAATTAATGCATTGATTGAATCGAATTTTTGAAACCCATTAGCCTGAATAGATTCATATCCTCCAACTATCGTGAGGTAATCCTCTTTTTGCAAAGCATCCAAAACACTTTTTGTAAAATTACCTGTCCCTATTATTCCAACTCGCACTTATTTGATATGAATTTATAGTACGAATTAAAGGCTAATTTCTTTTGTGCTAGAAACAATGATATTTTTGCCGTATTAAAAACTAAACACTTGCTCAAAGACACATATAAACACAAAGGGCGACGCAACCAACTGATCCAAGAACTTAAAAAATTAGGCATCACATCTCCTACTGTTCTTAAAGCGATTGAGCATGTTCCGAGGCATTTTTTCTTCCCTTCTGACTTTTCCGATAAGGCCTATGAAAACATTGCCTTCCCTATAGATGAGAAACAAACCATTTCACAACCCTACACTGTAGCCAAACAAACTGAACTTTTGGATATTCAATCAGGTGATAAGGTACTTGAAATAGGTACGGGGTCTGGCTATCAAGCTGCTATACTAAAAATCATGGGAGCCCAACTTCATACCATTGAAACCGTTGAAGTTCTCCATCAAAAAGCGAAACTGCTATTTTCTAAGCTAGGATTAGACATTTTTACTATTCTCGGTGACGGATCATTGGGAATACCTGAATTAGCACCCTTCGATAAAATCATCATCACAGCAGGCACCCCGTCATTAGCCAAATCTCTAGTGAGGCAACTCAAAATAGGTGGAAAATTAGTGGCTCCTGTTGGTGATTTGGATGTCCAAAAAATGATACTTGTACATCGAACTGGTGATAATGAATACCAAGAAACTACACATGGTCGTTTTAAATTTGTCCCACTCACAGGAACGAATGGTTGGTCAATTACATAAACACATAGTACTATTATTAATTTTCATATTCCCCTACTATGGATTCTCTCAAAATTACCTAACAACAAAAGCTCAACCAGGAGATGGTATCTCGGTATTACTTGACCGGTTTGACCTAAGTGCCTACCCCTGTAATGTAGATACATTCTTAAAAATAAACGACTTGAAACGAACGAGTCACCTGATGCTATCCAAATCCTACAAATTGCCTATCCATATTTTTGAATACAATGGAAAAAGCATACGTACCACAATTGGAAATAATGACTATGATCTAGCGATTTACATACAACAGTTTAATGAAAATGCTCATGAAAAGGGCCTTAGAGAATCTGACTTCAGAGAAGATAAAGTTTTGTGGGTTCCGCTACACGTGTCGAATTGCAATGAAGAGGAAGTAAAAGAAAATACTGAAGTTGAGGAAAACCCAATTATCAACGATAAAAAAGAACCAACTAAAAATGAATCCAAAAGTAATGAGGAGACCAACATTGAAGAGACCGTTCTTAGAACAGAAACATTTCCCATTTTCGGGGATAAATACGAAAAAACATCAATAATTAGTGAAAAATTAAAAGGTCAAGTATATTATCTAATTAGTGGACATGGTGGACCAGACCCCGGTGCAATCGGAAAAAAAGACGGCCATTTACTTTGTGAAGATGAGTATGCCTATGATGTGACTTTGCGATTTGCCCGTAGACTACTTCAACACAGTGCAACCGTATATGTAATCACCCGAGATAAAGACGGTATACGAGATGAAGAATTCTTAGATAATGACAAGGATGAAACGGTCTGGTTTAACCAAAGTATTCCTTTGAATCAGGCAAAAAGACTAAGGCAACGTTCTAGCAAGATTAATCAGTTGTACTACAAACACAAGAAACAAGGAGCAACCATTCAGCGTGTAGTTGAAATCCATATTGATAGTCGCTATGAAAGTCAAAAAGTAGATATCTTTTTCTACTATTACCCAGGAAGCACAGTCGGAAAAGATTTAGCTCAAGAAATGTATCGGACAATCAAGTCTGAGTATGAAGAGCATCAATCCAATCGTGGTTACAGAGGTGTGGTTAAAGGTCGAAATTTGCACACACTTCGAGAGTCGAAACCACCCGTAGTCTACATCGAATTAGGTAATATCACTAATGAATTCGATCAAAAACGACTACTAATTGTAAATAACCGTCAAGCCATTGCTAACTGGTTAACACAAGGAATTATCAGCAAGAATGGAAAATAAGACTTTTATTTTTTTAGCAAATCTCTAATCTCGGTCAACAACACTTCTTCTTTTGACGGTGTAGTTGGCACTGAAGGTTCTTCCTCTTCTTTCTTCTCCATTCTCTCCTTCATTTTATTATAATATTTCACTACCATAAAAATAGCGAAGGCCACTATCACAAAGGTGATAATTGTATTAATAAACTGTCCATAATAAATAGCTACTTCAGCAGTTTCAGCTAACGAGCCATCAACAGAACCCTCATTGGCTGGTTGAATGACATACTTTATCTCCGAAAAATCCACACCACCTAATAATTGTCCAACAGGAGGCATGATAATATCATTAACTAATGATTTAATGATTGCCCCAAAATAGGTCGCTAAAATTAATCCGACCGCCATGTCGATTACATTTCCACGACTGATAAATTTCTTAAATTCTTTCATATTATTTAATTTATAAATTATAATATGAATTCCATACCCATCAGAGTCCACACTTTAAACCTTAATAAGGTTTAATCGTATTCAAGAAATTTTCTATTGCTGTAGAGTTCAATCATTAAGCATAGAATTCATATAGTTCGATGCAAATATAGAAACCCTCCTAAAAGTTTTCTAATAAAAACAAGAATTAATCGTTGATTTTAAGGACAGCCATGAATGCACTTTGCGGAATTTCAACATTTCCTACTTGTCGCATTCGCTTTTTACCCTTCTTTTGTTTTTCAAGTAGTTTTCGTTTTCTCGAGATATCTCCCCCATAACATTTGGCTGTTACATCCTTTCGCATTGCACGAATATTTTCTCGTGATATCACCTTGGCACCAATGGCCGCTTGAATGGGAATCTCAAATTGATGACGTGGAATTAACTCCCTCAATTTTTCACAAATCTTCTTTCCAAATTCGTATGCCTTGTCACGATGAATAACTGCCGAAAGGGCATCTACCACCTTGGCATTTAGTAAAATGTCTAATTTTACGAGTACACTCTGTCTGTACCCTATTGGATGATAATCAAAGCTGGCATATCCTCTACTTACACTCTTGAGTTTGTCATAAAAATCGAAAACCACTTCAGCCATAGGCATTTCAAAGGTCAACTCTACTCGATTCGATGTCAAATAAACTTGATTTTTCAAAATTCCTCGCTTGTCGATACAAAGAGACATGATGGATCCCACATAATCTGCTGATGTGATTACTTGAGCATTAATATAAGGTTCTTCTACACGATCCAAATAATTGGGTTCAGGTAAGTCAGTAGGATTATTAACCACCACTATTTTATCAGGATCTTTTTTCAGATATGCATGATAACTCACGTTGGGAACAGTAGTAATGACCGTCATTCCAAACTCTCGTTCTAATCGTTCTTGGATAATTTCCATATGAAGCATCCCTAAAAAACCACATCGAAATCCAAAGCCTAACGCAGCTGAACTTTCAGGCTCAAACACCAAACTAGCATCATTCAATTGAAGCTTGCTCATGGAATCTCTTAACTCTTCGAAGTCTTCAGTATCTACTGGATATATTCCAGCAAAAACCATAGGCTTAACATCTTCAAACCCTTTGATGGCCTCTGGAGTAGGTTCTTTGAGAAGGGTAATCGTATCTCCTACTTTTACCTCTTTAGCTTCTTTTATCCCAGATATGATATAGCCAACATCACCTGTTTTGACTACTTCTTTGGGTTCTTGCTCCAACCGAAGCACTCCTATCTCGTCAGCATAATAGCTTTTTTGAGTATTGATAAATTGAATATTATCTCCCTTGTTCAACTCTCCATCAATAATTCTAAAATAGGCAATAATTCCTCTGAACGGATTGAATACAGAATCAAATATTAAGGCTTTCAGTGGGGCATTCGGGTTTCCTTGAGGGGGTGGAATCTTATTAATAATGGCAGATAAGATATCATGAACACCCATCCCTGTTTTGCCGCTGGCAGCTATAATATCGTCTCTATCACAGAGAATAAGTTCTTCGATTTGATCTTTCACCTCTTCAGGCATTGCTCCGGGCAAATCCATCTTATTGAGAATTGGAATAATTTCCAGCTCGTGTTCAAGAGCTAGATACAAATTAGATATGGTCTGTGCCTGTATTCCTTGTGCTGCATCCACAATGAGTAGTGCTCCCTCGCAAGCAGCAATACTTCTACTCACTTCATAGCTGAAATCAACATGACCAGGAGTATCAATTAAGTTCAAAACATACTTTTCTCCCTCATGGACATAATCCATCTGAATAGCATGAGACTTAATGGTAATCCCACGTTCACGTTCAATATCCATATCATCCAAAGTTTGTTCTTTCATATCACGATCACTTACCGTTCCCGTTGTCTGAAGTAAGCGGTCTGCAAGCGTGCTTTTACCGTGGTCGATGTGGGCTATTATGCAAAAATTTCGGATGTGCTCCATTAGAGGTTGCGAAAATAAGATTATTAATATTTGAAAGTCAGAAAATATCAATTAAATAACATTCATAAATCAACATTGTTTAACGGAGAAAATATAGTGTATCTATTGTCCTTTTGAATAGTGTATTTAAAAAATAAAGAACCCTTTTTTTATTAGAAATTAAATACGTAGGTATTATGATATAAATCTTATCTTTGCGGGCTTTAATAAAAATTGCAAAAACAAATAGAAAAATAATCTTATGGGAT
>JAHEGS010000045.1:0-4675 GCA_024645005.1 Bacteroidota bacterium
AGGCAGCATCATTCGAATTAAAACAGATGGGTCAGTTCCAAATGACAACCCCCACTTTACATCTCATCCTGATTGGCTACCCGAAATATATTCCATCGGTGTAAGAAATCCACAAGGAATTGCTTTAACACCAGAAAATGATGTTTTATTTTCCAGTCACGGTCCTAGAGGGGGTGATCACATCGCGATTGCTCAGTCTGGGGCAAATTTTGGCTGGAAACATATTTCATGGGGCGGTAGCGAATACACTGGCATTAAAATTGGCAAATCACCATTTGATGATCAATTTACGTCAACGAAACTGAACTGGGTACCTTCAATGGCAATTAGCAGTGTACAATTTTATACTGGACAAACCTTCCCTGAGTGGCAAGGCGATTTAATTCTCTGTTCGCTTAATGGTGAAAGTCTTATCCGATTAGATTTTGAGGATGGAGAAATTGTTGGTGAAGAGGTTATTCTTAGTGGTGATATAGGTCGTATTCGTGATTTTGAGATTGATCAAGAGGGTGATATCTATTTAATTACTGATCTAAGAAAATCACCAGTTTGGAAGTTAACACGTTAATTATTTAGGAATGTTTATGAAATTACTTTGGATTTTATTAAGTTTAAGTATGTTATCAAGCTCAGTCTTTGCTAATGTCGTCATCGATGGTTTCAAGATGCCAGAATCAGTTGCCCAGGATAAGGACGGTAATATTTACGTCTCAGAAATAGGTGAGCGGGATGTTGATAAAGACGGAAAAATCACAATGATTGATAAAAGTGGAAAACGCATCACAATCGTTGATGATTTATATGACCCAAAAGGTTTGGTGTTGTTTGATAATAAATTATATGTGACCGATCGAGATGTAGTGGTTGAGGTTGATTTAAAAAGTAAATCGTCTGCTGTGTATGCAGGCACCATGCAATTTCCTAGAAGTCCGGTCTTCTTGAATGATATTGACGTGGATGATAAAGGAAATTTATATGTCTCTGATTCAGGTGATTTTAAGAGCACGGGTCAGATTTTTGTAATCAAGACCACAGGTGAAATAGAAACGATATTTGAGGATGAGAGAAATTTAATTAAAGCTCCCAACGGCCTTCTTTTAGATGGAGAGACACTCTATATTCTGGACTGGGCTGGTGAGTTTTTTCAAGCTGATTTAAACAAAAAATCTTTCAAGAAAATTGCCGATGGATTTAATGGTGGAGACGGAATTGCTAAAGTGAAGGAAACCTTCTTTTTAAGTAGTTGGTTAGAAGGCAAGCTTTATAAGCTTATTGATGGTAAAGCTGAGCTCGTAAGTGATAAGTTTGAAGCGGCAGCAGATATAAGTTTAAGTCAAGATAACAAAAAAGTTTATGTTCCTGATATGAAAGCGGGTACATTAACAATTCTTGATCTAAACTAATTACTTTTTATAAATCCGGCTTTTATTTCTATTTTTATTGCCTTGATAAAAACCAGGCTGTTCAATCATCCTTAAATATTGTTGATGTTCGGTGAAATCATTAGTTGAGTAATGCTCTTCTATCATGTCGTTGGTAATGTAGGTGGGAACAATCACCTCATCCCCAGGATTCCAATTTGCTGGCGTAGAAACTTTATATTTATCTGCGACTTGAAGGGCATCAACCGTCCTAAGAATTTCATAAAAGTTTCTTCCTACGTGCATGGGGTAGGTGAGGATGGTTTGGATCTTCTTGTCTGGCGAAATAATATATACAGATCTTATAGTAGCCTTATGTTTGATTCCAAAGGCACTTTCATTGGGATTAGCATTCGGGTGAATCATATCAAAAATTTTTGCAATCTCCATTGAGGTATCAGCAATGATTGGGTAATTCACATCAGGACGGCTTTTAAATACATCAGTAAACTTATCCAAAGATTTTTCTAGCGAGAATTCTGTTTTAATTTTATCTTTGTAAGCATTCACGTGCGGGATCCACTCCTTATGATCTTCAAGTGAATCGACACTAAGTCCGATAAGCTTGACATTCTTGTCAGCAAACTCCGGTTGCAGAAAAGCGGCATAAGCTAGTTCAGTAGTGCAGACGGGAGTGAAGTCACCAGGGTGAGAGAATAATACCACCCAACTGTCTTTAGACCATTTGTAAAAATTAAGATCTCCTTTTGTTGTGTTTGCATTAAAGTCAGGGGTCATATCCCCAATTTGTAATGCATGAACGATACAATTAAATAAGATTAAAAAGGGGATGAGTAGGAGTTTCATTTCGATCTTCTTTCTTGTTCAGATTCTTTTACTAACCTTTGGACAATTTTTTGACTTACAAATGGAAATATAGAGGGAATTAATGCATGAATAATTGAGGCGATAACAGCATAGATAAGAAGGAAACCAGCCTTAAAAGCAAACATAAAATGTCTCCAATATGGTTTTCCAGCTTCTGTTAAATGTTTTTTAAATAACATATGATTCCAACTATAATGTATTGAAAATAATTTGAATAGTTTTTTATGTTTTTTAATAGCCCCAAACTCATCATAACTACATTACCTAAAAAGAATTGTAAGTCTTTTATTAGCGAATTGCTAAATCAAAGATTGATTGCTTGTGTCAACCTGATTGATAACGTGGAATCGATGTATTGGTGGAAAAATAAAATCGCCACAGATACTGAAACAATGGTGATCATAAAAACTACAAATAAGAAGATCAAAGAGATTAAAAATTTTTTTTTAGTGAATCACCCATACGAGACACCAGAGTTAATTGTGCTTGATATACATGCAGAGAAAAAATATTTAGAATGGATGATTAAGGAGACAGGTATTAATGAGTAAATATTTTATCGATTACCCACAAGAAAGAATTGAGGAGGGTGTGAATAACTACCAGTGTCAATTTTGTAAAGTGCCCACTTTAACAATCAATGGACTCTTAGAAAATCATTTACCAGATTGCGAATATAGAAAGCAAAAGGAATCAAATTAGTGAGCAATAATAGTCTTGTTAAAGCACTAGAGTTAGCAATTAATGATGAATGGGATGCGTCTCACAAAATTGTACAAGAGATGCATTCAAATTACTCGAACTGGATCCATGCAGTCCTTCATAAAATTGAAGGGGATGAATCTAATAGTCGTTATTGGTATGCCCAAACGGATCATGAATATGATGAATACCAAGATCCGTTTGATGAATTAAGAGCAATACAGTCTGAGCTTACTTAGTATATAGATCCACATATTCATTGACTGGTGTTTGTTGAAGTAAATCAATATCTAAATTCAGATTCATAATTTTTTCAGCCCGAGTATCATCAAATTCACGCTTCAAGTTGATCTTAAATTTTTTAATCAACTCTGGAATTCCCTCACTTCTTCGACGTCGATGCCCAATTGGATATTCAACTGCCACTTGTTCAGAAGATGAGCCATCCTTATAAAAAATTTGTACTGCATTAGCAATTGATCTTTTATCTGGGTCAAGATAATCTTTGGTATATTCTGGTTTTTCAACACAAGTCATTTTTTCTCGAAGTGCATCCACTCGCGGGTCATTTGCTACCGTGTCCTCGTAGTCTTGTGCGGTAAGATTGCCTTTGAGTAAACCAATGGATGTCATGTACTGTATGCAATGATCACGATCGGCTGGGTTATTTAGTGGACCTGTTTTATCAATAATCCTAATCGCTGATTCGTGGGTTGTAATTTCAATCCGATCAATTTTATTTATTTTTTCTAAGGTGTCTATCAAGTCAATATTATTTGGATGTAACGCTAGCGCGCACTCCACTGCGGTTTGAGCATGAAACTCAGCGGGAAAAGATATTTTAAAGAGAACATTTTCCATTACATACGAACCGTATGTTTGAGTAAATTCAAAAGGTTTGCCTTTAAATAACACATCATAAAACCCCCATGTTTTTGCAGTAAGTGCCGATGGATAACCCATTTCACCCTTCATTACCATGAGCGCTAATCTTACAGCGCGACTGGTTGCATCACCCGCAGCCCATGATTTCCTGGAACCTGTATTGGGAGCATGGCGATAGGTTCTGAGACTTTGTCCATCTAACCAGGCATTAGAGACGGCATCAATGATTTGCTCATAGCTTGCTCCTAACATCTTTGCGACAACTGCTGTTGAGGCTACTTTGACTAAAAGTACATGATCTAAACCGACTCGATTAAAACTATTTTCAAGAGCAATTACCCCTTGAATTTCATGGGCTTTGACCATGGCGATGAGCACATCTTTCATGAGAAGGGGGGATTGACCCTCCGCAACTCTTGTTCTTGACAGCCAATCCGCAACTGCTAAAATACCCCCCAAGTTATCGGATGGATGACCCCATTCCGCTGCCAACCAAGTATCGTTGAAATCTAACCATCTGATCATGGCCCCAATATTAAATGCTGCATTGATGGGATCTAATTGATAATTGGTTCCTGGAACTTTTGCTCCATTAGGAACAGTAGTTCCTGGAACAACCGGCCCTAAAAGTTTAGTACATGCTGAATAGCTAAGTGCTTCTAGACCACATCCTAATGTATCCATTAAACAATATCTTGCTGTATCTAAAGCCTCATCGCTGTTAATTTCATACTCATTTACATATTTTGCAATATCTACGATGACCTGATCGGGCTCAGGCCTTACATTAGAAATATGTGAAGACATTTTTTACCTTTCTTTATCTTTGATTTATTGGT
>JAHEGS010000045.1:4775-8291 GCA_024645005.1 Bacteroidota bacterium
TTTTCCATGCAATAAATATAGAAAATGTCCTGCTATGGAATCCATCTCAGATACACAATCTATTTTTTTTCCGTGATGAGAAAAATGGTACCAATAGATCAGCATTGAGCCAAAACAAGAAATAAGACGGTCAGCAATATTTTTTGTATTCTCAATATCACGATCTTCGCCTTCCTGTTCAATTGTTCCCAGGACTGAGCAACCTGTTCGCATCACGTCCATTGGGTGAGCATTTTTTGGCAGTTGCTCTAACGCTATCTTGACCGCATCTGGAATATCTCGAAGTGTTTTAAGTTTATCTTTGTATGCTATTAATTGATCAGAATTCGGTAATTCACCATGAATTAATAAATAAGCCACTTCTTCAAAATTAGAATATTTTGCAAGATCTAAAATATCATAACCACGATAATGCAGATCATTTCCAGTGTGCCCAACGGTACAAACAGCAGTAGTACCAGCATTTACACCGGCAAGGGCTACTCCCTTTTTTACTTTTTTTTCAGTGACATTATTCATAAATTCTCCTTCGTAATCTATTTCTCCTGCTCAAACAGCTCATCTAATTTTTTTTCGTAGGCATGATAATTGAGAAATTCATATAATTCATTTCTGGTCTGCATCAGCTCTATTACATTTTGTTGTGTTCCATCTCGCCGAATTGATTCATAAACGGTTAAGGCGGCTTTATTCATAGCTCGGAAGGCGCTTAGTGGATATAAAATTAGGCTGACATCAGCACCCGCCAATTCCTCTCTAGTAAAAAGTGGGGTTGATCCAAATTCAGTAATATTTGCGAGAATAGGGACTTTGACTGCATTGGAAAACTCTTGATACATAGACAACTCTGTCATTGCCTCAGGAAATATCATGTCTGCACCAGCCTCTACACATGCGCATGCTCGATCAATTGCACTTGATAATCCTTCTACTGCTAAGGCATCGGTACGAGCCATAATGACAAAGTCTGGATCTGTTTTAGCATCAACTGCAGCCTTAATACGATCTACCATCTCTTGTTGTGAAACAATAGCTTTATTTGGACGGTGGCCACATCGTTTCGCTTGCACCTGATCTTCAATATGTATAGCTGCGGCACCAGCTTTGATGGTTGACTTAATTGTCCGAGATATATTTAATGCACCACCAAACCCTGTATCTATATCAACAAGCAAGGGCGTATCAGTCACATCAGTGATTCTTCTGATATCTATTAATACATCTTCCAAAGTCGATATACCTAAGTCAGGAATCCCTAAGGAACCCGCCGCAACACCACCACCAGAGAGATATAATGCCTTAAATCCAGTTTGGGTGGCGAGGAGGGCATGGTAAGCATTAATCGCACCAATTACCTGAAGTGGTTTTTCTTGAACAAGCGCATCTCTAAATTTTTTACCAGCAGACATCAAATAACCTTTCTATGAAAAAAATCTCTGGTCAGCTTCTTTAGGAATATTTTGACCTGTTTGTTTTGCAGCTTGAAGGATTTCCCAAAAGTATCGATAAGTCGCTCGATCATGAAGCTCACCTTTGAATTGTATCGGCCCCCAGTCGGCATCCTGGGCGAGTATTAATATTTCTGCTCCATCTTGTATTTCATTAAAATTTGGCTTCATTGCATCGACAATTGCTGTGATCTGAGTTGGATAGATACTCCACATTCTCATGAAACCAAACTCATCACGTGCTCTTTTCGCATCCGAGAAGGTGGTCTCAGTATTTTTTAAATCCAATGTAACGTTATGTGCAGGCACTACACCATTGGCTATCGCTGCAGCAACCACTTCGCTTTTAGCTCTCGATAGTAACCTATGATCAAACTGACCTGGACTTCGCATCGCTGATGCAGGTATGGCCCCATGGTGACCACTGACAAAGTCCATAAGCCCAAAATCCAACACTTGTAGCCAAGGAAGTTTTGCAATGTTATGCACATCAGCGAGAGCTCCATGCGTTTCAATAAGCACATGAATTGGAATTTCACGATTAATATTATTATCTTTAGCGACTTTTTGAATGTAAGCAATCATTTCTTTTGGTTGCTCAACATTGGTAGATTTAGGAATCGTAATATAACTAAGAACGTTTCCTGCTCCAGCAACAAGAATATCTACATCTTTTTTCCAATGAGGATGAGTGAAGTCATGAATCCTAGAGCCGGCCATTTTAAATTGATTTGCTTCAGAATTGAGGATACGAACAATCATCTCAGCGTGTTCCTGCTCCTGGCCGGCAGCAGCTCCATCCTCGCAGTCACAGGTAATGTTAAAGACAGGGCCTAGTGTCTCTTGCAAACCGAGTGCTTTAGTAATTAATTTTTCACTGCCAGCAAAGTGCTCACACACTGGAATCATTGGGAAAGGTTTTTCACCTGTAAATAATGCTTCGTTAGGATGAGTTAAAGCCATAATTATTTCCTTTTTGGAATTACTACAAAATAATCAATATCAAGAACTATGCTTGGGTTGTAAATTTTTTTCCCATTTTTTTCACTGGTAATATTTTCAATAAGAGCACTAGGCGTGTTTTTTATACCCAATTGTCTGAGCCTTAAAATTCCAGCGTTTGAAAAATTATTGTGCTCAAATTTATCGATAATTTCTGTTCTTGTGTAAATGGTATCTCCAGCAAATGTTGGGTTAGAATGAACACCAGAATTCACACCCACCACCTGTAGGGCATTTTCTAGACCTTCAAATGATAATGAGCGACATAATGAGATGATGTGACCTCCATAAATTAAACGTCTTTTAAATGGCGTAGATTTCATCATATGAGCATCGAAATGCAGCTTTGCGTTATTCTGATAGAGTTTGGTTGCAAGAGTATGATCTGTTTCATCAATGGTCATTCCAGAGGAATGATTTATGATTTGACCTATTTCATAACTTTCAAATAATAAATCTGATCCGGTATCGCTATAATTAAAATCTGCATATGAAACATTATTGCGATGAATCTCTGATAAATCTGAAATCTCTGGTAAATCATTCGGGATAAGTTCGTTAATTTTTGAGTCATTATTTCTTTTTGGAACCATTACCCAGCGCACCCAGGATAGTATTTCTTCATTATCTTGATTAAAGGTCGTTGATCTGACATAGACTACGCCAGTCGACCTATTTGAATTTTCCTTTACACCAATAACTTGAGATTCTGATCGAATGGTATCTCCAACGTAAGCACACTTTTTAAACTGAATATTTGCATATCCTAAATTAGCAACTGCATTCAAAGAAACATCATTCACTGTTCGACCAAATGCGATATGAAAAAGTAACATATCATCGACTGGGATGGCATTTAAACCTATACTATGTGCAGTTGAAATTGAGCAGTGCAAGGGATTTCGATTGCCTACAAGAGCAAGGTATAAAGAAACATCTCCATCAGAAATGGTTCTTGGAATGGCGTGCTCAAATACCTGGTTAGGTGAAAAATCCTCTAAAAAATTTCCTTGATGTTGACTCATATATTATTTTCCAATTCTTCCATCATTTCATATTGGACGAG
>JAHEGS010000051.1 GCA_024645005.1 Bacteroidota bacterium
GCTTTGGACTCCATTTCGGCAGCTTTTGTGCTAGAATTCTTGGATGCAACAGTCCATGCTATTCCACCACCTATGGCTAATCCTGCAATTGCGATTATAGCTTCTATCATTTTTCTTTTTTCATTTTAGAAAAAGAACTGAAGGGCTGAATGTTGAGAAATCCTGGGTTGACCGTTTTTAAATTTCAAGCAATTGCTCTAATCTTTTAAGCTTTGTATTTATGGTAGAAAAGTCACTTGATTCAGCAATGGTTGTCTTTTGTTTCGAGGCAAATTCAAGAGCAACCATAGACAAAGCATCTTGCTTGTCTTGTATCGAAAAATTTTGGTTGTAGTATTTAGCTCGTTCATTAATTTTATTCACTGCACTTCTTACCCCTTCTTCTTCAGAGGTTTTGATGCGTAGTGGATAAAACCGATCGCAGATATTGACTTTTATGGAAATCTCGTTTTCAGACATTTAGTCTGTTTCTGTGTTAGTTTATAGGTTAATTAATTCTATGCATTGATCAATCTCTTGAATCATTCGATCTATCTTTTGGATAAACTTTTTACGATCTTCGGGATTATCTATGCTATGTGCAAGTTTAATCATTTTATTTGTTTCCTCAAGGTTTTTCAACTTTTGAGCAGCGTCTTCTAGTTTATTTTTGAGTTCTAAATTTTCATTTTTGAGTTGTTCATTTTCTGAAAGTAACTCCTTGTTTCGTTCTTTTATTTGAGCGATTTTAAGCTCTATATGTTCTAAACGAGCAAGTAATTCCATTATTTTCTAATTATCGCATTGACGTTTTTTTCTAAATTTAGAATGAGTTTTTGCATTAGATGGTCTATTTCAGAATCTTCCATCGTTTTTTTAGGGTCATATAAGAAGAAAGCTACTGAGAATGACTTTTGATTTTCTTCTAAGGGTTTGCCCTCGTATACATCAAATAGCAGAATATCTGTAAGCTTTTGTTGTAATGTTGATTTGGCAACTTTGGCTACATCTTCATAACCTGTATCTTTTTGAAGAACGATGGAAAGATCTCTTCGAACAATTGGATATTTGGGTATTTCTTTGAGCTGAATAGTTGAGTTGGCAAGAGACAAACAAGCATCCCAGTCAATGCTCAATGTAATTACTTCTTGCTTTAATCCATGAAATTTGAGTTGATTTGATGATACATTCTCAAGCTTCATTACCTTTTTTATCTTACTTTCAGAAATATTTAGTTTTTTCCCAATTCCTATTGCAACTGCAATGAGCTCATTGTGAGTCAGATGGGTGCTTTTTACACTCCAATGTTCGGGGTGTCTGTTGCCTGAGAAAGTGAGCTGTAAAACTTCTTTTTCAATGTAATTGTCTTCTTTTTTTGTATACGTTTTGCCAAATTCAAAGAATTTAAGATCTGTATTTTTTCTGTTTACATTGTATGCTACGGATTCGAGGGCAGAATTGGTTAATTCCATTCTCATCACATCCATATCAATACTCAAAGGGTTGAGCATATAAACGGCCTCTTTTAGCTCTTCTTCAGCATACATTCGTGATGGAACTAATGAGTTGTTCATGATTTCATTAAATCCAATATTTGCAAGGTAATTACTGACTTTAGATTTCAGTTTGTTAGGTGCATTCTTGTCAATATTTGACGGAATATAGTTTACCTTATCTGGAATGGGGATATTATCAAATCCATACACTCTAAGAATTTCTTCATAAATATCTACAGGTCGTTCAATATCTGGTCTATATCTAGGGACTTCTAAAAGGATATTGATGTCGTTGTTCGCAAGAATTTTTATTTCTAAATTCTTTAAAATTTCAATTGATTTTTCTTTTGGAATGTTGTAGCCAATAAAACGGTTGAATTCATCAAAATTAATTTCTATTTGTCTTGGTTGGATCGCTTCAGGGTAGATATCTATGATCTCTGAACTTATTTCTCCATCAGCTACTTTCATAATTAGGTTCACAGCTCTGGTGAGAGCAAACTCTACCATTTCTGGGTCAATGCCTCTTTCAAATCGATAGCTGGAGTCAGTGTTTAGACCAAAGCTTTTAGCTGTTTTACGAACAGCAGCAGGATCGAAGTAGGCACTTTCAATAAAAATGGTGTTAGTCGATTCTGTAACACCAGAGTCTAGACCGCCGAGAACTCCAGCTAGTGCAAGTGGACGAGACGAGTCAGCGATTATAAAGTGATTTTCGTTTAGGTCTCTTTCCTCTCCATCAAGCGTAATTAGTTTTTCACCCTTTTTCGCAAATCGAGGGATAATTTTATGATCTTGGATTTTATCGTAATCAAAAACATGTAGCGGTTGTCCTATTTCATGTTGAATAAAATTAGAAACATCTACGATATTATTGATGGGTTTTAAGTCGATAGATTGCAGTCGCTTTTTTAACCATTCTGGCGATTCTTTTACTTCAACAGAACTGAGAGTTATCCCCGCATATCTTGGACAGGCTTGTTCATCATTGATAGATACATCTATCCGCATTGTTCCACGAGCATCAACTTTTTCTATCGTGGGCTTTTTGTACTTTGTTCCAGTTAATGCTTGAAGTTCTCTAGCTACTCCAAGGTGAGAAATAGCATCACCTCTGTTTGGGATAATTGCTATTTCGATTTGTTGGTCGGTTTCTACTTCGAAAAGATCGGTTAGTGGTGTTCCTGTTTTAGTTTGACTATCTAAAACAAGTATGCCATCGTGATCAGATCCTAATCCTATTTCGTCTTCAGCACAAATCATCCCCTCGGAGACTTCCCCTCTGATTTTCGCCTTTTTAATTTTAAAGCTATCGGTAGGGGTATGAATGGTTGAACCAATTGGAGCAACAACCACTTTTTGACCAACAGCAACATTTTTTGCACCACATACGATGGACAATAAACTGTCCTGACCAACATCAACAGTAGTGAGATTTAGAGAATCGGCATTCGGATGCTTTGTTTTTGACATTACCTCTCCAACAATTAGATTTTTTAATCCTCCTTTGATGGATTCTGTCTCAATAATGTGTTCTACCTCAAGACCACTCATCGTGAGTTTTTCACAAACTTCTTCTAAAGGTAAGTCAATATTTATCAGTTGCTTAAGCCAGTTGTAGGATATCTTCATGATAATATGAAACAACGAAGATAATTGTGTAATTCTATTCTATAGCCTCAGGTGGCAATATTTATTCATATTTTGTTAAAATTGCATGTAGATACATGAATAAAGAACAGATTCAAGAGAGTTTTGTAGCATTTGCTTCAGTGGTTACAGACTATATTCCTAAGTTAGCTTTAGGTCTTATTTTATTAATAGGAGGTTGGTGGTTTATAGGTAGATTTACGAAGTGGTTGGAACGAAAATTAAAGTCAACGAAAGTTGAGATAACCCTTATTCCGTTTCTGTGCAGTGTTACACGATTTTCACTGCGGATTTTATTGCTAGTGAGTGTGGCATCGATTCTTGGGATTGCAACTACCAGTTTCGTGGCTATGCTAGGTGCTGGTTCTTTGGCAATTGGTTTAGCTCTTCAAGGTAGCCTATCGCATTTTGCCGGTGGAGTTGTAATATTATTTTTCAAGCCATTCAAAGTTGGAGACGTAATAGAAATCGATGGGATTAAAGGAACCGTTCAATCAATAACTATATTGTATACTGTGATTTCCACTCCAGATGATAATACTGCGGTACTCCCCAATGGTCAGGTTGCTAATAATAAGGTGCTTAATTATACAAAGGAGAATAACCGAAGAATTGACCTCTCAGTAGGAATTGCTTATGATCAAGATATTGATAAAGCAAAAAAAGTAATCTCCGAGGCATTGAACTCTGTACCTTTGATTTTGAAGGATCCTGAGCCATTTGTTGGTGTGCTTGGTTTTGGAGATAGTGCAGTTAACATTGCGTTCAGGCCATACGCAAAATCAGTAGATTACATGGAAGCCTATTTTGCTGCGAATGAAGCTGTGAAAAAGGCGTTGGATAATCATCAAATAGAGATGCCCTTTCCCCAAAGGGATGTTCATATTAAGTCTGGGAAGATATAATTAAATAAGTTGTAGTGCCAGCTCTGGCGGCCTGCAAACTAGAGCTTTTTCAGCTGTTTCAACAATTGGTCTTTCCATGAGTTTAGGGTGTTCTATCATTGCTGAGATGTATTCTATGTCACTCATTTTTTTTCCTTTAAACTTCTCCTTCCAGATGGCTTCGTTGGTTCGAATAAGCTCTGCAGGTTGTATGCCTATTTTTGAAATTAGAGATGATAGTTCGTCAAAGGTTAAAGGATTTTTGATGTAGTCAATTACTTCAACATTACTGTTACTCAACAGACTAAGGCATTGTCTGCTTTTTGAACATCGATTGTTGTGGTATATTTTCATATTATTTTGCACTTGGGTCGCCCATTACGGTAGTATATTTCAAGACTAGTTTTTTGTCGGGAAAGATTCTTTTGTAACAACTCTGAACAGCAAGAGTAGCCTCATGAAAACCGCATAAAATTAATTTGAGTTTACCTTCATATTGATTGATATCCCCAATAGCAAAAATACCGGGCACATTGGTTTGGTAATCTTTGGTATCCACAAGAATGGCCTCCTTACCTAAGTCTAGACCCCATTCTTTGATTGGTCCAAGTTTTGGGCTAAGACCAAATAAGGGAATAAAGTGGTCAGCGTTTAGGGAAATGACTTCTTGATCTTTCTGAGTAATTTCAACTGAAGTTAAATGCTGATCTCCATCAAGTTTTGAAACTTGAGCTTCTCTAATCAATCGAATTTTACCTTGGTTTGCCAGTTCATCTACTTTTTCTACAGAATCCAAGGCACCTCGAAACTGTTTTCTTCGATGAACCAAAGTTACCTCACTTGCTACATTAGCAAGAAATATGGTCCAATCTAACGCACTATCTCCACCACCAGCTATGACAATTTTTTTGTTTCGATAAATTTCAGGGTCTTTGATAATGTATTCAACCCCATGATCTTCAAATTTTTCCAAGTTTGAAAGTTCTGGTTTTCTTGGAGCAAAGCAGCCGAGTCCACCAGCAATCATGATATTTGGTGCTTTGTGTTGTGTGCCTCTATCAGTAGTTACAATAAATTGATTGTCATCAGTCTTGGTGATATTTTCAGCTCTTTCACCAAGCGTATACCCAGGGTCAAATGGAGACGATTGATTAACCAGATTGTCTACTAATTCACCTGCAAGTATGCTTGGGAATCCAGGGATGTCGTAAATAGGTTTTTTAGGATATATTTCTGCTAGTTGTCCGCCTGGTTGTGGTAGGTAGTCAATCAAATGGCATTTTAATTTGAGTAATCCAGCCTCAAATACAGCAAACAAGCCAGTTGGTCCAGCTCCAATGATAATGATGTCAGTTTCAATCACGTTACAAAGGTAATTATCTAATAACTCATCTACTATTAAAATGTTTCAGATATTTATGGTTGAATGAGTATTAATTTATGATTTAAAATAGAAAAATCGTTCAAGCAAACTAATTTTACCGCCATGAAATGGGAGCTAACCACTGCCTATTCTGCGTGGTTCATATTTGCTTGTATTAGTCTGGGGGTTTTATACGCTTGGGTATTATATTTCTATAATCAAAAAAATACAGATAGTCTTGGTGGAAAGGTAGTGTATGTGCTTTCATTTTTTCGTTTTTTACTTGTTGGGTTATTGTCTTTTCTTTTACTCGAACCAGTGATTAGACACATGAATTATGTTGATCAAAAACCGATTATGGTCATGCTTGTGGACGATTCTAAGTCGATGGATTTAATGAAAGATTCAACTCAAAAAGTTATAAATAAGTTAAATGCGATTGAAGAAAGCTTGAGTAATGACTATCAAATTGATTTTATTCGTTTTGATGAATCGCTCCATTATACAGATTCAAAAACAGTTGAATTGAAAGGCAATGAGACTAATATTGGTAGGGCATTACGGGAGGTGAAATCACAGTATTTTAATCAAAATTTAGGTGGAGTTGTCCTGGTAACAGATGGAATTTACAATGCAGGTGTTAATCCGTTAAGTGTTTCGGAAAACTATAATGTCCCCATCTATACCATTGGAATGGGAGATACAAATCAGTATGCAGATTTGAGGATTCAAGATGTGGAATGTAATTCCATGGCTTATCTAGGTAGTAATTATAAGTGCTTGGTAGAATTGAAAGCAGATAAGCTGAAAGATAAAGATGCTACTATTCAAATTCTAATAAATGGGAGTGAGGTCAAACGAAAAGATGTTTTTCTGTCTTCAAATCAATTTTTCAAAGAGGTTGATTTTAACTTGGAAGCAACAAAAATTGGAGTAAACAGAATAGATGTAAAGTTGACTGTATTTGATCAAGAAAAAAATAGGAAAAATAATTCCGCTGTGTTTTATATTGATGTGATAGATGGGAAACGAAAAGTGCAGATATGGAGTGAAATGCCTCACCCTGACATAGGGATGATGAAATCTTCTATCGCCTCCAATATGAATTATGAGGTCCAAGTAAAAATGAACCAGTTTGAAGTTGATAGACAGTTGGACTTGGTGATTTTACACAATTGGTTTTCAAGTCAAAGCCAGTTAGATTTATTTGAAGAGCTGAAGATGAAAGGAGTGCCAGTATTGTGCGTTGTGGGTGATCGATTTAATCCAGGCTATTTCAATAGAGGTAGTCAAAATATTAAATTCAAAAGCTTGGGAAGAGTCTCTAATTCAACATTACCCATTTTAAACACAGAATTTAGTTATTTCAATGTTAAAGAAAAAGCAGGATTGATCAGTCAATATCCACCGCTAAAGTCACCTTATGGTAACTGGCAGGGATTTTCATCAAATGATATTTTTATGTATCAAAAAATTGGAAATGTTGAAACAAGTGAGCCTCTTTGGTTAATGCATGATGAGAATAGTTATCGATATGGGGTGATTTCTGGCACAGGATTATGGCAATGGAAGCTAGCAGATTATGAGCAAAATAAAAATCATGATTTAACGAAATTATTATTTAATCAGGGATTGCAATATTTGTCTGTTAAGGAAAATAAAAAATTATTAAAAGTTCAGACAATTAAATCAGAATTTGGCACAAAAGAACCCGTTGCCTTGCAAGGAGAGTTGTATAATCAAGGTTTGGAGTTTGTGAAAGGACATGAAATTAATGTATTACTTGAAGATGAGCAAAAAAAGGAGTATCGCTATACGATGAGTGATCAAGATGTAAAGTATAGCCTTACATTAAATAATTTGAGTCCAGGATCATATAATTATGTGGCAAGTGCTGCTATAGGAAGTCAAAAATTGTCAGATAATGGGTCTTTTGTAGTGGTGGATTTGCAAAAGGAATTGATGAATCAAACAGCAGACTTTGATTTGCTAAAAAGACTTGCTATTAAGACCGATGGCCGCTTTTATGAACCCACGATCATAGACTCCTTAGAATACAATTTGTTAAGCAATAAAGTGGGTAAAACTCAAATATTAGATCAACATAAATACACAGACTTTATTCGTTTTAGAGTGCTATTTTGGGTGATATTTTTGATATTGTCTATAGAATGGTTTGTTCGCAAATGGGCTGGGGGTTACTAGATTTGCTAAAATATTTAAGTATTTATCCGATTTAACTTAAAAAATAGTATACTTTTGCAGCCCTTAAATAGAAATATTTAAAATTAGAAACGATGCGATTAACAGCGGAAAAGAAATCAGAAATTATAGCACAGTATGGTGGAGATGCCAAAAATACTGGTCATGCGGAGGCACAAGTAGCTTTGTTTACTCACAGAATTTCGCACTTAACAGAACATCTCAAAAAGAACAAAAAAGATTTTTCTACAGAATTAACTTTAGTTAAACTCGTAGGTAAGAGAAGATCTCTATTGAATTATATCGCCAAAAAAGATATTGTTCACTACAGAGAGCTCATCAAACAACTAGGTATCAGAAAGTAACCTTATTTGCCTGCATCAGTAGGTAAATTAAAGTTTCTGAAAAAAGTCCCAACCGTGAAAGTGAATTAAGGTATAGATATTTATACCGCATTTTTTATTTTCAAGTCGAATAATTTCTAGCATATTACCTACTGGTAAGATTAGCTCTAAATTTCAACCAAATAGATAAAAAATGGTTGACAATTAAAAAAATAACAAAACGGTAATACCGTACAATTATGAATGTATTAACACAAAAATTAAGTTATG
>JAHEGS010000056.1 GCA_024645005.1 Bacteroidota bacterium
AACAAGTTAGTTAAGCAATTTGAAGAAATGCGAAAGATGATGAAAGCGATGAATAACAAGAAAGGACTCAGAGCTGGGGCCAATCTATTTAAAAGATAGTGAAAGATTTAAGACAAAATTACACTCAAGGAGAACTCACTGAGAATCAGATTTCAGATAATCCATTGATTCAGTTTCATCGTTGGTTTACAGACGCTTTAAATTCTGAAATTTTAGAGCCTAACGCGATGGTACTATCTTCAGTGGATAATGATAAACCTGATAGTAGAATAGTGCTATTAAAAGATGTTATAGATAATGAGTTTGTATTTTACACCAATTATGAGAGTCATAAAGGACAGCAACTTCAGAACAACCCTCATTGTTCTCTTTTATTTCCATGGGTAAATCTTGAGCGTCAAGTAATTGTTCGTGGTCAAGTCTCAAAAATATCTCATGAGGAATCTGAGGAATATTTTTTGTCAAGACCGAGAAGTAGCCAGATAGGAGCATGGGCTTCTAATCAGAGTAAACCGATTGATTCTAGAAAGGATCTTGAAAACCAATTGAGTGAAATAGAAAAAAAATTTGAATCAGAACCATTAACTAAACCCCCATATTGGGGTGGTTTTGCAGTAAATCCTCGAGAAATTGAATTTTGGCAAGGTAGGCCTAATCGATTACATGATAGAATTCGCTATACCCTAGGAGGAGACGCTTGGATTATCTCAAGACTTCAACCTTAATTTTACTAAAAATCATATTTCTGTCATAGTATTTGTTATTACTTTTCAAAAGGGCTTAAAACTATAAATTTGCGTAACTTTTAAATTCAATGCAGGATATCAATAACAATAATAAAAGCTCTACTCGTATGAGTTTGCTGTTGGTTTCAGCGATTACTGTTGGTTTAAGTTTATTAGGTTTTCAAACCTATATTTGGGTGACTGGTGAAACGTTTAAAGGGTTTAGCCTTGATATTGGTCGCCTTTGGTCGTCTGACGATATTCCTGAAGATAAACTTGATGAGCAAACAACCTATGGCAGCTATGTTAATGAAGTCGAAGATACAGAGGTTTCATTATCCTCTGAACTTGATGGAGTAATTTTACCAATTTTAAAATCAAAAAAGACTGAAACAATCAAACAAGTTTTTGAGCAAGAGATTGTGACAAGTTCTTCTGCAATTGAAAAAATTGCTAGCACACTTGATAGAATCGATCATATAGACATTAATCCATTAATTAACAATGATTTTCATGCCAAATACATTGATAGACTTAAAAGTGAAAGTCTAATTTCTCCGGACATGGTACCCAAGCAAGGAAAGCTATACTTGGGTATTAATTTTTCTCCAGCCTTTAGTTATAGAATATTTAACATTGATGTGAATAAAGTAAATGGTATTGCTGAAGACCAAAATCGGGTATATACTACGGGTTTAACAGAAGAAAAGAGAAATTCACTAGACAAGGCAATAACAGCATATTCTTTTGGTGTAGATTTTGGTAAGCAAATTGGAGAAAAATTTAGTATTTATTCGGGATTTCACATTGCTGGCTACGGTGAGCAAATCCTTGTTTCAACAATTAATCAGGAAAATCCTAACTTCTGTTATGCCGAATTTCACAATCGAAAACCTGCCTACGCAGCAACAGAATCTACTTTAAATTCCAAAAATATTCCTTTCACAAACCATTACAAATACATCGAAATTCCTCTTGGTGTTCAGTATACGATTTCTAAATTTGATAAAGCTAAAATAGCAATCGATCTTGGAGCATATTGTCAAAAAGTTTATCAGGTAAATGCCCTCTTATATGATTTTGATACCGACTATTATTATTGGTTTAATGATAATGATGCTATAATAAAGGATAAAGGTTTGGGTATTAGTATTGGGGCCAGTTTAATCCAAAATCTCACGGAACGTATCGAATTGACTTTTAACCCATATATGAAATTCAATTTAAACTCTACTTTTTCTGACTCATATTCAGTACATCAGAATCAATACTCTACGGGTGTTCGAGTTGGCATCAGACAACAAATTTTCTAATTCTATTAGGTAATTCAATTATCTTCGCAAGCAATATGAAGCGAGTATATATTGTTGCTGCTGTCAGAACTCCTATGGGAAGTTTTAATGGTATGTTAAGTGAGATTTCTGCACCTCATTTGGGTTCAATTGCAATTAAAGGTGCATTATCGAAATCGAAATTAAACCCCTCTGATATAGATGAGGTCTATTTTGGTAATGTTTTGCAAGCGGGAGTTGGTCAAGCTCCAGCAAGACAAGCGGCTATTCTAGCTGGATTACCAGAATCTACCCCTTGTACAACTGTAAATAAGGTATGTGCTAGTGGTATGAAATCCATTGCATTGGGTGCTTCATCCATTATGCTGGGGCATAACGATATTGTCGTTACTGGAGGTATGGAAAACATGAGTCAAGTACCACATTATATCCCTAACTCAAGAAAAGGACATAAGTATGGCGATTTTAAGGCTATAGATGGTCTTGCATATGATGGTTTACGTGATGTGTATAATCAGTATATGATGGGAACAGCAGCTGATCATACGGCTAAAAAATATAATATTTCAAGAGAGGAACAGGATAATTTTGCAATCAATTCCTACAAACAAACAGCAGAATCATGGGCATCAGGAAGATTTGATGATGAGGTTGTTTCCGTAGCTATTCCTCAACGAAAAGGTGATCCTATAATGATGACTGAAGATGAAGAATACAAAAATGTAAATTTTGATAAGATCCCAAATCTACGACCAGTTTTTGAAAAGGATGGAAGTGTAACTGCAGCTAATGCCAGTACAATTAATGATGGTGCAGCTTGTATAATTCTTGCTAGCGAGGAAAAAGTTCAAGAGTTAGGTCTTAAGCCAATGGCAGAAGTTTTATCGTTTGCTGATGCTGCTCACCAACCTGAGTTATTTACTACTGCTCCGTCTGTTGCACTCCCAATCGCATTGGAAAGAGCAGAATGCTCTTTAGACGATGTAGATGCCTTTGAACTGAATGAAGCATTTTCTGTTGTGGGGTTGGTTAATAATAAACTTCTAAATCTGAATGCTTCTAAAGTAAATATCAATGGGGGAGCAGTATCTATGGGACATCCTCTGGGTGCTTCTGGTGCTAGAATTGTTGTGACCTTATTGCATGTACTCAAACAAAATAGTGGTACTATAGGAGCTGCTGCAATTTGTAATGGTGGAGGCGGTGCAAGTGCTATGGTCATTAAGAATATTTAAAAAACCTCACACTAATTGTTTGATATATAGAGTTTTAAATAAAGAATGAAGTCCTATTTGTATTTTGTTTTTCTGTTAATTTCCACTTTTTCAAGTTTTGGACAACGAGTAAAAGTGTCACAATCAGACTCCACTTATATTGATTCTATTCGAAATTATGAATATCAATTAGAGGGTTTAAGTTATAATATCATCAATGGTTCTGATAAAGTTGAACGAATCACAAGTTGTTATTACTTCATTGAAACCTTGAAAACAGCACTCCAAATTCCTAACTCCTTTGATTATGACTTTGATTTATTAAAAACAGTATCAAGTATTACCTCAGAAGACGATAAGTTCAGAGTTTTTACATGGAATTTACTTTTGGATAGTGGGAAGTATATGTATTTTGGAGCTATTCAAATGAATAACCCGGATAGCCTTGAATTATATGGATTATATGATAGTTCAGAATACAATCGAAATGTTATTTATGGACAGTTTGATAATCGCCATTGGATGGGTGTTCTCATTTATCAGATTCATCATTATCGTTGGAAGAAGAAAGATTATTATATCACCTTTGGTTGGGATGGACAAGATGCGAAGACTAACAGGAAGGTAATTGATGTATTGTGGTTTGATGATGAAGGGAAACCTAATTTTGGTGAGGAAATTTTTGATTTTGATGGCGATCTTCAGTCGCGAATAATTTTTGATTTTAATGATCGTGCCGCCATGTTGTGTAGGTATGACGATCATGAGGAGGCCATTGTGTTTGCCAATCTAGTTCCTATCAATCCTTTGATGAAAGGAGTTTATCAAAATTATGTACCCGATGGTACCTATGATTATCTCAGATTTGAAAAGGGGGTTTGGCGACGATATAAAATGGTTTTTGACGACAGAAGAAAACACGGTGCAGATTTAAGAAAGCTCTAATTTAGAACTTGACCCAATGACCTTTAAAGCCAGTTTCAGTCTCATACTCAATCGTTGGCATAGGAAATTTTAAGCTATTAAAAACAATCAAAATACTACGCAAAAGTTTCTTATTCGTCTTAATCTTAGATAGATCGATATCAGGAGATAAATAAAATTGCCGATTACGATTGATATGTGAGTAATTGTAGGTTATTCCGTTACTTTCAAAAATATTATCGTCACCACCAACCATTCCATCAGCACCGTAACCAACAGCAAAGTTGAGCCAATCTGGCCATTTACGTTTAGGTAAAAAAGATTTTACATTACAACTTATCCAATACGTTTGTCCGTTATAATCTTTTATTAATCTCTCTAGGTTGCTATTTCCCAGTACATTTGGACGGTATCTTGAATAGTTAGAAGGGGAGAAGGAGAACTTCATAATAAACCGTTGCTCATCCCAATAGAGGCTTTGAGAAATAGCCAAACCAGTCCCAATTATATTGGCTGTCATATCGCCAGGACTTGCTCCCCATTCTTTTGAGAACCCATCAAGAATTTCAACTCCAGTTTGAATAAATAAACCGTAGGCTCCTCCAATCAAAGAATATTCTTTTTGATTATAACCGGCCCATTTCATCATTTCTATACCAGCTAAACCCTCATAGTAGCAAGAATACATATGACCTACTTTGTCCATTTGAAGCCATTGTTTGTTATCATTGAAAAAATGGAAGCCAGATTTGGGATAATCTTTGTACCATAATTCATTTAGTCCAATCATTAGTGAGCTATATGCTACACTGTTGCCAGCTATAATGATGTTTTTTCTTTTTTTTAGGTCAAGCGTATCCTTTGCGTTAGATAAATAGGTTATTCCCAGGCAAATTAGGATGAGAATGAATACTCTAGGACAATATGGTCGCTTTTGTAGCATCAAGAATCTTAATCACTTCATTTGCATTTTGTGCTTGCGCATAGACTCGAAGTACCGGTTCTGTACCGCTTGGTCTTATCATTACCCAATTATCTTCATTGAGTAAAAATTTGTAGCCGTCAATATTCTCAAAACCAGTTACTTGGTAATCTTCAAAACTAGCATACGATTTTTCTATGCATTTTTTCACAATAGCATGTTTTTGGTCTTCTGGGACGTGAAGGTCATAACGATCCATAGCAAATGAGCCAGTTATTTGATATACCTCCTTGATAAGAGCATTTAAGGATTTTCCTGTATTTGCCATATATTCCCAAAGAATCAATCCCATCCATATTCCATCTCTTTCTGGTATATGAGAATTTACGGCTATTCCGCCACTTTCCTCGCCTCCTAACAATGTTGGATTGGAAATCATTTCCTCGCAGATATATTTGAAGCCAATTTTAGTAACATAATGGTTTAATCCATAGTGGTCACAAATAGATTTTATTTTAGATGTGCAACTAAAACTGGTATATACATTTCCTTTTTCTTTCTTGAATTCAACCAAATAGCGAATTAAAAGTAGGATAATATGGTGGGAGTCTACAAATTTTCCATTCTCGTCAAATAGACCAATTCTGTCAGCATCACCATCTGTTGCCAGACCACTATCTATATCTGTCTGAGCAATGAGCTTTGAAAATTCTTCTAAATTTCTTGCTATCGGTTCAGGTGCTTGCCCCTCAAAACTCGGATTATGTTCTGCATGAAGGAGCGTTGCGTTGGGGATTAGTCGCCTAATTACATTTTGACCAGCACCAAACATTGCATCGTATCCGAATTTTAAACCACAAGAGTTAATTTTTTCAATGTCAAAGTTGTTCCTTACATGATCAATATATTCTTGCTCCATATCAATCATGTGAACTAAATCATGTTTTTTTAATTCATCAAATGGGAGTATTGAAGGTGTGAATTCTTCTGGAATTTTTGTTTCAATGGCATCAATTTCAGCTTGAATAGCTGGTCCACCATAATGTGCTTTTATCTTAAAACCATTGTATGATGGTGGATTATGACTAGCAGTAATTACAATTCCGGTATAGGCATTATGGATTGTAGTTGATAATGAAACCATAGGTGTAGAAACAAAGGAATCTGATGTATAAACGGTTATTCCCTCGTCAATTAAAACAGAAATCGTTGTTTCTGTGAAAAGTTTTCCTCCAAATCGACAATCAAAACCAACTACGGCTGTGTGGTTATCTGTATTTTCTTTTATCCATAATGCAGTGGCGTATGCGACTCGAGCAACATTATCTGTTGTAAATTCTTGAGCGATAATAGCTCTCCAGCCATCTGTTCCAAATTTAATCTTTGACATAATTTGTTGTTTAAATATTTTTTAAGAGTTTAGTATACATACTCTCTGATTTTTGAGGAGGTATGGATTCACTATTTACCTTTTCTATAATAAAATCGAAATTTTTCTCACTTAAGTATTCAGAAATTCCCTGTAAATTAATTGACAGTCCAACTTCTTCAATCTCTTGTTTATTTAATTTATAGTTTTTACCATTTATTTCTAAAAGGAGATATTCTAATTCTTGCAGTGGAATATTCTTATAATTACTCCATTTTTCAATTACACGAATGCTATTAATTGACCATGGTTTAATGATATCTTGAGGCTCAACAGACTTTTTAGCGATATTCAAGATAACTTGTTTATTATCATTAATTCCACTTTCTGTTTCTGTATATATTTTTTTGTTCTCCAAATTACTATTGATATTTGGAGAGATGATTTTATATATGACACGCCTAGATTTTTCTGGCACATAAAAATTCCTATTTATACTTCTACTGTAGCATGCTTGATTTTTAAGTAGTACGGATAATTCTGGATTTGATTTAAAATCGTTGTTACCAAATTGAACGACATTAAAATTAAATTGCTTAGAATGAATAGCATTCCAATAACTCATGTTTGATGGACCTTGATGTGTAGTCGGTATTTTGATGCTTTTAAGAATCCCTATTACATCAGCAGCATCTACAAAACCATAAGAAACAGGCTCACCAATGGATGTTTTACCAACAAATGAAAAGCCCAGTACAAGAAAATCGAACTCTTTTCCGATGAGTTGCCAGTATTCATGAATAAATAAATCATTGCTATTTACAAAACGTGTGTCATAGGACTCCTCAATTTTCAAGAATTGGCTTTTGTTAACTAGTTCTTTTTTCTTACTTGTTTTCCATAAGGCAATATCCCCATTTTGAATACGCGGGTAGATGAGTTTGTGAATTGATGAAACGAGATTAAAACCGATAGAATCGGGTTGATCAACACTTGCTAAATGGAGCAGTACAGGTTCCATTTCATATTTGGAGGGTAGATTAGATTGAGTTTTACATCCCCAAAAACTACCAATAACAAAAAAGATTAAAAGTCTATACAAATGCATTCTCTCCTGTGATTTCCATTCCCAAGATTAGTAGGTGTATGTCATGGGTACCCTCATAGGTAACGACACTTTCTAGGTTCATCATATGTCTCATGATGGGATAATCTCCAGTTATTCCCATTCCTCCATGCATTTGCCGTGCTTCACGGGCAATTTGAATTGCTATTTCAACATTGTTTCTTTTAGCCAGAGAAATTTGTGCCGGAGTAGCTCTTCCCTCGTTCATTAAATTTCCAAGTCGCCAGCATACCAGTTGAGCTTTAGTGATTTCTGTAAGCATTTCTGATAGCTTTTTTTGTTGGAGTTGGAAACCACCTATTGGTTTTCCAAATTGGAGACGTTCTGCTGCATATTTCCGAGCACTTTCGTAACAATCCATCGCAGCTCCTAATGCACCCCAACTAATGCCATATCTAGCAGAATTCAGACAAGTGAGGGGCCCTTTCAATCCGGATACGCCAGGTAGAATATTTTCTTTAGGTACTCGAACATGATCAAAAACAAGTTCGCCTGTACAACTTGCACGCAAGCTCCATTTGTTATGTGTCTCGGGGGTGGTAAAACCTTCCATCCCTCGTTCTACTA